>JADJWI010000003.1:0-330057 GCA_016716435.1 Acidobacteriota bacterium | reverse complement strand
CTTTATACGCGACTATTCAAGACGACCGAACGGCAGGACATTCTCGACACATATCGGGCGCTGCAGCGGGCTTCCGAGGAAAACCACCTGCCGGCGTTTCAACGATGCGGCGGTGGAGGTGGCGGACGTGGCCCGGGGATGGGACGAGGCCCACGCGGAAACGGATAATGGACATCCTCGCTTACATATTCGCGGCCGTGATCGGCATTTCGCTCGGATTGATCGGAGCGGGCGGCAGCATTCTAACCGTTCCGGTCCTGGTTTATCTTGCCGGAGTTGACCCTGTTCTTGCGACAGCGTATTCGCTGTTCGTTGTGGGTTCGACCGCCCTCGTCGGGGGCATCCAGAACTCGATCCGTAAACTGGTCGATTTTAAGATCGCATTCCTGTTCGGCATCCCGTCGATCATTGCGGTCTATGTGACCAGGGCTTGGATCATGCCGGCTATTCCGGACACGATCGGCTCGGCAGACTTTGGTGTTTCTAAAGGTACGGGGCTTCTATTGCTCTTCGCCTTGCTCATGATCGCCACATCGTGGTCGATGATCCGCGGCGGAGTTGAAGCTCCGGCAGTTGAAGGTGCGATCGAACCGGATGGATCACACCACTTCGGCCTCATCTTGGCGGAAGGGGCTGGGGTCGGAACGCTGACCGGCCTTGTCGGTGCGGGCGGCGGTTTTCTGATCATCCCGGCTTTGGTGCTTTTTGCCAAGCTGGATATGAAGAGGGCGGTCGGAACGTCGCTCTTTATCATAGCGATGAAGTCGCTGCTTGGCTTTACCGGCGACCTGCAGGCCGGCATGCCGATAGAGTGGCCGTTCTTGCTCGGCTTTACAGCTGCGTCGGTCTCCGGCATTTTCATCGGGTCGTGGCTCAACAAGTATATCGCCGGACACCGGCTCAAGACCGCATTTGGGTGGTTCGTACTTGTGATGGGCATTTACATGATCGTCCGCGAGACGATCTTCGCGTAGTGAACTGAAATGGAAGGACTCGTAATTATCGTAATATTTATCTCGGCGTGGCTGCTGCTTCAGCTCGTCATTTTGCCGAGACTCGGCTTCAATACCTGACTTCGCGGGGCATGCGACGTCGGGTCTCGACGTAAGGACAATGAAAGGGATGCCGCTGCCTACGCGCCCGCGGGAACAGGAGATAGTAATGACCAACAATAGCGAATACGGAATTAAACGCGAGCTCGCACTTACCTTTGACGAGGCTCTGGAAAAAACAAAAGATGCTCTTAAAACTGAAGGCTTTGGAGTGCTGACTGAGATCGACCTTAAGGCCAAGTTCAAAGAAAAGCTTGAGAAAGAGTTCGGCAATTACATTATCCTTGGAGCCTGCAATCCAAAGTACGCGTTTGAAGCTCTGGGAAAAGATATGGATCTCGGGCTCTTGCTTCCGTGTAATGTTGTCGTTTATGAGGAAAACGGTGCTACCGTTGTTGCGGCCATCGACGCAAAGAAGATGTTGTCCGTTACCGGCCGCAACGAGCTCGATGAATTCGCCGGTGATGTGAACGCGATGCTTCGGCGTGCGATCGAGAGCATCTGACCCAAGCGGCTTTGATAGCCGGTAAAGGAGTAATATCATCGCGACGTGACGAACCTGGAACACGAACACACCCGAGAGGCGATCGCGGCCCGGATTGCCGGCGCGAGCCACAACTACGTCCGGGATTTTATCTATGGCGGAGTTGACGGGGCCGTGACGACCTTTGCTGTTGTCTCCGGAGTGGCCGGTGCCGAGCTTTCGACCAAGATCGTGCTGATCCTCGGATTTGCGAATCTGGTTGCGGACGGCTTTTCGATGGCCGCGAGCAACTTTCTCGGCACGCGTGCAGAGATAGATGACTACCACCGGATCGAGGAGATCGAGCATCGGCACATCGAGCTCGAGCCGGAAGGCGAACGCGAAGAGGTCCGCGAGATCTACCGAGCGAAAGGCTTTGAAGGCACCGAGCTCGAAACGGCGGTCGAGCTCATCACCTCCGATAAGAACCGCTGGGTGAAGACGATGATGACCGAGGAATACGGCCTGCCGGCAGAGATACGCTCGCCCTGGCTCGCCGCCGGGAGCACGTTCAGTGCGTTCGTCGTCTGCGGCCTCGTTCCGCTCGTCCCGTATCTTCTCGGGTGGGGATCGTCGTTCTTGGTCGCCTGTGTGATGACGGGAGTTACATTCTTTCTGATCGGATCTTTCAAGAGCCGTTGGTCGACCCACTCGTGGTACCGCTCGGGGCTCGAAACACTTTTCGTCGGAGCCTTAGCAGCAAGCCTTGCGTATGGCGTCGGAGTGCTGCTGAAAGGCATCGCTGGTTAGCTTTTCAGCGGGCCATTCTTTTGGGCGACGTAAACAGAATTCACCGAGGTTGCTCCGGTGTAGGGATTTGGGAATTCGACATCGTGGGCCTCAGCGGTGGCGAACACTTCGCGGAGTCTTTCGGTGAAGGCAATGCTGGCACGGTCGTTTGACCAAAAGGCAAAGGTGCCGTTGGGTTTTAGTTGATCTTTGACAGAGGTAAGCCCCTCAAAGGTATAGAGAGACGCGTTGCCGCGGTCGAGATGATGCTCAGGGGAATGGTCGATGTCGAGCAAGACAGCGTCAAACTTTCGCTCGGGTGCCGAGGCATCAAAGCCGGTGCGGGCCAGCTCAAAGAAGTCACCCTGGCGGAGTTCGCATCGCGGATCACCCGCGAGCAATTCTCCATTTGGAACGAGGCCGGCGTGGTGCCAGTCGATAACGGCCTGAAAGAGATCGATGACGACCAGGCTGGAAACATTCGTGTCCTTTAAGGCCTCGGCGGCTGTATAGCCAAGCCCCAAGCCGCCGATTACGACATTGAGATCGCCGGTGAGAGGTGCGAGTCCAAGCGTCGCAAGCTGCCGTTCGCTCTCGGTGAACAGGCTCGACATCAAGTATTCATCGCCAAGCTTGACCTCAAACACTTCCAAACCACCCAATCGCGGTTCGGCCCTTTGGCGAAGCGTTAGCTCGCCGAGAGGTGTCTGCTGGAATCCGAGTTCTTTAACGCTCATTCTGTTTCAACTCGTCAGCCGCCGGTAGATATTCGGCATCCGCTCTGGGAGCGAGAGAACGTCGTCGATAATGGTGTAGCCGACGTCACCGTAGAGGTCGCGGAGTTCGGCCTCGGACTCGCGGTCGATGGTGATGCAAAAGGGCGTGATGCCGTTCGTTTTCGCCTCGATCAGAGCCTCGCGGACGTCCTCGCGGGCGTAGCGGGCATCGCCGTAGTCATGGTCGTAGGGCCGGCCGTCGGTAAGGATCAAAAGCAGCTTCGTGCGATTCTCCTGCCGGAGCAGTTTATGTGCGGCGTGGCGGATCGCGGCCCCAAGTCGAGTATTGTTTTGAAAAGTGATCCCGCCGATACGTCGCTCGGTTTCGGCAGAGTATTTCTCGTCAAAGTCCTTGACTACATAGAACTTAACGTTTCGCCGGCCCTCGCTAGTAAATCCATTGATCGAGTAAACATCGCCGACCGCCTCAAGCGCTTCGCTCATGAGCACAAGGCCCTCTTTTTCTATCTCGATGATCCGGCGTCCAGGATAGGTGTAAGGCTGCAGCGGATTTCGCGTGATCGTCCGGGCGGTCGATGATGATTGGTCAAGCAAGAGCGAGACCGCGACATCACGCTGACGCCGGAGCCGCTTTGTATAGATGTTTTCGGACTGCCGACCGTCAGCTTTTCGGTCGATGACAAAATCGACCAATGCGTTAAGGTCATAATCTTCGCCATCAAGCTCGCGATTGATCTTCGTAAGGTTCTCCGGTTTCATCAACTGAAACTGATGCCTGATGGATGATATCACTCCGCGATATCGCGACCGGGCGAGCTCGACGAATGTGCGATCGCCCTGCTTTACCCGCTTTTCGATAACACGGCTCCACCCGACGCGATAATCACTTAGCTCGCGGTCCCATTCGTCATAGGCAAACGCCTCGTCGCCCGGTTCGAGCGGAATCTCCGGCATTTCATTGCTTGACCACGCCTCTGAGCCCTGAAGGTCGTCGGGCTCTCCGTCCTCCTCGTCGCTGTTCCATGCGTTGAAAAGGTCGCGAAGGTCCTGCATCGTCTGCGGCCGCTCGTCGCGCTTCGCCTTATCCTCGGTGATCGCCTCTTCAGCGAGCTTGTCTTCATAGGCAAAGTCGCTCTTTTCGTCCGGTTCTTCGCTTTCCGCTTCCTGCACCTGCTCGGGTGTAATGTTCTGGAAAAGGTTATAAACGCGGCTAGTCGCAAAAAGCGAATCAGCGACCGTCGGAGGTTTTGCGTCTTTTGCATGCGTCCCGCGGACATAGCTCTCCACCACGGTTTCTATCTCTGATACGATCTGCCCGTAAAAGCTCCGGGCATCATCGGTCGCCCCGCCGCAGAGCGTTATCTGAAACAACAACTCGAACGGTACCTGAGGATAGGGCACGTCGAAGATGAAGGGCCGGCTCTTTTGCAGAAACGCCTGCATCAGGTCAAGGTCTTTCCTCAGCCCGCGGTAGTTTCGCCGAAGCAATCCGTCGATCCGCGCGTTCTCCATCGTCGTAAAGACCCTGCGTGCGAGCCGCGGCTCGGGAAAAATGTTCAGCACCGCTCGGTAGTCTGAATTTTTCGGGAGGGCAGTCCGTTTGCGTTTTATCTCAGCGCTTATCTCCTCATCAGTCAGTGCCCGTTCGCCCTTCTGGACGTCCTCGATATAACCAGCAAGCGAAAATGCGTCTATCTGTTCAGCGGTCGCGGAGTAAAGATCGGCTAGGTCGGTGAAAGCTGCCTTTAGTTCGGTAGTGTCCTTTGCAAATGTGCCAAACTCGATCTGCCCGGCACCATAGGCCGCGAGCACCTTGTAGAGCCGGAAGTCTTTTTCCTCTGTATCAAATTCTGCTATTGCGTTCGGCAGATAAATGGTCTTGCCGTCGCCGATTCGCGACTCCTGCGGCATTGCCGATTGCGGTGCTATCTCGACCTCGCGGCCCGTAAGCGCCTCGATATATAGCCGCAGCACGTGCTGAACCGCCTCAAGATGAAGGCCCGACCGGGTCTGCTGAAGCTGGTCGTTGGATTGTCGGGTTTCGAGAGCGAAGTAGCTTCGCCGTGCCTTTACACTTTCGTCACGAAACTGAACGAGGCCGTTTTCGATCCACTCTTCAAATTGATCCAAAGAAACCGTTCGAAGCGTCGCGGCGGACGAACGAAATGCAGCGAGAGCGCTCTCGGCATCCGTCTCTGCTATCTCGCCGATACGGCCCAGAACTCGCCGAAGTGCGGCGGTCTTGATGCTGCCGTCATCGGCGCCCTCGAGCTTGACGGCGGCGATCTGTGAAAAGAATTTCGGCGTGGCACGGAGAAATGCGATATGGACGGCGTTTCCCTGCGGCGCGATCCGCTTGAGCACCGAGCACCAATCGTCGAATACCCTGGCATCTGTCCTCAAAACGGTGCTTCCGGCCGTAAGAAAATGCAGCGTTACGCTCCCGCCGTGCTCCAGCATCTTCGCGGCCTGAGTTGCGAGCCGAACAGCTGCGTCACGATCGAGCCCCTCGAGTGCATCCGGCAGATGAGCCCAAAGGTCGGCAGCCATTCCGCCGGTGCGCGCCGCAAAGGTCGAGGCAAGCGAGATGATCGCATCGGTTATCTCCTTATCGAGCGACTTGGATCGATTGCCGATCTCTGCGACCGCTTGCGCGACCGCAGGTGAACTCTTTAGAAACTCCGCACTGTGCTTTGCCGACCGGTTTGCAATATCTACGGCGAGCGTCAACACTGCGGAAAGAAAGTCCGAATCTTTTATCTGCTCGGCGAGCTCCGGAATGAAGTTGTAGGTCTCGAGGGCGACCGAGCTTGAAAGAACCAACTGCCGAGTGCAGATCTGAAAAACGTTTTGGCGAGAGGCGGCGGGCACTGCCGACAGCCGTTCGACTCCCATTTCAAAAAACTTTGACCCGAGATCCGCATTGCCCATCGCAACGCGGCGGCCGAGCTCGCCCCAGGCTCTGAGGTCTTCCGCCGATAGCAGCTTCGCCGCTTTGGGAACCGCTTCGACAAAATCACGGCTGACGCGAAGGCTAACGCCCGCAAGCGCAGCACTGACCTCAACCGCCGCCCGACGCTTATCGGCCGGAAGCCGCGAGAGATGCTTCGCAAGGTCGGTCAGCGTCTGCTTGTTGTCCAAACTCGGTTCTGCCACACATTCAGTTTATGAAGTGCTTGCGGCATATTCAACGCGGGTCGTGTTAATGGATGTGCTCATCCTCGTCACGGCCGGTTCGGCGGAGCGAGGTCAGGAATGGAAAGTTCTCGTACTGATTCTCGTAAAGGTTCAGCGCATTAGGCGGCTTCCCGTCATGATAAATGAAGACGTGGAAGCAGGAATTGACGCCGTATTCGATCAGGGCATCGAGTCGTCCCGCTTGCTCCATCTCGGCCATCTTCTGCATCAGGAAATTCTGTTCGTCCACAGGCATATGCTTGCGGGCGAGGTCGAAGGCGGCTCCCGAAGTGTGCGGCGGGAGCGATCCCTCGCCACGAACCACAAAAGAATTGGCGTTTCCCTGATTCAAAAGGATCTGATAATCCATCGAGCGCGTGAGCGAGGTCACGCGAAGAGGACGTTTGTACTGTTGAAAATACGCAAGGGCAAGCTCTTCCAGGATCGGCTTTGCGGGCGGCTGAAACATTCGGAGGAGTCGCCGCCGAATCTGTTTTCTATCGCCCGCAATGTTGAGGTCGTATTTCTGTCCGGCAAAGTTGTCCGCGAGCCGTTTGAGCGTTTCATATTTCGGATGGCCGGGGACTATTTCCGAAACTCCTTCGCTGAAGCTGAAAGATGAGAACTGCTTGTCCTGGGCCGAACCACCTACATCGAGGTAATAACTTTCCTTCGCCATCGGCATCTCTAAAAACTCGCGGCTCATGCGCTTTTCGGCAAGATCGGCAAAATCCAGTGGCTGGCGGTAGCCACCGCTTCTCATTTCCGCCAGCTTTCGCTTCTGCTTTATCACACCGTCGCCTCTAAGCTCTTTCGGCACATTGAGCCCAGGCGGATTGATATTGACGGGCGGGCGGCCCTCAAGCGCAAGCCGCTGACGGTCGGCCAGAAACGTAGCCGAAACGTTCAGCTCAGCTTCTTCAGCTTCAGGGGATACGACCTTGATGTCCGAAACGTCTGAAGCAACAAGTTCGTCCTCGGCAACCTCCCAAGAAGAGATCAGATCGTCGAGATCGTTCTCGTCCTCGCCGCCAAGCGGATCGATGACGCGGACCGGAATAAGGGCCGATGCCGTTACACGCGAACCGCCTCCCGGACGTGTCGGGCCCGGTTCTTCCCACGGCGCTATAAAAAGTAAGGCGGCCCCGCCAAAAAGTAAGATGATAAAAGTGAAAATGCCCGAAGCTACGAGCATCATCGGTACACCGCTCTTGGCCGGCGGGGCAGACGGCGGAGACCCTGATTCCTGAAAGACCGGTTCGGCAGGCGGCGTTTGTCGCACCTCGGCAGCCGGACTCACGGCAGAAATGGCCGCACCTGCGATCTCGACGCGGATCGTTGTGCCGCTCCCGAGCGTCACCTCGTCGCCGCTCCGAACAACACGAGGCCGCCCTTCGACCTTTGCTCCGTTAACGAACGTGCCGTTGGTCGAGCCCTCATCCGCAACCCAGAGCTCGCCATCATCAACGAAAAACGTCGTGTTCTTTTTTGAGAGTCCGGTGTCGTCAATTACAACATCGGCAAGCTCCGTCCGGCCGATCGAGACCTCATTCTCGACCGCGACCGACCGGCTGTCATAGGGCGCGGTAATGTGTAGAGTTACGTCCACTATTCTTTAGTCAATATCAATGATGATGGCCTTCCTCTTGAGCCTCGCGGAGCTTCGCGGCATCCATTAGTTTCGCAAAGTCGTCAAAGTGGAACATTGTCTCGTCCTTGCAGTTTTCGCAAAAGAACGTCGCGTCCTCACCGAGGTACATATCCTTCAAATGATAGGCTATGAAGCATCCGTAGCACCGCTGAATACGCTTGCCAACTGCTTGCATAAGCTCCTTTTCTTCTTCGCTTTCCATCGTCATAAACTCGGAAGATTTTATCACAACGCTGCCCTCGCCTCTGCTTGCGTTCGGGCGACGGATGCGCTTTTATAGTGAAAGCGATGCAGCTTTCGAGCCCCAACATCCACGTCAACCATCACCATCATGTGCACCATTTGCGCGTGATGTGAATCTCGTTTTAGCTCAGTAACGAAACTAAACCTTCATATCGACGACGCGAAATTCAACTGGAATTTCCGAGGCGTCGTTTTTTATTTTGTAATCATGAAATTAAAGATCGCAATACAAAAACAAGGCAAATTGGCTGAGGGCTCGACCGCTCTGCTCAAGAAGTGCGGGATCGGTTTCTCGAACGGCCAAGGTAAGCTGCGTGCCGAAGCGGAAGACTTCCCGCTCGAGCTTTTCTTCCTGCGGGATGACGATATCCCGGATTACGTCGCTGACGGCGTCGCAGATCTCGGCATTGTCGGTGAAAACATTCTTGCCGAGAGTCCCAAGCCGGTCGATGTTGTTGAGAAACTCGGGTTCGGCCGCTGCCGTCTTTCGATCGCCGTTCCAAAGGCGTTCGAATACAGAGATGCGGCGGACCTCAGCGGACTTCGTATTGCCACAAGCTATCCGCGAATTCTCATTGAGTTTCTCTCGACCCATTCTGTAACGGCGGAGATCCACGAGATCAGCGGCTCGGTTGAGATAGCACCGTCGATCGGACTAGCAGATGCCGTCTGCGACCTTGTCAGCTCCGGCAGCACGCTATTTTCGAACGGGCTCCGGGAGATCGAGACCGTCATGAGATCGGAGGCGGTGCTCATCTCCCGCCGCGGTATTGGCGGCGATGAAGCAGCACTTCTTGATCAGTTGCTGTTTCGAATACGAAGCGTTCTTGCCGCCGAGCGAAACAAATATATTCTTCTTAATGCACCAAATGAGAAAGTGGCGGAGATCGCTTCGCTGCTACCGGGCATAAAAAGCCCGACCGTTATGCCGCTCGCCGAGCCCGGCTGGGTCTCGCTGCATTCCGTTATAGGCGAGCACGATTTTTGGGAAGTAGTGGAGAACCTGAAGGCGGCCGGAGCGGAGGGCATCCTTGTGCTCTCGATCGATCAAATGATCAAGTGAACGTTATGAAGATCGTTGAATATCCAAAGCGAGACGAATGGGCCGAACTTCTTAGACGGCCAGTGATGGACACCAAGTTTCTTGAGCGTACCGTCGCGAATATTTTAGCCGACGTCCGGGGCGGCGGCGATGAAGCTCTCCGCCACTGTTCGCGGCAGTTCGATCCGTATCCTGTAACGGAATTCGAAGTAACCGAGGAAGAATTTGCCGAAGCCGAAACGACCGTTTCCGCCGACTTAAAGAAAGCGATCGCCGCGGCGAAGGCTAATATCGAGAAGTTTCATGCGGTCGCTTTTGACGACAGCCAGCCGATCGAGATGATGCCCGGTGTCCTATGCTGGAAACGAACGCTGCCGATTGATAAGGTCGGGCTCTACGTTCCCGCCGGAAGTGCGCCGCTTTTCTCAACAGTCCTGATGCTCGCAATCCCGGCGGCGATCGCGGGCTGCGGCGAGGTGATAATGTGCTCGCCGCCGAATGCGTCGGGTAAGATAGACCCTGCGACGCTCTATGCAGCCCGGCTCTGCGGCGTTCGGCGCGTTTTCAAGATCGGCGGGGCACAAGCGATCGGTGCAATGGCATATGGCACAGCAACAGTCCCGGCCGTATACAAAATCTTCGGGCCGGGAAACCAGTTCGTGACCGAAGCAAAGTTGCAGGTAATGCGAGCCGGCGTCGCCATAGACATGCCGGCCGGCCCGTCCGAGGTCGCCGTGTTCGCCGATGATTCTTGCATTCCCAAATTCGTCGCCGCAGATCTGCTCTCGCAGGCGGAGCACGGGCCGGACAGCCAGGTCATTCTCGTCTCGATCTCGCGGAAAGTGATAGACGATGCTATCGCACAGCTAGGCGAACAGCTCGACCGGCTTCCTAGAAAAGAGGCCGCCTCGCGGGCGATCGAGAACTCCAAGGCGATCCTGGTCGATTCGATCCAGACCGGCGTTGAGATCCTCAACGAATACGCAGCCGAGCACCTGATCCTCGCCGTCCGCGATGCGGAAGATGTCGCACACCAAATTACAAATGCGGGCTCGGTCTTTATCGGCAACTACTCGTGCGAAAGCGCGGGTGACTACGCCTCGGGCACGAACCACACGCTTCCGACCGGCGGTGCAGCCCGAGCGTTCAGCGGGGTTTCGACAGCGAGCTTTACAAAAACGATCACGTATCAGCGGCTCGACGCCGACGGCATCAAAAATCTCGCTCCGGTAGTTGAGACGATGGCGGCCGCCGAGGGGCTTGAGGCACACCGTTTTGCGGCAGCCGTCAGGCGTAAGAGCGTGGAGGCGAAAGATGTTTGACCTGAACCAGATAGTTCGTCCGAACATCGCCAGGCTCAAGCCGTATTCGTCGGCGCGGTCCGAGTTTGAAGGCGAGGCGGAGATATTTCTCGATGCCAACGAGAACGCGTTCGGCTCGCCCGCCGGCCAGGGATATAACCGCTATCCCGATCCGCTCCAAAGGGAGTTGAAGGAGAGAGTTGCCGAGATGCGTACCGTCCGGCTGGAGAATATCTTTATCGGCAACGGCAGCGATGAAGCGATCGATCTGCTTTTTCGAGTATTCTGCGAGCCCGGCCGCGACAAGTGCATCATCTGCCCGCCGACCTATGGAATGTACCGGGTCTCGGCGGAGATCAACGACGTTGCTATAAGTGAAGTCCCGCTACGGGGAGATTTCTCGCTGGATGCAGATGCCGTAATCGGCTCGGTCGGGCCACGGGCGAAGCTGATCTTCATCTGCTCGCCGAACAACCCGACCGGCAACCTAGTGGACCGCGACGACATTGTCCGCATCGCGAAGAGTTTCAATGGCATCGTCGTCGTCGATGAAGCTTATGCCGAGTTCGCTGATGCGGAATCGCTGATCTCAGAGATCTCAAGGCAGCCGAACGTTGTCGTGTTGCGGACATTTTCGAAGGCTTGGGGAATGGCGGGACTGCGTGTCGGAATGGCCTTTGCCGACGCGGCGATCATCGAACTCATGAATCGTGTCAAGCCGCCATACAACGTCAGCGGCATCGCTCAGCGAGCCGTGCTCAATGCTCTTGCATCGGCTGACCAGATCGCAAGCTGGGTAACCGAAACCGTCCGCGAACGCGCAAGGCTTGCGGATGAGCTTTCTCGGCTTTCAATTGTAGAAACCATTTATCCCTCGGATGCCAACTTTTTGCTTGTCCGGACGACCGATATGACACAGATCTATCGTGAATTGCTTAGCTCGGGCATCGTCGTCCGAGACCGGAGTCGCGTCCTGCTATGCGAAGGATGCCTACGCATCACGGTCGGAACGCCTGAGGAGAACGACCGGCTGATGAATGCTCTTCGCTCGATCGAGGCCGCGGCATCGGCAGACGAAGTCGTGCCAATTTTGCTCGGAGGATTATGAAACGAGTTCTTTTTATCGACCGCGACGGGACTATCATCCGCGAGCCTGAAGATTTTCAGGTAGATGTTCTAGACAAGCTCCGGTTCATTCCGGGAGCGATCACGTACCTATCAAAGATCGCCCGCGAGACTGATTTCATCCTTGTGCTCGTTACCAACCAAGATGGCATGGGCACCGAGAGCTTTCCCGAATCCGCGTTCTGGCCCGCCCAAAATTTCATGCTCGAAACACTTGCGGGTGAGGGCATCGAGTTTGCGGACGTTTATGTGGATCGCACTTTCCCGCACGAAAACGCCCCGACGCGAAAGCCGGGCACCGCGATGCTGAAAAAATACATCGAGGGTGATTACGACCTCGCATATTCTTTCGTTATCGGCGACCGGCCGACGGATGTCGAGCTAGCCAAGAACCTCGGCTCGAAGGCGATCTATATAAAGAACGAAAACTTTCCGTTGCCTGAGGAGCTTGGAGGTAATGCCGAAACAGTCGTTACATGGAAGCAGATCTACGATCTACTCCGCTCGCGTCCGCGGCGTGTCTCCAAATCGCGTAAGACGAAGGAGACGGACATCACGGTCACCCTCGACCTCGATGGTTCGGGGCGCGCGGATATGAATACCGGCATCGCATTCTTCGACCACATGCTCGAGCAGATAGCGAAGCACGGTTCGGTCGATCTCGACATTCGAGCTAGCGGCGACCTGCAGGTTGACGAACACCACACTATCGAAGACGTTGCTATAACGCTCGGCGAGGCATTTGCCGAGGCACTCGGCGACAAACGCGGGATCGAACGATACGGCTTCTGTCTTCCGATGGACGATTGCCTCGCACAGGTCGCGGTCGATTTCGGCGGCCGCAGTTGGACGGAATGGGACGCGGAGTTCAAACGCGAAAGGATCGGCGAAATGCCGACCGAGATGTTTTTCCACTTCTTCAAATCCTTTGCCGATGGTGCCCGGTGCAACCTCAACATAAAGGCGGAAGGTACGATCGAACATCACAAGATCGAATCGATCTTTAAGGCATTTGCGAGGGCGATCAAGATGGCCGTAAGACGCGAGGGCAGTGAGCTTCCGTCGACGAAAGGAGTGCTGTGAGAGTCGCCATCGTCCGTTACAATGCCGGCAACACGGCGTCGGTTGTGAATGCTCTCGGCCGTCTCGGCGTCGAGCCCTTGATCACGGATTCGGCGGAGGAACTCGCCTCTGCCGACAAGGTGATCTTCCCGGGCGTCGGCGAGGCCTCGTCTGCAATGCGCTATTTAAAGGAACGGAGACTCGACGAAGTTCTCCGCTCGCTTAGCGTGCCGGTATTGGGCATTTGCCTCGGGATGCAGCTTCTGTGTTCTTCGTCCGAAGAGAATGATACGGAGTGTCTTGGGATCGTACCTCTCCGCGTTCGGCGATTCCCTGCGGGCGAGCTTAAGGTGCCGCACATGGGCTGGAACACGATCGGCGACCTTAAGGGCAAACTCTTTGATGGCGTAAGCGATGGCTCTTACGTCTACTTCGTTCACGGATATTATGTTGAGAGCGGGAGCTCGGCGATTGCTCTTTCACATTATGGCGTCGAGTTTGCCGCTGCCCTTGAGCACGAGAACTTTTTCGCTGTTCAGTTTCACCCAGAAAGATCGGGTGCCATTGGCGAACAGATCTTGAGGAACTTTTTGAACATATGATCGAAGTAATTCCGGCTATCGACATCATTGGCGGTCGCTGTGTGCGACTGACGGAAGGCGATTTCAGGTCGATGAAGATCTACGACGCGAGCCCGCTCGACATGGCGAAGCGGTTCGAGGATTCAGGGGTCACCCGACTGCACATCGTTGACCTCGACGGCGCAAAGGTCGGGCATCCTGCCAACTTGACCGTGCTCGAACTGATCGCCTCTGCGACGGGACTTACTGTCGACTTCGGCGGCGGTATCAAAAACGACGAGGACATCAAAGCCGTTTTTGAGGCCGGTGCTGCAATGGCAAGCATCGGGAGCGTTGCGGCGAGGTCACCAGAGACATTTTTGCGTTGGCTTGCCGAGTACGAAGGTGAACGCATCCTCCTCGGCGCGGACGCCCGCGATGACCGCGTCGCCATAGACGGCTGGCAGACCGAGACCGAACTTGAGGTTATCTCGTTTCTGAGAGCATGGATGGACGAAGGCATCACGCAAGCATTTGTGACAGATATAGGTAAGGACGGCGGACTCGCAGGCCCGGGGCTCGAACTATACGAAAAGATCACCGCCGAGTTGCCCGAGCTCAAGCTGATAGCAAGCGGCGGCGTCGCTGAGATCGAAGATATCGAAAGGTTAGAAGCGGCGGGTTGCAGCGGCGTGATTATCGGCAAAGCGATCTACGAGGGCCGTATCCCGATCGAGGAGCTTGCAAAATATGCTGGCTAAACGCATCATCCCCTGTCTTGACGTCAAGGATGGCCGTACAGTGAAGGGCACGAACTTTGTTGGCCTTCGCGATGCCGGCGACCCGGTAGAACTTGCTACACGTTACAGCGATGAGGGTGCCGACGAACTCGTCTTTCTTGATATCACCGCGACCAACGACAAACGCAAGACGCTCGTCGATCTGGTCCGCCGTGTTGGGAAAGAGATCAATATCCCTTTTACCGTCGGCGGCGGCATCTCGGAGGTCGATGATATCGCGGCAATGCTTGACGCCGGGGCCGACAAGGTCTCGATCAATACTTCCGCGGTCCGCGACCCGAATCTCCTTACGCGGGCGGCCGAGAACTTCGGTTCGCAGTGCGTCGTCCTCGCGATCGATGCAAAGCAGACCGAAGCAGGTTGGCGCGTTTTCCTTAATGGCGGCCGCATTGCGACCGACCTTGATGCTACAGAATGGGCGAAGCGAGGCGAGGAGCTCGGGGCTGGCGAGATCCTGCTGACCTCGATGAATGCTGATGGAACAAAGGCCGGTTTTGAAAATGGCCTGACGCGTCAGATATCGACGTCGGCTGGCATCCCGGTGATCGCGTCCGGCGGGGCCGGTTCAATGGATGACTTCGCCGACGTTTTCGTCGCCGGGCATGCGGATGCGGCCCTTGCGGCCAGTGTCTTTCACTTTGGCGAGATCGCCATTCCGGAGCTCAAATTATTTCTTCAGATGCGAGGCATCGCGGTACGTATATGAATCTCGATTTCCAGAAATACGCCGATGGCCTTATCCCGGCCATCGTCCAAGATGCCGCGAGTGGCCGGGTCCTGATGCTCGGCTTTATGAACAGTGAAGCGCTTGCCGCAACCCAGGCGAGCGGAAGGGTCACGTTCTATTCGCGTTCGAAGCAGGGGCTTTGGACCAAAGGCGAAACGAGCGGTAACTATCTTGAACTTTTAAGCATCACGCCGGATTGTGACAACGACACGCTGCTCGTTCAGGCAAAGCCGCATGGCCCGACCTGTCACACGGGAATGGTGACATGCTTCGGAGATGAAGTCGGCGACGGCGCGACCGAGATCGCTTTTCTTACTGAGCTTGAGGCGGTCATCGCCGACCGGCGAGCGAAACCATCCGAAGGTTCTTACGTTGCTTCGCTTTTCGAAGAAGGCATCAACCGCATCGCCCAAAAGGTCGGCGAGGAGGCCGTTGAAACGGTCATTGCCGCAAAGGATACGGACATCGAAGCATTTAAGCGTGAGGCAGCTGATCTGCTCTTTCACCTGATGATCTTGCTAAACGAAAAAGGTGTAACGCTTGGCGAGATCGCCGATACTCTCGCCGAGCGCCACAAAAAGTAAAGGCTATCTAACGGCCGCAGGTATCGGCTGATCACCCGGTTGGCCAAATTCGGTAATTGCCACCTGACTGTCGCTACTCCGGATCGCGTACCACACTCGCGTTGAGGGCCGAAAGACAGCGATGTCTGCGCGTCCGTCCCCGTCAAGGTCGGCACGCAGCGGCACGTCTTCAGATGTTCCAAAAGCCACCGCAGAGAAACCCGCCTGCGACCCAAGAATGTACCAAACGCCGTTCGTCGGACGATAGACCGCATTGTCCGTTTTGCCGTCACCGTCGAGATCAGCCGCGACCGGAATGTCACCGCTTTGGCCAAACTGCGTGAAGGTCACGCCGCCGTCACCGGACCGCAGAACGTACCAAAAACCGTTCGAGGGCCGAAAGACCGCAAAATCAGACCGGCCATCGCCATCGTAGTCACCCGGCGTAGGAATATCGCCCGTAATGCCGAACTGGACTATTACGACCTGCGAGTCCGAACTCCTGACCGCAAACCATACTCCGGTGGACGGACGAACAACCGCGACATCGGCCTTTCCATCTCCGTCAAGATCTGCCGGAATCGGAACATCCTCGCTGATGCCGAATTGTCGAATTTCGACCACACTGTCGCTGCTCCGCAATATGTACCAAACGCCGGTCGCGGGACGGTAGACGGCTATGTCCGTTCGCCCGTCGCCGTCATAATCGGCCGCGGCTGAACGGTCACCCGCCGAGCCAAAACTGACACCTACTACATTCCCCGAGCCACTTTCGATCAGTCTTATGTCAGCAATTCCCGCTTCGTCCGTAAACGAATAGGCGGCGATATCGGTCCGGCCATCGCCATCGAAATCGAAGGGTGCTGCGTTCGGAGTTGCGGGCGGACAATCGCAAATGAAGCCATCGACGACCTTAAGGTCGTCAATGTAGATTCCCTCCCGAAAGGTGCCAATATCTGTTCCGACCCGCCAACGAAGACTTACGCTTTGGCCGGCCGCGGCTGCCGGCAAACGGACGACGCTGTCTATCCATTCGGGCGTTTGGTTGACACCGCTCCGGCCTGACCATCCGAGCCGGCCGGCGAGCGGATTCTGACAACAGCCGTCGATGGTCCCATCGTAACCGCCTGCGAGGAACGTCCCTCCGGCGGCAAGAATATCCTGCCAGTCGCCGCCCGCGATACTCACCTCAAACACGGCACCGTCATACAAGCGGTTGCGGAGGAAAGTCGTCTCAAGTTCATACCACAGCCGGAAGCGAACTTCGGCAGCGACCGTGCTCACTTGAAATGCCGGCGAGGTCACCGCGTTTACGCCGCGTTGTATCGGAGCCGGTGAGAAAAGCGCGTTCGGAGCAGATTCGTTTCTAGCAGACGACGTTCGCCAAAGCTGATGGTTTTCGGTCGTCGAGGTGGTCCATCCGGCCGGTAGCTGAGGTGCTGTCACTTCGTCAAAGCTTTCGCTAAACGCGATTCGCTCGCCGCCCGCTCGATGCGGAACGCTCAGTTCCCCAAGCGGCTCTGTGCCTTCGGTCAGCGTGATCGTCGGGGTTATCGCGACACCGCATTTTGATCCGCTCAGCACCGCAAATGTGAAGTCGGCAGTGACGACCGCGTTCCGCGGAACCACCCCAAGCACCTGCGGAGGGCCGGGCTGAATGACAATATCATCCGCGACGACGACCGCCGTGACCGAAAGCGAATCTCGGGCACCGGTGTTCCGCAGAGTCAGTCGCAGAGTGACGTTGTCGCCTGGCCGAGGTGCCGGCGAGGTCGGGCACGAATCGTTGATCAATTCAGTAGATTCGATCTGAAACTCGGCAATCGGTTCGAGTGAAAAGCTCCTCGGCTCCACCTGTCCGGATGAAAGAGTGATCTGCCCCGTTTCGGCCCTATAGCCGCTCGCCTCCGCACGAAGTTCGTAGCTACCCGGGAGAACGGTCAGGCTACCGTAGCTGCCGGCTGCGTTCGTTGCTCGGGAATAATCGCCCGCCATGACGCGCGCATTCGCGATCGGGAGTCCGGTTGATTTGTCTGTTACACCGCCGGAGATCGCCGCTCGCGGCGCCGCGGTGCATTCATCAAACTTGAACGCGCCTATCCGCGTCAACCATCCGAGCTCGCTCTGGTCTTGGCTTGCCTGCGAATAATACTCACCTGTGAACCAAAAAGTGCAGTCGTCCGCCGGGTCCGGCGTCATCGAGGCGTAATCGCCCCACCGAAATCCGAACGTCCGTTGTACTCCCGTGCCTTCGACAAGCTGCCCCTCGCTGCGGAGTGTATTCGGCGGGTCATTAACAAGCCGGCCCGAGTAAAGGATCGAGGGCTTCTTCTCTTCGCTGACAAAATTGTACTGAACGGCTAAATTCCCTCCGTGGTCAAGGGCTGCGGAACTTATCCAACGCGAGCTCGTCGTGTCGCCAAGCGTCGCTTGAACCGCCGGAGAAAATCCCGCCGAAGCTCTTCGAAGTTCTGTCACACGCACACCCGCCCGGTACGTTTGCGACGCGGGCGTCATCCGAACAGTCTTTGCAACAACAAGCGATTCGTGAGTTCCCGAATTTCGATAAGTCAACCGATTGTTGAGCCGGTCGCTCTGCGAATCAAGGAATTCTCCCGGCGGCGGTTGGGCGATGTCGGTGCGGCCATCGGGGCTCGTTGGGTCGAAAGGTTCGAGCAAAACCGGGCTTTCTGATAGTTCGGAAAAGGTCGAGTTTCCGGGCTCGATGAAGTCCGGAGCGAACGCGAAGAGCCGAAGCGAATCTGATGCATCGCCATATTCCGTCGCTGTGTAACTAGCGAACAGAGCCGGAGCATTCGCCGGCGGAAGACGAAGCCCATCGCTATCCGCGGGAAGCATTCCCCGCCTTCGAGGCTGTACCGATACAGGCGAGTTAAAGTAGACGTATTTGGCCGATGCGTCACCGGCAAGCAGCTTTGCACGCTCGAACGCGAACATCCCCGAACCAACGTAGTCGGAACCGAGAAACTCGTCGGTCGTCATCATGTACGCCGATGGCCACAAACCGAACTTAGGAAAGTCATTGATCCTCACATTCGGCATCACGAACTCGTACAAGTAATATTCGCCCGCCGGGTCGCCCGTCCGCGAGACCGCGATCATCTGCCTAAATGGCGGAAAGGCCGAGCAGACCTGACTGATCAGCCATCGATCAGCGTATTGGTCGTAAATGATGTTAGGAAGGCCATCGAAACGGTTCGAGCAAATGGTCTGAAGGGGAGCGAATAGCGAATTGAGCCGCACCGGCGGTGTTTGCGGATTGCCGGCCTTGTCATAAACCCTTATCAGAGCATTCACGACCTGAACGTAATGTTCGGGCCCGACCGCCCCGACCATATCCGGCGGAATGAATAGCAGATTGTAGGCGAGGCCGTTGTCGATGTTGTTGATGCCGTCAAAAGAGAGCAACGGCGGAGGCATTTGCCCAAAGAGCTGCGAACGCTCCGCAACATCGTCGCCGAATGATGGCGTCAATCCGTGTGACAAGCCATCGCGCATGAATCGGTCGAAACCCTTCGAAACGATCTCGCGTTTTCCTGCGGGAACGCTCGGCCCGGTCAATGCCGCCGCCGTCAAACTCCCGATCGCAAACCGATTCACACTCCGCCACTCCGGCCCCGTGATCGCCGTCGGCGATGAAACTTCGGTATCGCTAGGGCGCTGTGCACTAACCACCGAGATACTCAGCAGCACCAAAAGCGAACAAACTACCGTTCGAAAAGACATGATTGAAAGCTCGATTTTATCAGAGAACCGAGAGATTCCAGCGAATTCCTGTTGGATCAGACCGGGAGAAGGATAGTTATCTCCACTCTGCGGCGTGCGTCGTCCAGAAATGCTTCGATCTCGGCGGCGACACGGTCTTCGGTAAGCTCGGTGCGTATCTCTTCACGTTTCTCGTCGAGGGTTGGCATTAGGAGACCAGGAAAACGACGACGAAAATCCGGCACAAAGACCTCGCGATAGTAGTTCTCTTCGTCTTCGGGAGTTACAACAACAAACGACCGAAAACGAAAATCGAGATAGCGTTCGATCGCGAGCCGCTGAAAGATCATCCGCTCGAAATTGTCGTCCCGAATCGAGGTAAAGCCGACCGCGCGAAGCCGCGACTCGAAATCCGCAGAAGAAGGGAAATAGCCAAGGATCTCTTGTATCTTGTCCGCTACATCTTTCTCGGTTGGCGGGCGGCTCGGAAGCCGTTCAGCCTCGAGAGCAAAAAGCCGTTGATCGATCTGCGTTTGCAGCGCCTGATTAAGGTCTTCGGAACTTGGAGGAGAGAGCGGAACGCCCGGTTGAAGTGCCAGTTGCCATTTCAGGCCGGATAGTGTGATCAACTCGGTTCGTATCCCGTCGCCAACCGTCGCTACGGTCTTATCGACCACCTGCTGGCCCAAAACTGCAGGTCCGATGCCGATGACAAGCACCAAGCCAATGAGGAAGACCCTGATCTGTGTGAAAAAAACTCTCATTCAGTATTCTTAATACTTTATCCTACCCCGGCCCAAGGTCAAGCAAATTGCGATGGGAATAAACAATTGACAAAAATGTTAAAACATTCTTTAATATCAAAGTGAGGCAATTTGTACCTTCGAGCCTCATCTTTTCGTTCCCGCCCCTTTCATCTTTCCTGTCGGGCAATTTGCGATTGGTCTTATGGCTTAAATGGCTCAAACATCTGCAAGAAAGCGAACTGTACCCAGAGCGGAACAAGTGCGCCGCGGGTCCGAAGCGTCAGACGAGCTCAAGTTCATCTCGGAGCTTGGGCGGAGCCTTCTCTTCATGGTTCATCCGAAGAAGGTCGCGGCTCGCGTTGCCGTTGCGCTCAGGCAGCGGCTTGATGCAGAGGCGTGCGTATTTCTTTCGGAGTTGGAGAATATTGGGGTCGTCAGTTTCGGTGTTGATCGCCGCGGAGAATTGCTGACCAGCTTTTTCCACCGCCCAAGATTTGAGCGATGGCTTGAGCTCCTTCCGCCGCAGGTTGGGCATCCGGAGGACGACCGGGCGGAGTTCATGATCGACAGCATCGAGCATTCGGTCGAATACGTTTCGCCGCTGCATATCAACGGAAAGGTAAAGGGCTTGATAGCGGTCGGCTTTAACGATACCGCCGACTTTGACGACGTAAAGGCCAATCTCATCGAAGCCGCAACCCGAATGGCGGCCATGAGCATCAACCTCTCGGCCCATTATGAGGCCGCGATCAATACCTCTATAACGCGGGCGAAAGAAGAGCATCGCCGGTTTACCGAAGCGATCCTCGATTCGCTTCCGGTTTCGATCTATGTCATCGATCGCGATTACCGCATCGTCACCTGGAACCGCCAACGTGAGGTCGGCTTGCAGGGCATACCTCGTGACGAAGCCATCGGCCGGAATGTATTCACAGTGCTTGCCCGCTACCCGGAAGGCCGCGTACGACACGAATTTGAAGAGGTATTCCGCACCGGAGATATCCAGCGGATCGAGCAACAAACCACCGCCGAAGACGGATCAACGAAGCACTGGATGGTAAGCAAGATACCCATGCGGAACCCCGATACCGATGAGGTCACGCACGTGATCACGGTCGGAGAGGATGTGACGATGCGCGTTGAGGCCATTCACGCCGTTGGCCGTGCAGAAAAGCTCGCAGCGGTCGGCCGGCTTGCGGCCGGCGTTGTACACGAGATAAACAATCCGCTGGCGACGATCGCCGCCTGTGCCGAAGCTCTCGAGCACCGCGCAGACGACGGTTCCTTCGCAGGCAGCGATGCGATCGTTGATCTGCACGAATATCTTGAGCTCATAAAGAGCGAAGCTTTCCGCTGCAAATCGATAACAACCGGCTTGCTTGACTTCAGCCGGATGCGGACCGGTGAAAGGTCGCCGATCGATCTTGGCGAGATCCTTCGCTCGTCGGTCAACCTGATCTCACACCAGCGTCGCGGGGACAACATTGCGATCGACATCGACATTGAAGACGGTCTCCCTCCGGTCAATGCCGATGGCGGCCAGATACAGCAAGCGGTGATCGCACTTGCGACAAACGCTATCGACGCGATGCCCGAGGGCGGCACGCTTACGTTTCGTGCGTTCGCCGGAAATCGGCGCGTCTCGGTAGAGATCAGCGATACGGGCATCGGTATTCCCGCCGAGGATATGTCTAAGATCTTCGAACCGTTCTTCACCACGAAGGACGTCGGGAAAGGAACCGGCCTCGGCCTCGCGGTCTGTTACGGAATTATCACCGACCATGGCGGACGTCTTTCTGTCCGTTCGAATGTCGGTAAAGGAACAACATTCACGATCGCTCTCCCGGTCGTGAAAGAACTGGCTTGATCGAATGCCGGGCCGGACGTCGGCCCGCAAACAACTCCCGCTCCCCCTAGGTAGAAAACATGGCTAACCTCCTCATCGTCGACGACGAAAAAAATCTAAGAACGGTCATTCAAAAAGAAATGGGCCGTCATGGGCATAAGGCCGAAACCGCTGAAGACGGCGAGGCCGCATGGGAAAAACTCGAGGCCGAAGAGTTTGACGTCGTGCTTTGCGATATCAATATGCCTCGGCTTGACGGCATCGGCCTCTTAAAGCGCATCCGCGAAAAGAGTCCTAGCCCGCCCGAGATAATAATGCTCACAGGACAGGGTACGGTCGAAACCGCTATCACCGCGATGAAGCTCGGGGCGTACGATTACCTGACCAAACCGTACCGGATCGCCGAGCTCGCCGCCCTGGTCAAGAACGCCACCGAGAAGCGCGATCTGCGGGCGGATAACCAGCGGCTTCGGGCGCAAATAGAACACGCCAAGGGCCCGATGCCCGAGATCATCGCCGAATCTCCGCAGATGAAAGAAGTTCTGCGCCTTGTTCGCCGCGTCGCTCCTTCAGATACGTCAGTGCTGATCACGGGCGAATCCGGTACCGGTAAGGAACTCGTAGCGCAAGCGATCCACCGCCTCAGCCAGCGGGCTGATAAGCCGTTCATCGATCTCAACTGCGCGGCGATCCAGGATACGCTTCTCGAATCCGAACTCTTCGGTTATGAGCCCGGTGCGTTCTCCGGAGCGCGAACCCGCAAGCTTGGACTCTTTGAACTCGCCCATGGCGGCACGCTTTTCCTCGATGAGATAATGGAGATGCCCGCGCAGCTTCAGTCGAAGCTTCTACGAGCTCTTGAAACGCGAACCTTCTTTCGCGTTGGCGGTGTGAAAAAGGTCGAGGTCGATGTTCGCGTCGTCGCGGCAACCAATCGCGATCCGCTTCAGGCAGTAGCGGACGGCGTCTTTCGCTCAGACCTCTTATATAGGGTGAATAGTTTCGAGATACCGATCGCTCCTCTTCGCGAAAGAAGCGAAGATGTCGAACCGCTCGCCGTTCATCTCATGAGGGAGATCGGTGGAGCAAATCCTCCGATCCTTACCGAACCCGTGCTCGACGCACTTAAACGCTTCAGTTGGTCAGGAAACGTTCGCCATCTCCGCAACGCACTCGAGCGTGCTTCGTTACTCTCTGATAACGGCCGGGTCACGCTTAAGGAGTTGCCCCCGGAGGTCGCTCACGGAGTTGAGCGTCAACAGATCTCGGTCAACTACAACGGCTCAAACGGCTCGAACGGGGCACAGGCGAATGCATTCACATACACAAGCCCGGTCAACCTTCGCGACTCCGAGCGACAGCAGATCCTTAGCGCTCTCGAACGCACGGGTTGGCACCGCGGCAAGACGGCGGAAATACTCGGCATCTCGCCTTCGACACTTTATCGCAGGCTTCGTGAATATGATCTCGAAATTCGCCGGTAGGGTTAGGTCGCGAGAGCGGCATCAAGGAACATCATCAGTCCGAAGCCGATAAATAGCGAGAGCGTCGCGCCGTTCTCGAATCCCGGCCGGTGTGTCTCCGGAATGATCTCGTCGCTGACGATAAAGAGCATCGCACCGGCCGAAAACGCCAAGGCCCAAGGGAGCAACCCGGCCGAAATAAGCACGACCGAGCCTCCCATCGCGCCTCCTATTACTTCTATCGCTCCAGTAAGTGCGGTTGCGATGAAGGCATAGAGCTTCGAGTAACCTTGCGATTGCAGCGCAACGGCGACCGAAAGTCCTTCCGGCAGATTCTGCAGGCCGATACCCATCATTGCCCCGAATCCGGTCCCGACATTGTCGGTAGCGTTTGCGACCCCGACCGCCATTCCCTCGGGAAAATTGTGTATTGCGATAGCGATCACAAATAGCCAGATCTTTCTCAGTCGGCCGGCGTCCGTTGGCCCTTCCGGTCCCTTTCCAAAGTGTTCGTGCGGTACAAGTTCGTTGACCAGCCAGAGAGCGAAGCCGCCGATAAATAGGAAGGCGATCGCCTGCGTTACCGCGCTCGTTGTTTCAGAACCCGCGTTTCGCAAACCGTCGATGCTCGGCAGAAGTAGCGAGAATATTGTCGCTGCAAGCATTACTCCCGCTGCGAAGCTAAGAAGGTTGTTGTTCAACCGCTCATTCAGTTTCCGGAGAAAAAGTGCCGGGACCGCGCCAAGCGCGGTCGCTCCGAGCCCGGCGATGAGCGTTGCAATGATCGCATTGAAAAATGGCTCGGATGTGAACTGCATTCTGCCTTTTTAGCGTTTCAAGTACCTGAGAGACGCCATTACCTTCACTGCCTCGCGAAGCGTGATGTCACCGCGGTCAGCAACAAGCGAATACCATTGCTGAAGTGTGTTCTTCGGCTGATAGCGTTCAAGCGAGCCGACCCAGGAAACGAAAAGGCTCTTCTCATCGTCCATCGAATAGCCTGCTTGGATCCGTCCGTCGAAATAAGAATTCCGTCCATAGACCTGCGGCGTGCTGACGTCTCCGAGACCGTCGTTGATCGATTGGATCATAAACGAACGACCCTTTGTATTGCGGTAGGTCAGAGTGTAACCGACGATCTCCGGTGCCGGAGGTTCTTCGATCACAACGGCGTCAAGTTTGAAGCCCGCCGGAATGTAGGTCGGAACGCCGACTGCGGCATTCAGCCCTTTCAGTTCCGCTATCTGCTCCGAGGTGAGTCCTGCCGCTTTGCCGTCGGTAAATGCCGGCTGAGCAATGGCAACGGACGCGAAAGCGGCGAACGCAAGAGACAAAAATGTGAGTGAGGTCAGTCTTTTCATGTTTGTTTATAGGAACGGTACCGCAGCGGGTGCTTTGTAGGTGCCCGAAAAATCCTTATCCTTGTATGCAATTATGGTATCGAACAAAATCAAAACCGGGACAGTTCTTCGAGCATTATTCCTTTTGTTGCTGGCTTCGGCAAGCGTAAATGCGGACGCGGTCGATCGCATCGTTCGCGAACGAATGCAGGAGAGGAATATCCCCGGAGCGGCTGTCGCCGTTATACGCAATGGAAAGGTAGAGAAGGTGAAAGGCTATGGGCTCGCAAGCCTTGAATTTCAGGCGCCTGTTTCGCCCGACTCGGTCTTTGAGATCGGTTCTGTCTCAAAGCAAATGACCGCCGCGGGGATTCTCTTGCTCGTTCAAGACGGAAAGGTCGGGCTCGATGAAAAGATATCAGTATATCTTCCTGGAACTCCCGAGTCTTGGAAAAGTGTCACCGTTCGGCATCTCCTCTCGCATACATCCGGCATTAAAAATTACACGGGGCTTTCCGGCTTTGAGCTTTCCCGCCGACTATCGGCTGAGCAGTTCATAGCGCAGCTTTCGCCGCTCCCTCTGGAGTTCGAGTCCGGCGAGCGATACACCTACAGCAATAGTGGGTACAACCTCCTCGCCCATATAATCGAAAGGCAAAGCGGAAAGAAGTACCTGGACTTCATGCGGGAGCGAATCTTTCGCCCGCTTGGGATGAACCGGACCGGCGAACGCGATCCGCAGTTCATCATTCCGTTGCGGGCTTCGGGATACGAGTGGCGCATCGACCGTTATACCGGACGCGACGGAAACCTCACGGACCTGATGGGTGCCGGTTCGATCACATCAACCATCGAGGACATGATCAAATGGGAACGTGCGCTTCGCGGCGATGCGTTCCTCCGGCCGGAAACAAAACGCGAGATGTGGACACCGTTCACCTTCAACAACGGCGAGCGGTCGGCCTATGGTCTTGGCTGGCGCATTAGCGACGTTCGCGGACACAAGCTGATCGGACACACCGGTCAAACGGCCGGCTTCGGTGCCGCCATTTTTCGTTACGTTGATTCGAACATAACGGTCATCGTTCTTACCAATCTCGGCGAACTCGGAATGGGAAGTTTGATCGCAACATCGATCGCGAAAGATTTTATTCCAACACTTTCACTAAAAAATATTCGCTTGGCAAATGGCGACGATGAAAAGCGAAATGCGTTTCTTCTTGAAGCACTGCGAGCGCGAATTGCGAACCGGCCGGATGCTTCGATGTTAACGCCCGAGATCTTGCGGGCGATCACCTCGCCGCGGGCCAAGGCCGCAAACGATCGTATCGCGAAGTTTGGCGAGGTTCGGAAACTGCGGTTCATAGGGACGGAAACCGTTGAAAATAAAAGTATTTACCGGTACGTTGCCGATGCCGATAGACGGCTTATGCTTTGGCGTTTTTCTCTTGATAGCGATGGCCGGATAAGTGAGATGACACTCGAGGAAGACGAATGAAAACGGACGGATTCGGACGATATCAGATTGTGATAGCACAGAAGACCGACGCGCAACAGATGAAACGAAGACGCCTGCGACGTAACCTCACGTTTTTAGTTATACATACGGGTTAAAACTTAAAGAAAAACTTTACACAAAAGAATAAATTTATGTTACGTTATACGTGTTCCGTTTTTGCTTTACCCTAATCCAAACTTTGACTTGAGAAGAAAATATGGCAGCAACAAAAAAACCAGCAGCAAAGAAAGCTCCGGCAAAGAAAGCCGCAGCTCCGAAGAAGGCAGCAGCTCCGGCTAAAAAGGCCGCAGCTCCGAAGAAGGCAGCACCTGCTAAGAAAGCGGCTCCGGCCAAAAAGGCAGCGGCTCCGAAGAAGGCAGCACCTGCTAAGAAAGCAGCTCCGGCCAAAAAGGCAGCACCTGCTAAGAAAGCAGCTCCGGCTAAAAAGGCAGCGGCTCCGAAGAAGGCAGCACCTGCTAAGAAAGCAGCTCCTGCCAAAAAGGCAGCGGCTCCGAAGAAGGCAGCACCTGCTAAGAAGGCAGCTCCGGCCAAGAAGCCGGCCGCAAAGAAAAAGTAGCTCGCTACTTCACCCCAAGGAAAACACAAATGCCCGACGAACGATGGACTTCGCCGGGCATTCTTATTTTTACTTCAGGCGTCGATCAGAATGTAAGTAACAGTTCGCCGCCCTCTTCTCCGACCATCACGCTCCCGCCTTCGGTAAGCTTTCCGAACAGGATCTCGTTCGCGAGCGGCTGCTTTATTTTTCATGTATCAGCCGTGCCATCGGACGCGCCCCATAGCGGCCATCAAAGCCGTTTTTAGCAAGCCATTCACGAGCCGCATCATCAAGCTTTACAACAACGCGTTTCTCAGCAAGTTGGCCATTCAGTTCCTTGATGAACTTATCAACGATCGACTTGATGACCTCGAGATCCAGCGGCTTGAAAGCTACCCAGGCATCGAGCCGATTGCGGAACTCCGGTGTAAAGGTCCGCTCGATCGCTCCCTTTCCCTGTCCTTTCGTTTCGGATTGATTCCTAAAACCCATGCCACCGCTAGAAAGCTCGCGAGCACCGGCGTTGGTCGTCATTATCAGGATAACGTTTCGGAAGTCCGCCTTCTTGCCGTTGTTGTCGGTAAGCGTCGCGTTGTCCATCACCTGGAGCAAAAGGTTGAAAAGGTTCGGGTGTGCTTTTTCGATCTCATCTAGCACCAGCACGGCGTGCGGCGTCCGCATGATCGCCTCGGTCAGCAAACCGCCCTGATCAAACCCGACGTACCCCGGCGGCGCGCCGATCAATCGCGAGATCGTATGCGGTTCGGCATACTCACTCATGTCGAACCGTAGGAACTCGATGCCGAGTTGCTCGGCGAGCTGCTTCGAAAGCTCTGTCTTGCCGACACCGGTCGGACCCGAGAAAAGGAATGAGCCGACCGGCTTCGTCTCATGGCCGAGCCCCGCACGCGAGATCTGGATCGCATCGACCACACGGTCGATCGCCGCGTCCTGGCCAAAAATATGTCGCCTGAGATCCTCGCGAAGCGTCTTCAGCCGCTCCTTCTCATCGCCCACTACGGTCTTCGGCGGTATTTTCGCCATTCGTGCGACGGTGTTCTCCACCATCTGCACGGAGACGCGCTTTGGCCTTCGGCTCTCGGGCAAAAGCTTGACGGCAGCACCGACCTCGTCGATAACATCGATCGCCTTGTCAGGAAGAAAGCGGTCGTTGATATATTTGCCTGCAAGTTCAGACGCCGTCCGAAGGGTCGCGTTCGGATACTTTACGCCGTGGTGCTCTTCGTAAAATCGCTTGAGGCCCTTGAGTATCTTGTAGGTCTCCTCGATCGTAGGTTCACCGATATCGATCTTTTGAAATCTGCGAGCAAGCGCTCGATCGCGGTCAAATGCCGCTTTATACTCAGCGAAAGTCGTCGAGCCAATGCAGCGAAGTTCGCCCGCTGCAAGGGCCGGTTTCAGAATATTCGAGGCATCCATCGCTCCGCCCGAAACCGCTCCGGCTCCGACGATCGTGTGGATCTCGTCAATAAAAAGGATGGCGTTCTCTTGTTTCTTGAGCTCGGTGATGATCGCCTTGAACCTCTGTTCAAAGTCCCCGCGGTAGCGCGTCCCGGCAACGACCGCTCCCATGTCCAGGGCGAATATTTTTGCGTCTGCCAAGACCTCGGGCACGTCTCCGTTTGCGATCTTTAGTGCGAGGCCTTCGGCCAGTGCCGTCTTTCCAACTCCGGGTTCGCCAACGTAAAGCGGGTTGTTCTTTTTCCTGCGGCAGAGCACCTGGATCGTGCGCTCGATCTCTGCGTCGCGGCCGACGATCGGATCGATCGCACCCTCTTTTGCTTTCGCCACGAGCTCAACCGTAAAGCTCTCGATCGGGTTCGCCTGCTTTTGCCGCCGCGGACCAAACGGATTTTCGTCGTCATCGTCGTCAAAATCCGGTTCGTCATCCATCGGCCCGAAACGTATCGACCTTCGAGATGCCGTGCGAGATGTAGTTGAGAATGTCGAGTCGGGTTATACCCTGTTGCAAGAGAAGATATACGGCGTAGCTCTGCTCGGCCTGATAAAAAGCGGCGAGAACATTTCCCGCATCTACCGCTCTTTGGCCGCTACCTTCGGCCTGAAGGATCGCGTAATTTATCGTTGATTGAAAAGTTCCGGTGAGCTCGGGCAGTACCTTTACGCCCTCGGGCAGCTTTTCCAACACGCCCTCGAAATACTCTTCCAGGGCATTTGCGATCTCGTCGGTCCGAGCGCCGCAATTGAAAAGTATTTCTTGAGCAGCACCGTCGTGAAGCAGTGCGTAAAGCAAGTGCTCAAGCGTAACAAATTCGTGGCGATGTGTAACCGCTTGATCGACCGCGAAGCTGAGCGTGTTTTCGAGTTCTTTCGTCAACATGTCTTATAGCTATAGTCTACCAATTCCGCTCACGATCATCACGGGAAAAATCGACCGCTGTCATTTTACCGGAGCGAAGCCCCTTGCGGACCGATCTCGGAGAGGTAGGTATTGAACGGAATTCCCGTTGATTCGTACGCCTCACCCATTGCCGTCCGGACTATCTCCGCCCGCTCGCGTGTCTTGCTGAGCATGAATATCGAAGGCCCTGAACCCGAGATGCCGCCGCCGATCGCCCCGGCCGCGAGCCCGGCAGCTTTTGCTTCGTCAAAATGCGGTATCAACCCTCGCCGGGCCGGTTCGACGATTTCGTCCACAAGGCTGCGGCCGATGAGTTCGTAATCACCCTTCTCAAGCGCCGCAACAAGAGCCCCGAGATTGCTCCAGTTCCTGACCGCCGACCTGAGCGGCACTAGGTCGGGCAGGACAGCTCGTGCCTCGGCGGTCTTGACCTCGATCTGCGGATGGATGACGGTCGCAAACAGCGGCGGAAAATCGAGCCGAACAACATCGATCGGGTCGATCGAACGCACCAAGACAAAGCCGCCGAGTATACACGGCGCAACGTTGTCCGCGTGGCGAGCACCAGAGGCGAGCCGCTCGCCTTCCATCGCGAATTCGATCAACTTCACCGCTGGGAATTGTTCTTCCAGCAGCCAGTTCGTCGCCACCACCGCTCCGCAAGAGCTTGCCCCGCTTGATCCGATACCGCTTCCCGGCTTGATCGCTTTTTCGATCTCGATCTCAACCCCAAAGTCCGCACCCGCCTCTGCCAGCATCGCCTCGACGGCAACTCCGGCTACGTTCTCTCGCGGATCGGTCGGCAACCCAAATTCGTCTTTGTGAACGATCGCTATGCCCGGCTCGTCCCTCCTGCGGACCGTCACCTCATCGAACGGTTCGTCGATCGCAAAGCCGAGGCAGTCAAATCCGCAGACAACATTTGAGACCGTCGCCGGGGCTCGCACCGTTACTTCTTTCATATTTCCTTATTCCCCGATGTTCGTAATATCATTGTTCCGGAGCAGACGCCACCCACTCATTTTTGAATGCAATACTTTAGCACAAACGGCCGAGCGGCCGTCGTCGGTTTCCGGGAAGCACTACTTATGGGCCAGCCGGAGGACGGCGGACTATATTTTCCCTCGCAAATTCCGGATCTCTCCGAACTCTCCGGGTCGGCTTGGTCGCCCGGCAGCGAAGCCGAGACCGTATTTCGTCTGATGCACCCCTATGTTGGCGGAGAGATCCCTGATGCCGATCTTGGGGCCATTTGCGGGGAAGCGATCAATTTTCCTTTCCCGCTGGTTGAGATAACACCCGGCGTTTTCGTTCTTGAGCTTTTTCATGGGCCAACACTTGCGTTTAAGGACGTCGGCGCTCGGTTCATGAGCAGGTGCTTAGGCCATTTTTCCCATTCGATCGGTAAACGGGCGGTAGTCATCGTCGCAACCTCAGGAGATACGGGCGGGGCCGTGGCCCACGGATTTGCTGGCGTTGAGGGTGTTTCGGTGGTCATCTTGTACCCGAAAGGACGGGTAAGCCGCGTTCAAGAGCTCCAGTTAACGCGAACTGCTTCGAATGTAATTACAATGGAGGTACAGGGCTCGTTTGACGACTGCCAAAAACTCGCTAAAACCGCTCTTGCGGACCCGACACTCCGCCACAATTACTTCCTGACCTCAGCAAACTCGATGAACATTGCCCGATGGCTGCCCCAGCAGACCTATTATTTTACGACTATCCGGCAATTGGCAGGCAAAAGGGTCGTTTTTTCGGTCCCGAGCGGCAATTTTGGCAACATAGCCGCGGGTTTGCTTGCACAAAGCTCGGGGTTGGAGGCGAAGTCTTTCATCGCGGCGTGCAATGCGAATGATGTCGTGCCGAGGTATCTCTTGACCGGCGACTACAATGCCGAGCCCTCCCGAAGGACGCTCTCAAATGCGATGGATGTGGGCGATCCCAGCAATCTCGCGAGGATTTGTGAGCTTTTTGGCAATGACATCGGCCGTATTCGGGAGAATATGGCGGCGGTCAGCATTTCGGACGAAGAGACGGCTGCGACCATCAAAAAAGTGCACGAAGTTTGCGGTTACACGATGGATCCGCACACTGCCGTTGCTTACCGAGCCCTAACGAGATCGCACACTCGGGCCCGAGATGAGGTTGGCGTTGTTCTTTCAACCGCTCATCCGGTCAAGTTCGATTCAGTCGCGGACATACTTGGTAATAACATTTCAGTGCCCGAGTCTGTTGCAAAACTCGAGATGCTCGAGCGAAGGGCGGTTGAGATCACCAGCAGTTACGAAGAAATGGTCGAAATGATCAAGGAGTCGCTATGAAAGTGCTAAAGTTTGGCGGATCGTCGGTCGCCGGGGCCGAGCGTATCTCTAATGTAGCCACGCTGGTCAAAGCGGCTTCCGAAACAGACAGGATCGCCGTCGTGCTTTCGGCTTTGCAGGGAACGACCGACCGGCTCATCGAGGCCGGCCGGCTCGCGGAATCCGGCGACGACGGGTACCTTGAGAAGATTCATGAGATCGCATCGCAAACCGAAACCGCGGTTTCGACGCTGTTTCCCGCGTTTGTGCCGGTCGAGCTAAGCGAATTCATAGACCATGCCGTTGATGAGGTCGAAAGCATATGCGAGGGTGTCCGCCGCGTCGGCGAACTTTCGGGCCGGACGCTCGACCGCATCCTCAGCTTTGGCGAACTTGTCTCGTCACGCATTCTTTATGAAAGGCTCACGAACGAACACCTCAGCGTTGAATGGGTCGATTCGCGCAAGATGATCCGGACGGATAAGCGGTATGGTTCGGCCGTGGTCGACATCAACCGTACCTATTCAAATCTACAAGAGCATATTGCATCATCGGAATCCCGTATCCTGATCTTTCCGGGCTTCATCGGTTCCGCCGCGGACGGCTCGACCACGACGCTCGGCCGAGGCGGTTCGGATTATACGGCCGCTCTCGTCGCCGCTGCGGTTGATGCCGATCTTCTTGAGATATGGACCGACGTCAGCGGAATGATGTCTGCCGACCCGCGCTACGTGCGAAACGTCCGCCAGATCCCAAGCATCAACTATCTCGAGGCAATGGAACTCTCGCATTTCGGCGCGAAGGTTCTCTATCCGCCTACGATCCAGCCCGTGATGGCGAAGGGCATTCCGCTCCGGATCAAGAACACCTTTCAGCCCGCCGATCCAGGGACGCTCGTAGAAGCAGTTTCCACTGACCGAAACGACATTATCCGCGGCATCAGCAGTATCGACGGCATTACCGTCCTGAGCCTCGAAGGCAGCGGAATGGTCGGCGTTCCGGGGTTCTCGAAGCGGCTCTTCGACGCTCTCTCCCGGGCCGGCATAAACGTGGTTCTCATCACTCAAAGCTCTTCCGAACACTCGATCTGCGTTGCGGTCGAAGAGCGATTCGCCACGCTCGCGAAGGAGGTTGTCGACACTGAGTTCGAGGGCGAGATCAGCTTCGGCAAGATCGATCCGCTGCGGGTCGAGAGCGGTTTTTCCATCCTCGCCATCGTCGGCGACAATATGAAAGAACACACCGGCGTCAGCGGCCGGATGTTCATGACGCTCGGCCATAACGGCATCAACATACACGCAATTGCGCAGGGTTCCTCGGAGCGAAACATTTCCGCCGTCATCGCAACATCCGACGTCCGCAAGGCAGTCAACTCCCTCCACGAAGAGTTCTTCTCCGATGGCCGCAAGCAGGTGAATGTTTTCATTGCAGGCGTCGGAACCGTTGGCAGCCGGTTGATCGGCCAGATCAGGCAGCAGACCGAGCATCTTTCGGAAACGCTTCGGCTCAACATACGCGTTGTCGGCATCGCTCGGAGCAACCGGGCAGTGGTCGCCGATGAAGGCATCGAGCTCGAGGACGTCACTTCGCGAATCGAGAATGCCGGCGAGATGTCGATCTCGGAGTTTGCCGATGAAATAATCGGCCTGAATCTTCGCAACTCTGTCTTTGTCGACGTAACCGCGAGCGAAGATGTTGTAGCCGTTTATTCGCGTTTGCTCGCAAAGAGCATCTCGGTCGTTGCCTGCAATAAGATCGCCTGTTCCTCCGGCTTTGAGCGCTACCGCGAACTTAAGTCGCTCGCCTCCGAGTTCAATTCCAACTTTCTGTTCGAGACGAACGTTGGTGCCGGTCTGCCGGTCATCAACACTCTCAATGACCTTATAAGGAGCGGCGACCGTATCCATCGCATCGAGGCAGTTCTCTCCGGCACCTTGAACTTTGTCTTCAACAATTACGACGGCAGCGAACCGTTCGCCGATGTCGTCCGGCGAGCGCAGGCCGAGGGCTACACCGAGCCCGACCCGCGGCTTGACCTGAGCGGAACAGACGTCGCCCGAAAGATCCTGATACTCGCCCGTGAGTCCGGCAACAGCATCGAGATGGAAGACGTCGCGATCGATGGCTTTCTCCCCGAAACTTGCCTTTCCGGCTCGGTCGAAGATTTTTATTCCGAAATGCTCAAGCAAGAAAGTGTTTTCAAGGGGCTTTTCGAATCGGCCGCTTCCGAGGGAAAGATGCTCAAGTTCATCGCCTCGCTCGATGGCGGCAGAGCGTCGATCGGGTTGCGTGCGATCGGCCCCGAGCACGACTTCGCCCGCCTTTCTGGAAAAGACAACGCGGTTCTGTTCTATACCTCGCGATATTCCGAGCAACCCTTGGTCGTCAAAGGTGCCGGTGCGGGTGCCGACGTCACGGCCGCGGGCGTTTTTGCCGATATCATCCGCGCGGCCCGGACCTGAATGCTCAGCGTGAGTTTTTGCTAAGATGTAACCGTGACGACCGATATTGCAAGAAATCTGACTCAGGTGCGAAGGCGTATTACGCTTGCGGCCAAACGTGCCGGACGCGACCCCGCCGAGGTCAAGCTGATTGCCGTAAGCAAAACCAAACCTGCCGCTGCGGTGCGTGACGCGCTCGCCGCTCGCTGCCACGCCTTTGGCGAGAATAAGGTGCAGGAGGCGGAAGCAAAGATCGCCGAGATCGGCCACGAGGACGCCGAATGGCACCTCGTCGGCCATCTGCAGAAAAATAAGGCCCGTTCTGCGGTTCAGCTTTTCGACGTCATTCATTCCATCGATTCGCCCGAGCTTGTCCATCGTCTCGAACGCATCTGTGGCGAGGAGGGCAAGCGGTCGCTCGACGTTCTTATTCAGGTCGATCTTGCAGGCGAAGAGACAAAGTCCGGCGTTGCAGAAACTCAGCTTCAGCTCTTGGTCGAGGTTTTGAAGCGGTGCGAACATCTGCGATTTATTGGCTTGATGGTCTTGCCTCCGTTCTTTGATGATCCAGAAGATGCGCGCCCGTTCTTCCAAAGGCTTCGAGCAATTCGCGACCGTCTGCGGGACGAAGGAGCGTTCACCGCCGGCGATGGCGAACTCTCGATGGGAATGACCCACGATCTTGAGGTCGCGATCGAAGAGGGTGCGACCATGGTTCGCGTCGGAACTGCGATCTTCGGCGAAAGAAATTGAGTATTTTGAGTAACGCGATGCTTTCATTGACCGTTTATCCTATCGTTCGGCTTGTCATCTGGGGAGCGTTTCTCCTTTTTCTGGCCCTGCTGATCCTCCGACTTATCTTTAACTATGCCGATCCGAACCCGTTTGGCACGGTTGGCAGATTTAGCTTCAAGATCCGCAAGATCACCGAGCGGTTTGTATATCCTGCGGCTCGCTTGCTGGCGAATTATCGCGTTGACATAAAGCTCGCACCGCTCGTCGTTATCTTCATCGCTCTCGTCCTTACATACTTGAGCACGCAGATCATCGGCAATGCGTTCTTCGTCATCGACGGGCTTTCTGCCTCCATCGTCGGCGGAAACGTAAAGGCGACCATCGGCTATATCCTTTATGGCCTGCTCAGTTTATTCGTGTTGATGATCGTGCTGCGGTTCGTTTCGCAGTGGTTTGTCTACACGAGCAACACGCTCTTTGCCTTCGCCCGCCGGGTGACGGACCCGATAATGCTGCCGGTTCAGCGGTTGATCCCGCCGATCGGTATGTTCGACATCTCGCCGATGGTCGTTCTTATCCTGATCTTCCTACTGCAGGCGGTCGTGATGGCGGTCTTTGTCCGATGATCGAAGTAACCGAATCCGATGGCGTAGTGACCTTTTCGGTCAAGGTCGTTCCTCGAGCATCGCGGACCGAATTTGCGGGTGAGATGGGCGGGGCGGTGAGGGTGAGAGTTTCCTCACCGCCGGTGGACGGAGCGGCAAATGATGAACTTATTCGGCTGATCGCTAAACGGCTGTTGGTTGCCAGGTCGGCGGTCGAGATAGTCACGGGTGCCGCTTCGAGGACCAAGCTCGTTCGGGTCAGCGGCGTTACGGCCGAGCGACTGCAAGACGCTCTCTTGAGCTAACTGGCTTTTTCTGTCTTCGGTAGCTCTTACGAAAGACGATATAACCAAGCCACACGAGCAGCAGTGCGGCCAGCGTCTCCATAAAAAGCACCGAAGAAAGAAACGCCCAACTCAGTTCCGATCGGAGTGCCATCGTTTGCCGAAAAATGATCACATCGGCAACGATGAACAGACCGCAGAGAAAAAGCACCGTAGTGTTTCTTTTCATACGCCTCCTATTTCACAACGGCGGTATGAATTCGCTGTGACCGCGAAGTGAAATCATTTTGAAATCTGCGGCCCGTTTGTTGCCGAAAATTTCCGCGTGATATAGTTCTTTTTTCGTTATTTGGCCCAAGGGCCTTCAAAGATCAGTTATGTCAGGACATTCCAAGTGGCACACAATCAAGCATAAGAAGGGTGCGCTCGACGCAAAACGCGGCAAGATCTTCACCAAGCTAATCAAGGAGATCACGGTCGCGGCACGCACCGGCGGCAGCGGCGACATCGATACCAACGCCCGGCTTCGCAAGGCGGTTCAGGACGCCAAAGGGCAGAACATGCCCAACGACACCATCGACCGTGCGATCAAGCGCGGCACCGGCGAACTCGAGGGCGTCAACTACGACGAGATCACCTACGAGGGCTACGGCCCGAATGGCGTTGCCGTCTTGATCGAGACAATGACCGACAACCGCAACCGGACGGTCGCCGAGATCCGGCATATTTTTTCGAAGAACGGCGGCAACCTTGGCGAGGCCGGTTCGGTCGCCTGGATGTTCGACAAGAAGGGCTACATCGTTGTCGATAAGGCCCCGAAGACCGAGGAAGAGCTTTTCGAGATCGCCATCGAAGCAGGTGCCGACGACATGCAGGACGATGGCGAGGTCTTCGAGATCTTTAGCGCTCCCGATGCTTTCGATGGCGTGCTCGAGGCGGTAAAATCCGCCGGGATCGAGCCGCAGGCCGCCGAGGTGTCGATGATCCCGCAGAACTACATCAAGCTTGAGGGCGCTGATGCCAAGCAGATGATGAAACTCTACGACGCTCTCGACGACAATGATGACGTGCAAAAGGTTTACGCGAATTTTGACATCGACGAAAGCGAGATGGAATAGATGAAGCGACAACGAATCACTCCGATCTTTTTTCTGCTGCCGGCCTTGATGCTTTTTCAGGCCGGTTTTGCATTCCCGCAGAGCGCCTACTTTCCGCCCGCCGGGGCTTGGGAACGCCGCTCTCCGGAGCAGAGCGGATTTGACGCTGCGAAGCTTAAAGAAGCGGTCGATTTCGCGATTGCCAATGAGGCAAAGGCTCCGCGGAGCCAGGAGCTCGGGCAGGCGCAGACCTTTGGCCGCGAGCCTTTTGGCGAGGGCATCGGGCTTTTCAAAGATCGCGGCGACGCGTCCGGGCTGATCATCAGCGGCGGGCGCATCGTCGCCGAATGGGGCTCGCTGGACCGCGTCGATATGTCGCACAGTGTGACGAAGAGCTTTCTTTCGTCGGTCGTCGGCATCGCATTTGACCGCAAGCTGATCCGCTCGCTGCAAGACCGCACGGCCGACTACTCGACGATCACGCTGCCTTATGTTCCCGGCCAACGCTTCGACCGGGCTGAAGACTTTGGCAAACAGCAGTACATCGATCTCTTTGCCGGCCCGCACAACAGTAAGATCACCTGGGAGCACCTTCTCCGCCAGACCAGCGACTGGGAAGGAACGCTCTGGGGCAAGCCCGATTGGGCCGACCGGCCGGACCGCGACGCGACCACCTGGCTTACGCGCAAGCGGAACGAGCCCGGTGCGGTCTATGAATACAACGACGTCCGTGTCAACGTCCTTGCCCTTGCGGCGCTGAACGTCTGGCGGCGGCCACTGCCCGAGGTTCTGCGTGAGAACCTGATGGATCCGATAGGAGCTTCGAATACCTGGCGTTGGTTCGGTTACGAGAACTCTTTCGTCGTGCTTGATGGCCGCATTGTCCAATCGGTCAGCGGAGGCGGCCATTGGGGCGGCGGGATGTTCATCAACGCCTACGACATGGCCCGCTTTGGCCTGCTGACCGCCCGCGGCGGCCGCTGGGGCGAGCGGCGACTTCTCTCCGAGGAGTTCGTCCGCCAGGCCCGCACGCCGACTGTCGCCCAACCGAACTATGGCTTTATGAATTGGTTCCTCAACACGGACCGCAAGTTCTACCCCGCGGCACCGGCCTCGGCCTTTGCCCACATCGGCAACGGCACGAACCTGATCTACGTTGACCCCGATAGCGACCTCGTCATCGTCGCCCGCTGGATAGAGAACGGAAAGATCAACGAGTTCCTTGAAAAGATCTACCTCGCTCGCCGTCAACCGTAGGGTGCGGTCGCCGCCGGCGTAAATGGGCGTCCTGCCCGCACGCCCCGAACTTCCGAAATGCGCTTCGGCACCCATCGTCACCTTACGGAAAGCTGGTCGAGATTCCCCATATCGGACCTCTTTTGTTTCATTTTTTGGAGAGACCATGTGTTGCTGAAACGGTTGAAACGGATGAAAGGAATGAAACGCCTGAAACTCCTGAAACGCGTGAATCGGCTTTGGGTTTTGAGTCCCGGCTCGGTCGAATTCCGGATTCCAAATACCAGATTCCGAATTCGACGATGAGCCCTTGCTGACGCGCGGGCCTCCGACACGACATTCCGGATTCTGAATTTCGTGGTGTTCTGTTTTTTCGGGCATCGCGCGTTCGCGAAAACACCGTGAACATCGCGAACATCGTGAACAACGTGTGTCGTCCTGAAAAAAGTTGACACCTTGCGTCTCAGGTCCATGTGTTCGTCCGATCTCTGCATTTCTCTCCATTGTTAATTGATAATTGGCTGGTTTCTAATTGGTAATTGAGGAGGCTTTGGTCTTCGACCTTTTTCCGACGGATGGCGACTGACGACCGGCGTCTGCCAACTGTTCTTTCCTCCGCTTTCCATTTTCTTTTCTCTACTGCAGAAAGGGTATGGTGATCCGTTAGATATGAAAGATATGGATGATATGGAAGGTCTTTCGCAGTTGCGAAGTTGCGAGGTTTCGAAGTTGCGAAGTTCGGAGTCCCGGCTTTAGCCGGCTCTGGAACGGATGGTTCCGCCTATGAACGCAGAAAGGGCCCGAGTTCGGGCCCGTTGTTTCTAAAAGTGGTGGCGGGGGGGAGGATCGAACTCCCGACCTTGGGGTTATGAATCCCACGCTCTAACCATCTGAGCTACCCAGCCTGAAAGTAAAGAGTATAAATGTCGCTGAAAAAAAATCAAGCGAATTTGGCTGGTCGCTGCGGCGGCGGGTATTGCATAATGCCCGAGACTGTTAGAATTCCGATTTGAGTTTCGTCCGGGAGTAGACTACCAGAACATGCCTCTTGTCTTGGGAGCAGCCGTTGAGCACGCGCAGGTCTTGCTTGCGCTTTTTGTGATGATCGCCGCCGCGAAGGTGATGGCGGAGATCTTTGAGCGTCTCCGTCAGCCAGCCGTCGTTGGAGAGATACTTGCGGGTGTGATCATCGGCCCAAGTATTCTCGGTTGGGTACAGCCAAGCGAGATAATCGGCATCGTGGCCGAGGTCGGCGTTATCTTTCTGCTCTTCATGGTCGGGCTTGAGACCAAGCCGCAGTCTATACTTCGCGTCGGGAAAAAGGCATTCCTTGTTGGGACGCTAGGCGTGATCTTGCCCTTCGTCGCCGGTTACTTCATCGCGATGGCCTGGGACGGGTCGTTTGTCGAGGCGATGTTCATTGGGGCCGCGCTGGTTGCGACCTCGGTCGGGATAACCGCCCGCGTGCTCGGCGGGCTCGGGTTGCTTGACCGCGAAACGTCAAAAATCATTCTCGGTGCGGCGGTTATCGACGATATTCTCGGATTGATCATACTTTCCATAGTCTCGGCGGTCAGCACGGGCGACGTGAACTTTCTGGAGCTTGGCAAGACCGCCGTGCTCGCGATCGGATTTACTGCGCTGGTAGCAACGCTTGGCACCGGTGCGATGAAGCGGCTCGCACCGCGGATCGCAGCCCTAAAGATCAACAAACCGTTTTTCAACACCGGGCTTATACTATGCCTCGGGCTTTCGGTCGCCTCCATATATGTCGGGGTGGCGGCGATCATCGGAGCTTTTCTTGCCGGTATGGCCCTTGCCGAACCAACCGAAGAGAACCACGGTATGCACAAGTTGACTGCGGGCGTCACGGAGTTTCTGGTGCCGTTCTTTTTGGTCAATATCGGAATGCAGCTCAATCTTTCCGTTTTCAGGGAATGGGAGGTCGTCGCACTTGCCGGCGTGGTTACGCTATTCGCATGCATCACTAAATTCGTGGGCTGCGGGCTCGGGGCTTGGGGGCTCTCGCGGCGAGAGATGGCACAGGTCGGTGTCGGTATGATACCCCGCGGCGAGGTCGGTATCGTCGTTGCACAGATCGGGCTCAGTCTTGCGGTTATAACAGAGAAGTTTTTTGCCGCCGTGCTCTTTATGGCGGTCGCGACGACGCTCATCGCTCCACCGCTGATCAAGTGGGCTTTTACGGAGGACAAGGATAAGGATGGAGTCCCGGATACATTTGAAGAACAGGATGTTTCAGGAGAGTTCACAAGAATCGGATAAGAGGAAGGAACCGGGGATGCTGACACGGTGGTTCCGCTATCTGCGCTTTCTGCTCTCGATCCGCGGCGGGACAGACGTCGAAGGCACGATCGAGGAGATCTGCGAGAATGTAAGGCTTCGTGGGGCAAACACCTGGTTGCTTGTCTGCTCGGCACTGCTGGCCTCGATCGGCCTTGATCTAAACTCGACCGCCGTTATCATCGGCGCAATGCTGATCTCGCCGCTTATGTCGCCGATCCTCGGCGTCGGCCTCGGTGTTGCAACGCTCGACAGGCAGTTACTGAAGACCTCGCTCGGAAGTCTTGGAATCGCGACATTTGTCTCGCTTTTGACCAGCCTGCTCTACTTTCTCATCTCGCCGTTCGCAGAAATAACGTCCGAATTAAGCGCACGGACAACACCGACCATTTTGGACATCGGGGTGGCCTTTTTCGGCGGAGTGGCGGGGGTCGTTGCTGGCTCACGTAAGCGAAAGACAAATGCCATTCCCGGCGTCGCTATCGCAACCGCATTGATGCCGCCGGTATGCACGGCCGGGTTCGGGCTGGCGACCGGAGATTGGACCACCTTTCTCGGTGCCTTCTATCTCTTCTTTATTAATGCGTTCTTTATTTCGCTCGCAACATACCTGCTTGCCCTATGGCTGAAATTTCCGAAAAAAGCCAAACTCGACGAAGAACACGGAGCGCGCGTTCGACAATCCGTCATCGCCTTTGCCGTAATTGTCTCGATCCCAAGTGCATTGATAATGTGGGGCGTCTTAGATCGTCTGAGGGTCGAGCGGGGTATTCGAAACCTGATCACCGCAGAGTTTCGAAAGGACGACCGGCAGGCTTTCCGCTGGTCGATCGTAAACGAGGATGGCCGCACGCTGCTGAAGATCTACACGTTCGGTGCTCCAATATCGATCGCAGAAGAGCAGCGGCTCCGGCAAGTCAAGAATGAATTCGGACTCTCAGCTTTAGATCTGAAGATCTATAAGATGAACGTGTCACCTTCGGAATTCAAGAATATTACCGGCGAATTTGAAGCAAGCCTTGTCGATGGCCTGCGAGCGCTTAGTGAGGTTGACCAGAACCGCTCCAAAGAGCTCGAAGAGCTTCGGAATGCACTTGCTGACCTGACGAAAAAGACGGACCCGCTCGAGGCGTTTGCGATGGAGGTCACCGACAGATACTCGACAGTTGAGACCGCGCTGTGGCGGCCGCCGACAACCTCGGAGGAAGCTGAGGCATCAACTGAAAAGACGGTGCTCTCGGTGAAGTTTCGGCCCGAGGCTGCCGAGGCCGAGCGCGTCCGCGACCTGCGTTCGATCACCCGGACACTTACGGAACGTTGGCCAAAGCGGGGGCTTTCGGCGGTTGAAGAGAAGCAGGAGAATGCGGTTACCGAACCTGAAAAGTAGCATATCCATCTTGGCGGGAGCGGCGCGGCTTCTCGCTCTCGGGCTGATCGCGTGCGCGTTTGCGGGCATCGGCTTCGCCCAGCGAACCGCTTCGGCTCCAACGGCGGCTTTGACGGTCAAAACCGAACCGGGTGCGAAGATCTGGCTCAACAATATCTATTTCGGGACGGCCGGCGAGAATGGCGAGCTTACGATCAAGCTTCCGCCCAAGCCGCCGATCGAGGTGCGTGCGAGGGCAGCGGGATTTGCACCGGCCGTGGTGAAGGCCGGAACGTCGCGAACCGTAAATGTAGTTCTCAAGCCGACTGAAGATGCCGCCGAACTCGCATTTCAGGATGCCGAACGGCAGTCGCTGATCGACCGCCGCGAGGCGATAAAGCTGTATGAAAAAGCGATCGAACTTCGACCGACTTTCACTGAGGCTCATCTTGCCCGTGCCCGGATGCTGATCGAGATCATCGATCCTTTTGAGGCCGAGCGATCGCTCGCCGCGGCACGCAAGCTTGAGCCGTCGAATCCGGAGATCTCGGCGATCGCCGGACGGATCTATCGCGAGGAAGGCGACTTTGCAAGAGCGGAGGCCGCGTTCAAGCGCTCGATCATCGAAGGCAAAGGTTTTCAGCCCGAAGCTCTGACGGGGCTCGGAATGCTCTACGCCGACCGCGGCGAAACTCCGCGTGAGGAAGATACGCTGGCGGCGACCCTCGAATTCTACACACTTGCAGAGAAGAACTTGCGAATGGCGGCCGAGCAGCTTGCCGGAGCTCCGGATGCAAAGGTCGTTCTCCAATATCTTGGCCGCCTTCTCGAGCGGCAGGGCAAGGCCGACGAGGCCATCGCGCTTTACCGAAAATTTCTTCAGATCTTTCCCGATAGCGTTGAGGCGACGGCTGTCCGCTCCTTCATTGAACAGCTCGAGCGCCAGCAATAAAGAACGCCACATTTCAATTTGACCTGTTTTGTGTCAAAAAAGTGCCTTGACACGGTCAGAATAAATGCGTATTATCATTTTACAACGGTGTTTACCACTGTTGTAACGCCGTCTCTTCATTTGAATTGGTCAAAGAAAGACTCTTCACTTCTACCCTTGATCCGGTTCCCTTTTTCAGGTACCCGACGCAAATAAATGTCAGCTAAACTTGGGGAAATCCTTGTCCGCGAGAACCTCTTGACGCCTCAGCAGCTCCGCGAAGCGCTCGACTATCAGCGCACCAACGGCGGCCGCTTGGGGTCCAGCCTAGTCAAGCTCGGGATGATCTCCGATGACGTAATAACGGCCGTACTTTCACGCCAATACGGCGTGCCCTCCATCAATCTCGATCTCTTTCATATCGAGACGGACGTTATCAAACTCATCTCGCAGGAGGTCGCTCTCAAATACACAGTTCTGCCGATCTCAAAGGTTGGGGCGACGCTAACGCTCGCGATGGCCGACCCGACGAACGTCTTCGCCATGGACGATATCAAGTTCATGACGGGGCTGAACGTCGAGCCGGTGATCGCATCTGAGGCCTCGATCCAGATGTCGATCGGCAAATATTATAGCGGCACGATGGACATCGATGTCTTCGACGCCGCATTTGCCGAGAGCTTTACACCTGGAAGCCGCAACGGCAAGAACGGTAGTTCAAAGACAGCCAAGAAAGGTAAAAGCAGCGAGCGGATCTCCGATGCTGACCTGGACGTATCGCTTGGCGACTTTGAATTCCACGGTGATGGTGAGGAGCTTGAGGTCGTTGATACCAATGAAGAGATAAATCTTGCCGATCTCGCTCGTGCCTCCGAAGATGCGCCGGTCGTTCGGCTCGTCAACGTACTTCTTGTTGACAGTCTTCGCCGCGGAGCCTCGGATATCCACGTTGAGAGCTACGAAAAGCTTTTTCGCATCCGGTTCCGCATTGACGGTGTTCTTTACGACGTAATGCAACCGCCGATGAAGATGCGCGATGCGCTCATCTCACGGCTCAAGATCATGGCGAAGCTGGACATCGCCGAAAAGCGACTCCCGCAGGATGGCCGCATCAAGATCAAGGTGAAGGTCGATGACCGCTCGCGTGAGTTGGATTTTCGCGTCTCGACCCTGCCGACCCTCTTCGGAGAAAAGGTCGTGCTTCGCCTCTTGGACAAAGACAAGCTGATGCTTGACATGGCGAGACTAGGCTTTGAACCAGAGAGCCTTGCTAAGTTCAAACGAGCGATCGCTAATCCATATGGAATGGTGCTCGTCACCGGGCCGACCGGTTCGGGTAAAACGAATACACTCTATTCGGCTCTGCAGTCTCTGAACACATCTGAGACGAACATCATGACGGCCGAGGATCCGGTTGAATTTAACCTCGAAGGCATCAACCAGGTGCAGATGAAGGAACAGATCGGGCTCAACTTTGCAGCGGCCCTTCGCTCGTTCCTGCGTCAGGACCCGAACATCGTGCTCGTCGGTGAAATTCGTGACTTTGAAACGGCTGAGATCGCGATCAAGGCCGCTCTTACGGGCCACCTTGTTCTCTCGACGCTGCACACAAACGATGCACCCTCGACCGTTTCGCGTCTCGTCAATATGGGCATCGAGCCCTTCCTCGTTGCGACCTCTGTCAACCTAATTCAGGCACAGAGGCTGATCCGGCGGATCTGCAAGGACTGCAAGGAAGAGATCGAGGTTTCAAAAGAACTGCTTATTGAGATCGGCTTTCCGCCAAGTGAGGTCGATGACCTACGACTCTACAAAGGCCGCGGATGCGACAACTGTCTGAACACCGGTTTCAAGGGTCGGGTCGGTTTGTATGAGGTGATGGAGGTCACGGACGAACTTCGAGAGCTGATAATCATCGGCGCCAGTGCGATCGAGATACGCAAAAAGGCGATCGAGCTCGGAATGATCACACTGCGTGAATCAGGGCTTTGCAAGATCAGAGAAGGCATCACGACGATCGATGAGGTCGTCAAGGAAACAGTGATTTAACCACAGGAGGAAGTATGGCAATTCGTGCGATCGTAGTTTCAATAGCTTTGCTGCTTGGCCTAGGGACATTGATCCCGCTGGCGACGGAATATGCCGAGGCTGGGTCGGTCAAGACCAAGCGCTACAAGAACAAGAAGAAAGCGAAAAGGTCTTGGCGCGGTGTCAAGAAGTATTCAAAACGTTGGTGGCAGCTTTATCGTGCACAGGAACGCCGCAAGCGGCAGGTTGCTCAGCGTCGGCGTGCACTGCGGCTCCGTCAGGTAAGGCTCGCCCGGGCGAGACAAGCTGCTCAGGAGCGGCGATCGGTAGCAGCAGCCAAGCCGCAGGCGAAGACCACGGCACCGGTGCTTCCCTCGGGTGCTCCGGCTCCGAAGAACTGGTCGGTCGGTAGTGCGGACTCAAACGAATTGAAGTTCAACGTCGCCGGCAACAGTGGCTCGAACGTCGGTTCGGCCTCGATCTCAGTGGTCGGTGCGGCAACGGGTGATACTTCGACCCGCGTCAACAACCGGACGGTCGGCGGTATTCCGACAACGGCACTCCGCCGCGACGTCATCAACAAGATGATCAAGGAGAACGGCTGGGTGGTCAATGATTATCAGAAGCTGGTCGGAAACGACACTGTCTATGTTGTCGTCGCACAGTCACAGGCCCGCGATGGCCGCGTTCATTCACGCCTCTTCTATTTCACCGAAGCCGGCGGACGCGTTTATAGCGTTGCGACCAACTCGGCGACCGATTCGGCCGAACGCCTTGCTGAGGAATCAGAAAAGGTGATCCAGTCACTCCGCGGCGGCGCAGGCCGCACGCAACAGGCCGCAGTTCGCGATTAACAACCCTCCAAACCTTGATCGGGAGCCGTGAGCCGCCATACCTCACGGCTGCCCGATCCACCCGCACCCAAAGAACCATGAGTATCGAAACCACAGACAACATTGCCTCGCAGATAACGCTTCCGGAGTTGCTCAAGCGAATGACCGACCTCGGCGGGTCTGACCTTCACCTGACGACCAACTCCGCACCGCAAGTCCGCGTCCACGGCCATCTTCGGGCGCTCGACGGATTTCCTCCGATGACGCCGGCGGATACTAAACGGCTTGCCTATTCGGTCCTGACGGACGCCCAGAAGCACCGCTTTGAAGAGAATCTCGAACTCGACTTCTCGTTCGGATTGAAAGGGATGTCGCGGTTTCGTGCCAACCTCTTCAACCAGAAAGGAGCGGTCGGCGCGGTCTTTCGTGCGATCCCCTACGAGATAAAGACATTTTCAGACCTCGGCCTTCCTCCAATTGTTTCTGACCTTTGCAACAAGCCCCGCGGACTGATCCTCGTTACCGGCCCGACCGGTTCGGGTAAATCGACGACGCTTGCCGCGATGATCGACAAGATCAACAGCGAACGCCACGAACACATCCTCACCATCGAAGACCCTATCGAATTTCTGCACAACCACAAGAGCTGTGTGGTCAATCAGCGTGAGGTCGCGGCCGATACACACTCGTTTGGAGCGGCTCTGAGAACAGCGCTTCGCCAGGACCCGGACATCGTACTCGTCGGCGAAATGCGTGACCTTGAGACCATCGAAATGGCTCTTCGAATCGCGGAAACGGGACACTTGACATTTGCAACGCTGCACACTAACTCAGCCTATTCGACCATCAACCGAATCATCGACGTCTTTCCGGCGTCACAGCAGGCGCAGGTTCGTACTCAGCTTTCGCTCGTGCTGGAAGGCATCATGTGTCAAGCACTGTTGCCGAAAGCCACAGGCGATGGCCGCTGCATGGCGCTTGAGATACTTGTGCCCAACTCGGCCATCAGGAATCTCGTCCGCGAAGACAAGATCCACCAGATCTATTCGATGATGCAGACCGGCCAGGACAAGTTCGGAATGCAGACCTTTAACCAGTCGCTAGCGACGCTCGTGCATAAAAAGCTGATCACGATCGATGCCGCGATGCAGAGGACCTCGAACGCCGATGAGCTGAAGGAACTACTCGAACGCGGATCGGGCTTAAATCAGTCTTACGGAGGCGGCGGGGCAAAGCCGGGAATGCCGGCAGGCGGCCACGCGAGCCCTTATGCACAGGGCCGCCCGATCGGACAACGCCCGCCCGCCAGATAACCAAGGGGATTTGAAACCAAAGGAGTGTAGAAAACGAGATGCCAACATTTGCATATAAAGGAAGAAACCGCTTGAACGAATTGGTCGCAGGCGAACGCGAAGCGGCAAACGCGGACGAACTCCGCAGCCTGCTCCGCCGCGAACAGATCGTAATGACACAGGCGAATGAGAAAGGCCGGGTCATCTCGATCCCAAAGCTGGGGACGCGTAAAAAGGTCAATGCTAAGGAACTCGCGGTCTTTACCCGCCAGTTCTCGGTAATGATCGATGCGGGACTGCCGCTTGTTCAGTGTCTTGACATTTTAGCTGAGCAGCAGCCAAACCCTTTCTTCAAGGAAGTGCTTCGCCAAGTCAGGCAGAATGTTGAGGAGGGATCGACGCTTCACTCAGCGCTTCAAAGGCACCCGAAGGTATTCGATGGGCTCTACACGCACATGGTCGAGGCTGGCGAAACGGGCGGTGTGCTTGACCTGATCCTTCAGCGGCTAGCTACCCTTATTGAAAAGGTAGTCAAGCTCAAGCGAAGCATCATCTCGGCGTCGATCTATCCGGCGGCCGTCATCCTTGTTGCCATTGCGGCAATTGCCGTGATTCTGATCGTGGTGATCCCGCAGTTCGAACAGATCTTTATCGGCCTGCTAGGTCCGGGCGAGCTGCTTCCGCTGCCGACGCGGATCGTAATGGCCTTAAGCGGATTTCTCGCTGGATGGGGCGGGCTCGCAACACTAGCCTTTCTGATAGCTGCGGCGATAGGTACCCGTGCTTATTACAAGACCGAAAAGGGACGCTGGCATATCGATTCACTTTTGCTCAAAACCCCGATTTTTGGCCCGTTGCTCCGTAAGGTAGCGGTCGCCCGATTTTCGCGTATTCTTTCGACGCTTCTTTCTTCGGGCGTTCCGATTCTCCAGTCGCTCGATATCACATCGAAGACGGCCGGCAACGTCGTCATTGAGGATGCGATCCTTAAGGTCCGGGCCGGCGTTGAGCGCGGTGAGAACTTCGTTGACCCGCTCAAGGCGACAAAAGTCTTTCCGCACATGGTCGGTCAAATGATCGGAGTCGGTGAACAGACCGGCGCACTCGATGCGATGCTCGGAAAGATCGCCGACTTCTATGAAGAAGAGGTCGATTCGGCCATCGCCGACCTCTTGGCAATGATCGAGCCCGTGCTCATCGCCTTCCTCGGCGTCACCATCGGCGGTATCGTCATTTCGATGTACCTTCCGCTCTTCACCCTCATCGGCAAACTCGCCGGCGGGCCGAAGTAAGAAGTTACTAGGCATAAAACAAAAGGCGGCATCTTCGGGTGCCGTCTTTTTTATTGTCTCTGGGTGCGGATAAAAGCGATGGTGAAAAGAACGGCGAGCAAGAGGTCGATGGCGGCTCCGGCGGTTATTTGCAAGGGAGCACGGCCATTGAAATAAAGATAGAAGGTCGGAATGACGAATGCTATCTTTTCAAGCGCCGCCGCCGGCATTATCGGGCGAAAACGGACGGGGTCGCGCGCGATGATCAAGAAAACGACCTGAAACGCTAGAGCCACGCCGATGAAGCCATAGAAATACTCCGGGTGCGTTATCGCCGGCGGGCTATCGATGCCGATCTGCTTCTCGAGAAAATATTGCGGGACAAGGGCGATGATGCCATAGATGCCGGCGATGGCGAATGTATATCGGGCGAATCTCATAACGCTCCGAGCCGCCGCGGCGGGCTAAACAAAGCCGGCCTTTTCGAGCGTCTCCATAGTAATACGCGAATCGGGCATACGCGCTTGTATCATCCGCTCGACGTATTTTGCGATGACGTCGGCTTCGAGATTTACCGGGTCACCGGGTTTGAGCGACGAGAGATTGGTGAGCTCCCAAGTTTTTGGGATAACGGCGATCTCGAAATGAGCGTCGGCGAGCGAGGCGACGGTCAGGCTGATGCCCTCTAACGCGACCGAGCCCTTGAAAACCAGATAGCGGGCCATTTCAGGCGGGAAGCCGATCCGCACGGTCCAGAAATCGCCGATCTTCTCAGCGCCGAGAAACTGCCCGCGGGAATCGACGTGGCCCTGAACAATGTGCCCGCCGAGCCGCGTTGAAGGCGTTACGGCTCGCTCAAGATTGACCGCCGAGCCCGGTGCGAGGCCGCCGAGCGTCGAGCGAACGAGCGTTTCGCGGGAAACATCGGCGGCGAAGGAATTCTTGCCGATATCAAGCGCCGTCAGGCAAACGCCATTGACGGCGATCGAATCACCCGAGGCGGTGCCTTCGACCACATGCTTTGTTTCAATGACGATTCGGGCGTTCTCGCCGCGGGCTCCGACCGTGCGGACGCGGCCAAGCTCTTCGATCAATCCGGTGAACATCTTTCAGGCTTCAGAATCTAAAACCACGGCTTTTTGCCGATGATATAGGTCTGTACAAATTCTTCGTCGGATTTGGTCAAATAGATGACGCCTTCAACGATGCCGATGACCGTCGGGATCAGGATCAAGGGCGTGCCGATGCCGCAGGTCACGATCGCGATGATGAAGGAAATGAGATAGACCGAGAGCAGAATGATGCCTTCCTGCTGATAGCCGAGAATGAATTTGTGAATCCCGAGGCCGCCGAGCAAAATGCCGCAAAGGCCCGCTGCGATCTTTTTATCGGCACCGGCGGGTTTGGTTTGCATCTGCGGTGAATGCTGCATCGGCGAGCCGACGCCCATGAACGATCCGCAATTTGAGCAGTTCTGGAAAGTTCCGGGGTTTTGCGCCCGACAGTTCGGACAGGTTGTGTAGCTAGTTGCCATAGTTACGTCTCCGCGGGAGTTTGAGGTGCCCTAAGTATCGGCTGAAAAACCGCGTTTGTCAACGAAGTTGCGATTCGCTCCGATGGGTGAAACGCGGCGGGAAAGTGTGTAAACTTGAACTCGAAATGAACGATGCAGCAACAGCGGCAGGCCAGGAGCCGCCGAAACTTAAACGCGATGCTACCGGGACGTTGGATAATAGTTCGCTTGCCGATCTGATCGAGTGGTTTCTTAACTTCGACGAGCGGACCGCTCGCATTCGCCACGCGATGTCGAACGAGCTTTTCCTCTGGAAACAGGCGGACGATGAAGCGAACGGCGTTCCGATCTATCCCTTCGAGAATGCCGAGGCGAGGTTTGCGATCGGCGTATTTCAGGCGGTTCAGGAAAACAGCTCCGAGCCGCTCTTCGGGCTTTGGCTCAACGACATTCTCGCGGCAATCCACGATGCTAAAGAGACGAAGCGGGAGATCGCAGAAGCGAACAAGCTCGACGCTGACCCGGCGGCTTCAATAATGGAAAATGCCGAAAAGCTGACCACCAACACCGAGCGGCGGCTTTACCTGACAAGTTCGTGGATCGAAACGCTTTACACGGCCGAGGCTCGCGTGCTCGGTTGGGTCTATCAGGAACTTTACGGCCGGCCGTTTACGCCAACCTCGGCGGGGTAAACACGCCTAGCGGAAAGTCTGGCATTGCCGCATGTCGCCGTCATTGTAACCGCGGGTGAACCATTCCATTCTCTCTTTTGACGAGCCGTGGGTGAACGATTCGGGAACAACGTAACCCTGCGTCCGCTTTTGGATCATATCGTCGCCGACGGCGGCGGCTGCACGGAGAGCTTCCTCAGGGTCGCCCGGTTCGACGATGCCTTTCTTCGCCGCATGATGGGCCCAAACGCCGGCGTAGCAATCCGCCTGCAGCTCAAGGCGAACTGAAAGGGCGTTGTTCTGTCCGCGGGCTTGGACCTGTCCCATTGTCCCGAGCAGGTTCTGGATGTGATGGCCGACCTCGTGGGCGATTACGTAAGCTTGTGCAAAATCGCCGGGTGCCCGGAATTCGCGTTTCAATTCATCAAAAAAAGCGAAGTCTAGGTAAAGTTTTCGGTCGCCGGGGCAATAGAACGGGCCCATTGCTGCACTCGCGTAGCCGCACGCGGAGGAGACTTCGCCTGAAAAAAGAACAAGCGTCGGCGGCTGATAGCGCGGGCCGCCTTGGGCGGGCAGGATCTGCGAGAAAACGTCTTCGGTACTTCCGAGGACCGCCGCAGCAAACTGCCGGTTCTCGTCGGGTGGTGCGTTGTTCGCCGCGGCGGGTTGCTGCTGCGTTTGGGGCTGAGCCGGAAGCCCTTCGAGAAACTGGCGCGGGTCGCCGCCGAGCAGACAAACAAGAGCGGCAATGATCAGCACGCCGATGCCGCCGCCGCCCATTGCAATGCCGCGGCCCATGCCCCGCCGGTCCTCGATGTTAGAACTCTGCCGCTGCTGTCTCCAACGCATTTGCTTACCTCGCTTTGATCAAAACTTAAGAACGATTGTCGAGATTTTACCATCAATTTTCCCGGGCAAGAACATCTTTGGGCTCGTTGCCGTGCAAGTTACTGAGGCCGAATATCGGCGAAATGGAGATTTTCGCGCCTGCGATGGCAAAAAATGTTCTCCGCTCTTTCACCGCAAAATGTTGACAAAAGTGGATTTACGGGTTTATTATCAGATTTGACGCGACGGGTCGTTCTTTCCCTGGGGTCAACCGAACTGCCCGGAGGGCACAATGATAAAACTGGACATCGTCAATCAGGTCGCCGACAAGACCGGAGTTCCCAAACAGAAAGCGGAGCAGGTGGTCGACTCGCTTTTTAACGCGATGAAGGAAGCCCTTGCCCAGGGCAAAAGGATAGAACTCCGAGGTTTTGGGGTATTTGTCGTTAAGCCGCGTAAGCGAGGCGTCGGGCGAAATCCGCGGACGGGCGAGGAAGTGCCGATCCCGGCCGGCAAAACGATCCGGTTCAAACCGGGCAAGGAACTCACCGGCGGAAACGCGGAAGAGGACCAAGGCGAATAGCAGCAAATTTAATCTTTTTAACGTATCGCAAACTACTCCGAATGCATCGGGCCAAGTAGTTTGCGATAATTATTTGCAAGCAGCAAATGCAGGAACTACCCGAGACCGCCGGACACGAAAATGCATTCAAATTGGAACGCGATGAGCTTCGGCCCTGGCGGCACATCGGGTTGCTGTTGCTGACGCTGATCACATCAACGATCGCCGGGACACTTTATCCCTTTGGCCCGCAGATGATCTTTCCCGAGGCCGACCCGCAAAGCTGGCAAGAACTTTTTGAGTTTCTCGCTCTAGCACCGGCAAGCTATGCAGCGATCGTCATTTCGGCGGTAGCCTATCTTTTCTCGGACTGGAGCCATCTTGCCCAGGCTCTTTCCTTCTCCGTCTCGCTGCTTTTTATATTGATCGCCCACGAAATGGGGCACTATGTAGCCTGCCGCATTTACCGCGTTGACGCGACGCTGCCCTATTTCATCCCGACTCCGCCGCTCATCGGGCCGGCCGGCACGTTCGGCGCATTTATCAAGATACGCTCGCCGATGCCCTCGCGAAAGGCCGTTTTCGATATCGGCGTCGCTGGGCCGATCGCGGGCTTTATCGCCCTGCTTCCGATCGCATTTCTTGGCATCTTTACTGCCGAAAAAGCCCCGGCCCAGGTTGTTGCGAATTATCAGGGGATCGTTTTTTCCGATCCGCTGCTGATGCAGGCGATCGGGTGGCTGGCGGGTACGGGCACGGATGCGATCTACGGGAATTCGTTCTACTACGCGGCTTGGGTCGGTTTATTGGTTACGGCGCTCAACCTGATCCCATCGGGCCAACTCGATGGCGGGCACGCGATCTATGCTGTGTTTGGCGAACGAGTGCATTATTGGACCGGCCGGATCGCCTTTGCGATCATGGCCGTGCTGTCGGTGCTGGGGATGATCTATTTCAACAGCCCGAGCGGTTTTCTGATCGCCGTGCTCCTCGGGATAATGATGCGGATCGGGCATCCGGAACCATGGGACACCTCGCCGATCGACGGGAAACGAAAGCTGATCGCGTTCGGTGTTCTAGTGATATTTATACTTAGCTTTGTGCCATTCCCAATAAAGATAGGTTAGGAGTGAGCAGTGAGCGGTGAGCGGTGAGCAGTAAGCAGTGAGCAGTGAGCCGTAAGCCATTAGCCCTTTGCAGAGAAACTTATTTAGAGCGTCTGAGTATCATCTGACCACTGACCACTGACCACTGACCACTGACCACTGACCACTGCTCAAGCCGGCAGCAGTCCTTTGATCTCGCGGACCATCTTCTCTACATCTTCCTGGCCTTCGAGCGCGATCATGAAGAAATCGTAGCTGGTCTTAAAGCAGACGACGCCGTTGCCAAAGAACCAGACGCCCTCGAGGAGCGGATTGCCGCCGATGAGCCAATCGATCGGTGCGCCGGTAATGGTCTTGGGGTTGACGACGTTCGTCATCATCACCGCACCCGAAGCGAACGAAAACGCGCCGAGCATCGGTGCGCCAAAGTAGCGGGCGATGTCGCGTTCGAAGCGGATCTGCGCGGTTCGGGCCTCGTCGAGCTTGCCTTCGGCGATCATCTTTTCACGCGAACGGAGATATTCGTTGAACTGCTCCGCAGCTTTCTGCACAGACCAAGCGGGAAGGGCGGAATTGAAAAGCCAGTGCGAGCTAAAGCCCGTAAATACGGCGCCGAGCCCGGCACCGACAGCCATCGAAAAACCAGTAGCTGCGGCCTGAAGCGGATTTTCGGCGACCCATGACGACGCCTTGGTCAGCGAGGTCATAGCCGAATCGACCGTCCGAGCCCAGCCCGCACCGAGGTTGAATGCCTTGGTCGCGCCCTCGGCCGTTTTTGATACGGTCTCGCGGGCATCTTCAAACATCTCGCCGGCCCTTTCGCCTGCCGAACCGATGACGTCTCCGGCGGACTTTCCGGCCTTTCCGGCGGCGTCGCCTGCGGCCTCGCGGAGCGGCTCGCTGGCGGTCCATGCCTGTTTTGCAGTCTCCTGTGCAACCTTGACCGTTTCGCCGGCGACCTTTACGGCTTGTTTGCCGACGCCGCTCTTTTCGGCCTCAGCCCGGATCCGCTCGGCGCCTTTCTGGGCGGTGTCGGCGACGGTCTTGACGCCCTCGACGACGTTCTCTGAGATGCCGAGCTGCTTATCGATCTCGCCAAACTTTTCCTTGGCCTCTTTCTGCCACGATTCGAACCGGTCCTTTATATCGCTCATAATTCCTCCGCGAGCTTGTGTGATGAAGATATTAACGAAACTGATGCTCCGGATGTTCTGTCAACACCCTAATGATTGCATCAATTCCCGTTCGGTTCAACAAAAATCTACGGCCCGGAAAAGCTGACCGCGGCCGCTCCGATGTGTTAATCTTGGCTTTTATTGAGTGATGTTAAAGGAAATCAAATGCCCAACCTGCGGGCGAATGACGGCCTACGAGGGCAATGAGTTTCGGCCATTCTGTTCGGAGCGATGCCGCCTTTTGGACTTTGGCGCGTGGATCGATGAAGAATTTGCACTACCGGCCGAGAGTTCGTCGCTGACCGAGGAAGACCTGCAGCACATCGAGCGGACGATGGCCGAAAAGGAGCGATGAAGTAATGGAAACTTCCGGGATCATTCTTGCCGTTTTGGCGATCGTTGTCCTGCTTGTCGGTGCGGCGGTAGCTTACATTGTTTTTCGAGTGTTGAGAAAGAGCGTCCGGCTCGCTCTCCGGCTCGTCCTTCTTGGCGCAATGCTGATCGCGACGCTGGTCGGCGGCGGAACGCTTTGGTATTTCGCCCTCGGCAGCGATGCAGCCGAAAAAGCTCCGCCGACGCGCCGCCGATAAACCCAACTCCCGAGGCCTTTAGTGTCACTGCTTTCAAAGATCCGCGATTGGATGGCCCGTTATCGCGGGCTTCCGCAGAATGTTTTTGCCCTCAGCCTCGTCAGCCTGCTCAACGACACCTCGAGCGAAATAATCTATCCGCTCCTGCCCGCTTTTCTTTTTCTTGCACTGGGAGCTTCGCCATTTGCGATAGGGTTGATCGAAGGCGTGGCGGAATCGGCTGCAAGTATTCTCAAGCTTTTCTCCGGCTATCTCAGCGACAAATTCAATAAGCGGAAGCTACCGGTCTTTCTCGGCTATTCGCTTGCGGCGGTGACTCGGCCGCTGCTTGCTTTCGTGACCGTTTGGCCGCAAGTGCTGGTTGTCCGGGCAGCGGACCGTGTTGGGAAGGGCATCCGCGGTGCTCCTCGCGATGCACTGCTCGCAGCGGACGTCGAACCCGAGCGGCGCGGGCTTGCTTTTGGCTTTAACCGTGCGGCAGATCATTTGGGCGCCGTGATCGGCCCGGTCATTGCGGTTCTGCTTTTGAGCTATATCGCACTCGATTCGGCCGAGCCTTCCATCCGCGAATATCAGCAAGTATTCCTCTTCGCCTCTATCCCGGTCGTTCTCGGACTTTTCGTCATCGTATTTTTCGTCCGCGAGGATAAAGCCCGAGCGGAGCCCGCCGAGCCGATCAAGTTCACCGTTTCGCTTGCCGGTTTTGACGGGCGCTTCAAGCGCTATCTCCTGATCGTCGCACTCTTCACGCTCTCAAATTCGACCGATGCATTCCTGCTGCTGCGAGCGGAGCAGGCCGGCATCTCGCCGGTAATGTTGCCGGTTCTGTGGATGGCGCTTCACTTTAGCAAGGTCGTATTTTCGCTCCTCGGCGGCGATCTCTCGGACCGCTTTGGGCGGCGGACGCTGATCGCCGCCGGCTGGGTTATCTATGCGCTCGTCTATATCGGGTTTGCATTCATCGATTCGCCATGGCAGACGTGGGTCTTGTTCATCATCTACGGTTCCTATTTCGGCCTTACGGAAGGAGCCGAGAAGGCGCTTGTCGCTGATATGGTCGAACCCGAAAAGCGTGGAACGGCTTACGGGCTTTTCAACCTCGCCTTCGGCATTGCGGTCCTGCCCGCATCAGTGCTGTTCGGATTTCTCTGGTACCAGTTCAATGCGGAAACCGCGTTCATCACGAGTGCGGTGATCTCGCTGGTTGCGGTGGTGCTGTTGATGGGAACGAGGGGTGGTGAGCAGCGAGCGGTGAGCAGTGAGCAGTGAGCGGGTAGATGTGAAAATGAAAATCCCGGATGCGCTGGTTGCGAATCCGGGATCTTCTTTTTCTTGACGCTTGTTAAAGCGAGGCGTCGTTGAGCCTTACGGAGTTTAGTATTGTCCGGAAGGTCCGATCGTAGTTCGCAGCCTGCTGTTGCGGCGAGACGGCGATGACGTAAAACGTCTCACCATTGCGAAGCGGGGCCGAATAGATCGTAACGAGTTCGGTCCCGCCGTAGATCGGCGAACGGCCCGCAAGCTGAATAGCTAGGCCCTGACGGCCGGCAAAGCGAACCTGCTGATAACCCGACTGCTGTCGCAGATACCCGTTCGCCTGCATAAGGCCTCTCACAAATTCATCTATATCGCGGTTAAACTGCCCGCTCTGCCCGCGGTGAACACCGATCATCATCCCGTGCGTAAAGCCGTTGTCGCCGTATGCACCTTCAGGGGCGAACGTCGCGTCGCGTTGGCCGCTGAATTCACGCCAGTTCTGCGGAACGTTCATCCGCAGCCAGTTTCCCACCGCATAAGCGCGATAGCGGGTCGAAGGCAGCGGGACGTTCTGCGAATATCGTCCGCCGGACATCGCTCCGCCTGAGCCCGTATTCTGGCCACGCTCGGCTTCCTGCTGAAGCTCTGCGAGCGACTTTGCCGGCGGCATTGACCGCAGCCGGCTCTGGACGCGCCGAAACTCGGGCGTTTCCTTTATTGGGTTGGGCGAGACATCAAGCCGCTGTGCCTCTGCAAGTATCTTTTGCTGGCGATTGCCCGGGTCGGGGTGACTGCTGAGCCATTCCGGAGCTCGGTTTCCACCCTCACCGGCAATGGTTTGAAACATGCCCGCAAGGTCGCGCGGATCGTAGCCGGCATTGGCCATTATCTGCGAGCCGAGGATATCTGCCTGCGTCTCGTATTCACGGCTGTAGCGGAGAAAGTAGCCCGCGGCAAAGATCTGCCCGGCCTGTGCCCCGGCCTCGCCGGCGAGGATCGCACCGCCGAGGATGGCACCGATGCCGAGGATCTGGTTCCAAGGGTTGTTCAACTTTGTCTGCTGAGCCGTTGCGTGGCGAAGTGCGACGTGGCTTATCTCGTGAGCCATAACCCCGGCCATTTCGCCCTCGTTTCGAGCAGCTTCAATCATTCCGCGATTTACGTACATCGGACCGCCCGGCAGGGCAAATGCATTGATGTCGCTGGCGTTGACGACCTGAAAATCATAGTCGAACGCCGGCTCGCGAAACTGCGGCGGGATCGCTGCAACAAGCCGTGCACCCACCCTCTTTACGTACTGCGTTGCCTGGGTATCGTTCAATATAGGAAACTGCTGTTCTACCTGGGTCGAAGCCTTTTCACCAAGCTGAACGTCGTCCTGGACCTTGTATTTATTCTTCGGCATTTTCACCGCGGTCTGCGCGATCATTGCCGGCGGCAATACGACCAGCGACCACATCAGAACAAATACCGCAAAAGTTTTCGCAAAATGACCTCTTTTCATGATTCTCCCTCCTCGAAATGTAGTGAGGATAATATGCCATTTGCCGGGGGCTGGCAATGCAGGCACTACGATGAAGACGCGAGAGGCGAAGTTCGCCGCAATCGGTGGTTGCGGAGTTTTAGAAAGAAAGACGGCACAGTAAAGTGCAAGTAAACAAAGGCCTAAAGGCGGAGTTAGTGTGAGCGTTGCGAAGCGGCAGAATCCGAACGTTGATGTCCGCTCGCCATTCGATTTGAGTCGGTTTCGGCAAGAAGGCCCTGAATTCGCATTATGAGGTCGATCGCCTGACGGCTTTCGATCTTCTGTGAGTGCCGTTTCTCGATCAGAATCGCAACCGCGAGGTCGCTCCCTAGTTCATCTATTAGGTCCATGATCATTTACCTTCCGCACTCGGTTACGCCGCAAGGCGTACGATTCAGGAGAGACTGCGTTTTAGGATAAGACCTCAGGATATTGCACACATGTTACTTCGGTGTTAACGCAATGTTAAGTTTTTTGCCGTTCGACAAGATTATCGCACAAGTTAAGTGTAATGTAACCTGTATAAAATGCTCGTTCGACTATAATTTTAAGATTAACCAGCCAGAGCGCTCAACCAAGAAGTAACGGAAAGAGGCTTCGGCCCGGAGACAGAGAAGATGACTAACAAACGCAAACATTTCAATCAGCTAGGATGCATTGCAATCGCTCTTTTTGCAGCAGTTTCGCTTGCCTGCAGCGGCCAACAGATGGGCGGCGGCGGCAATACAAGTTCCTCAGGTACGATGAAGATCTCGGGAACGGGCTCGACCTTCGTTAAGCCGATGATGGATAAATGGGGCAGCGAATTTGGAAAGCTCAACCCGAACATCCAGATCGACTATAGCGGGACCGGTTCGGGAGCGGGAATCAAAGGCATTCAAAACCGAACAGTAGATTTCGGCGGCAGCGACGCGGCGATGACCGACGACGAGATGAAGCAAACGACCGGCGGCGAGATCGTTCACATCCCGGTCGTGCTCGGCGCAGTTGTGCTGACCTATAACCTTCCGGATGTGAAGGAGCCGCTCAAGCTTACTCCCGAGCTTATCTCAGACATCTTTCTTGGCAAGATCCGCAAGTGGAACGACCCAAAGCTCAAGGCCGAGAACGCAGGCCTCAACCTGCCTGATACTGACATCACACCGGTCTTCCGGGCCGACGGCAGCGGCACTTCGGATATCTTTACAGACTATCTCTCAAAGACGGTTCCCGAGTGGAAAGAGAAGGTCGGCCGGACGAAGAACCCGCAACTTCCGCAGGGTGTCGGGATCGGCGGCAAAGGCAATGAAGGCGTGATGGGCCAGGTCAAGAACACGCCGAATACGATCGGCTATGTAGAGCTGACATTTGCGAAAGCAAACAACCTGCCTGCGGCGCAGATCAAAAATAAGGCCGGCAATTTTGTTACGGCAGACAGCTCGACCGTTTCAAAGGCCGCTGCGGCATTTACCGACAAGATGGCGGACGACCTTCGCTTTGAGATAACAAATGCTGACGGTGCCGATGCCTACCCGATCTCGGGCACGGTCTTTATGCTCGTTTACAAGGATCAGCCGGATGCGGTAAAAGGTAAGGCCCTCGTCGATTTTCTCTGGTGGGCGATAAACGATGGCGAGCAATACGTCGTTGACCTGCATTATGCTCCGCTGCCGGAGTCGCTGGTCACGAAGGTCGATGCAAAGCTGATGTCGATCACCAGCGGGGGCAAACCACTCCGACAATAGTTCACATTTACTTTTAACCGAACGTGGCACAGTCCAGCACCCTCGGAGACAAGGTCTATCGCACCATTCTGTTTGTTGCGGCATCGAGCATCTTGCTCATCGTCGCGGCGATATTTTACATGATGGTGCAGAGCTCGATGCCGACGCTTCAGCGTTTCGGCATCGGCTTTCTGTGGGCGCGCGAATGGAACCCCTCGCAGGAACTTTTCGGCGCTTTGCCGTTCATTTACGGCACGGTGATCTCCTCGCTTCTTGCTCTTCTTATAGCGGTGCCGATCTCGCTCGGCATCGCAGTGTTTCTGGTTGAGCAGGCGCCGAAGAAGATCGCAAAGCCGATCGCTTTCATGATCGAACTCCTGGCGGCGATCCCGTCGGTCGTTTACGGGCTTTGGGGTATCTTTGTACTTGCTCCTTTTATACGCGAATATCTCGGGCCGGTCCTGCAGGACAATCTCGGCTTTCTGCCGATCTTCCAAGGAAGGCTGACCGGAATCGGGATGCTGACGGGCGGCATCATCTTGGCGATAATGATCACGCCGATCGTGACCGCGGTCGTCCGCGATGTACTTGAGGCCGTACCGAACACACAGCGGGAAGCGGCCCTCGCTCTCGGAGCGACCAAGTGGGAAACGACGATGATCGTGCTCGGGAATGCGGCGTCCGGCATCGCCGGAGCGGTCGTGCTCGGGCTCGGGCGGGCGGTCGGCGAGACGATGGCGGTAACGATGGTGATCGGCAATTCGCCGCAGATCTCGGCCTCGCTCTTTGAGCCGGCTTATACCATCGCCTCGGTACTGGCGGCCAACTTTGCCGATGCGACGGATGAGATCTACCTGAGCGCGTTGATCGAGATGGCACTCGTGCTCTTTCTTGTAACGGTCGTGATCAACGGCTTGGCAAAGCTCTTGATTATGAGCGTGGCCGGACGGGCGAACGCTTCGAAGCATACTTAGGACCTTGGAACTCTGATGACTGAGGCAGCAACCGGACATAACAAAAGGCGGATCATCAATCTGGTGATGACCTCGCTTACTGCCATCTGCGCGGTTTTCGCTACGTCCGTGCTGCTGATAATCATCGGCTTTATTGCCTATCAGGGCATTTCGTCGATAAGTTGGGAATTTTTGACGGATACGCCAAAGCCGGTCGGCGAAGGCGGCGGGATCGGCAATGCGATCGTTGGCTCGGCGATGATGACGCTGCTCGCTGCGGCGATCGGGCTTCCGGTCGGGATCGCGGCGGGTGTTTATTTGGCAGAATTCGGCAAGAACTGGTATGGCAACACGATCCGGTTCATCGCCGATACGTTGATCGGCGTGCCCTCGATCATCATCGGCATTTTTATCTACACGGTCGTCGTGATGCCGATGGGCCGGCAGTCGGGACTCGCCGGCGGGCTTGCACTGGCGATCATTATGATTCCGATAGTTGCCCGGACGACCGAGGAGATGATAAACCTCGTGCCAAACTCGATGCGTGAGGGAGCTCTTGCTCTCGGCGCACCGCAGTGGCGGGTCTCGTGGAACATCGTCCTGCCGGCGGCAATGTCGGGCATTGCGACAGGCGCAATGCTTGCCATCGCCCGCATCACCGGCGAGACGGCTCCGTTGCTTTTTACGGCACTCAACAGCCGTTTTTACAACTTTTATTACGACCAGCCGATGTCCTCGCTGACGGTGCAGATATATAACTTTGCAACCGGCCCGTTCGAGGTCGAGCACGCGATGGCATGGGCGGCGACGCTTCTTCTGGTCGGATTTATTCTCTTTATAAATATCATTGTGAGATATCTGACGCGGAAGAAGTATTAGCAGGCTGGAACAGGATGCAGAGCAAAATAAGCATAAAGGATCTGGATTTTTATTACGGGAAGGAGCAAGCGCTCTTCGACATCTCGCTTGAGCTGCCCGAGCACGAGGTCATCGCTTTTATCGGGCCTTCGGGCTGCGGAAAATCGACGTTCCTGCGGACGCTTAACAGAATGAACGACACGATCCCGATCGCCTCTGTATCGGGCCAGGTGATCATTGACGGAAAAGATATCTATGCTCCGGGAACCGACGTCGTTGCGCTCCGGCGAAAGGTCGGAATGGTCTTCCAGAAGTCGAACCCGTTCCCGAAGTCGATCTTTGAAAACGTAGCTTACGGCATCCGGATCAACGGCATCCACTCTGACCGCGAGGATATGAATCGTCGGGTCGAGAAGGCTCTCCGCGATGCGGCACTTTGGGACGAAGTAAAGGACCGGTTGACCACATCGGCATTCGGGCTCTCCGGCGGGCAGCAGCAGCGGCTTTGTATCGCCCGGGCACTTGCCGTCCAGCCGGACGTGATCCTGATGGACGAGCCGGCCTCGGCGCTCGACCCGATCGCGACTCAGAAGATCGAGGAACTCGTCGTTGAGCTGAAGAAGGACTACACCATCGTTATCGTGACACATAATATGCAGCAGGCGGCACGTGTCTCGGACCGGACGGCGTTCTTTATGCTCGGCAAGCTGATCGAGTACAACCCGACGCAGAAGATGTTTACCAACCCGGACGAGAAATTGACCGAGGACTACATCACCGGGCGGTTTGGGTAAACCCGTAAATAGGTTTATAATAAGGGGTTTTACCCTTTTGGTAACTTTGTAGCGATGGAACATAGAATTATTGACCAACAACTGGACCTGCTGAGGGATAAGATCCTTCTGCTTGGCGGTGCGACCGAAGCGGCCGTTAACCGGGCGATGCAGGCGTTGGTAGAGCGGGACAGCGAACTGGCGAAGAAGGTGCTCGACGAAGATAAGATCATCGACCAGATGGAGCTTGAGATCGACCAGATGAGCATCGAAATACTTGCCCTCCAGCAACCGGCGGCGCATGACCTTAGGTTCGTGATATCAGTCGCGAAGATCACGCCGATACTTGAGCGAATAGCGGACCACGCAAGCAGCATTGCCGAGGCGGCGATCGTGCTCAACAACGAACCGCAGATCAAGAACTACGTCGATTTTCCGATCATGGCAAAGACCGCGGCCGAGATGCTCCGCTCGGCACTCGATGCATTTACGTCAGAGGATTCGCAGCTCTCGCGTGAGGTCATCAAGAGAGATAAGGAGATCGACTCAAGCTACAAGCGGGTCTTTAACGAATTGCTGGAGATGATGATCGACAATCCTTCGTCAACGACCGGTGCCGCCCACCTGCTCTTCGTCGCAAAGCACCTCGAACGCATCGGTGACTACGTTAAAGATATATGCGAACTGAACGTCTATCTGACCGAAGCCGCCTTCATAAAACACAGCAAACATTCTTAGTACGAAGCGGGCCGGCAGATGTCGGCCCAATTCTTTTTCTTTCCCGAAACAGTAAGTTCACATCGCACATTTATCATACCTTTATGCGTTTAGCGGGTTGAGGTCTGGTCTCTTTCTGTTGAGAAAGGCAAGGGCGATTCGATCTCTCGGACCGCAAACGCAAAAAGTTTAAGCCGATGTCAATTACCGAAACGATTACCCTTGTTGCAGTTGTGCTTGGGCTGGTGTTTGCCTTCTCTGCGGGCTTCCTTTTCGGGTGGCGGTCGGCGATCCGGCGAGTGCTGAGCGAGAATGAGGACCTGAGCTGCCCGGTCGAGGATAACTATTAGTTAACTTCAAGTTTTCCTAAGCGTAACACCCATTTTACGGTGCTTAGATAAACTTTAAATCGAACTGTAACAAGACTGAAACGATCTTCTGGTCGGAGATGTCGGAACTGTTCACAGTTCTCTCCAAAACGGGGCGAGGTTTGGCAAGACCTCGCCCCCCTCATTTTTAAAATGCGGTCAGCCGGGCGCAAAAAACCGGCCCTCGAATCGAGGGCCGGGATGATCGCTTGATCGAATTCCGAAGGCCGGTCGAACCGGCCTCCGGTATTGACACAATGGTTACGGACGGGCGAACGCCGGTGTCGGGCGGTCGGTGCTGATACCGAATTGCTGTACCGAGACGCCGGCGGTCGAAGCATTGACCCACCACTGTCCGTTGCGATAGATCGCCTGGTCCTCGGTGCCGTCGCCGTCGTAATCTCCGACGATCGGAATGTCTCCGGCAGCACCGAACTGAATCACCGGCTGCGAGCCGTTGCTGCTAAGGATCGGCCGCCAGGTGCCATCCGAAGGACGGAAGACCGCCTGGTCGTCACGGCCGTCGCCGTCATAGTCTCCGGGAACAGGGATGTCGCCGGCCTGTCCGAGAGCGATGTTAACCTGCGGGCCGCTCGAAAGCGTTCCGACCCAGCTTCCGTTGGTGTAGATGATGCCGTCAGCCTGGCCGTCGCCGTCGTAGTCACCGGGAACTGGCGTCGTGCCCGGATTGTTGACGATCACCGCAGAACTGTTCGAGCTGAGAACAATGTACCAGGTGCCGTTCGAGGGTCGATAGACCGCAACATCGGCCTTGCCGTCGCCGTCGTAATCCGCAACCGCCGGAAGGTCACCATCAATGCCCCATGAGGAGCCGGAGAAGGTGAAGCCATTGCTGTTGAGGATCCAGAAGTCCGGCTGGGCCGCATCGGCCGCTGCACGGAAGACCGCAGTGTCCGTCTTGCCATCGCCGTCGAAATCGGCCGGAACGATCACGTCGGTGCTGATGCCCCAGTTAAGAACGCTGAAGCCGGCAGTTGAACCGAAGAGATACCAGTTGCCTTCTGAAGGCCGGAAGACCGAAAGATCGGTGCGGCCATCGCCATCGTAGTCGGCACGGGCCGGAGTTGTCGGGGCCGCTGCCGGAACGTTCGGTGCACCGGGCGTAAGAACGCCGCCGGTGGGGAAGTTTGCACTTCGCGGATCGACGAAGGCGACTGCCTCATCGGGTGATGCAGCGATCTCGCCGTAATAGTAGGCGGCCGTGCTGAACGCAGTGTCGTTGCTCGGGAAGCGGACGAAGGCATCGGGCACGTCCTGGAAAGCGGTTCCGAGGATCGCGCTCGAACCGGCACCGTTCGGATAAACGAAGTGCTCATCCGGGTTGATGAGGAACGCGGCTGCATCGTAAACCGTGGTCACGGCGATGTCGAGAGTGCCATCGTCGTCTGCATCGATATCAAGACCGGCGAAGATATTCGCGGCGGTTGTGATGATAGCGAAGCTTTCCGAACCGACCTCGAGGTTTCCGCCGCCGATGCGAATGACCGAACTATAATCAACAACGGTCGTGCCGGCCGCTGCCGTGCGATTCTGGCAGACGGGGGCAACCGTGTTGCGGAGATAAATAAGGCCGTTCGAGCCAACCGTCACCCCGCCGACCGGGACGACATGGTGAAGGCGTCCCGGAAATGCCGCATCGCTGTCGATGGCGACAAAATAAACGTTCGCCGGTACGGTCGAGTTTGGAACACCACGAAGCTCGATGTACTGACACGAGTCATTCTGTTGATTGCCGGGGTCGGCCTCGACCTCGTTGATCAACAGAGTGAATGTGCCTGTCAGATCTCCGCCTTTAGAAATTGCTTGCGCGTCGGCGACGGACGCCGAGCTGAATAAGATCGCACAGGCGGCAAGAAACGCGCCTAGCGTAAAACGATAATCTTTTCTCTTCATTCTCATCTCCTTGTTTGTGACTTTCATCACCTTTTCGGGCTCAGGACAAAATAGTGATTCGGACGATTACGGAAAATCGGGCACGGTGGCCCCTGCTATTCAGAAGCCGCCGGGCTCGCACCCGGGACTTCGATCTTGGTTTTCGCCATGTATTCGGCGACCAAACGGTCACGTTTTTCACGCTCGATGATCATCCGAGCGATCTCTTCTGCCGTCATGAACGGCGGAGGAATTTCCGGGTCATTGACCCCAGGTTGTTCAAACTTGTTCTGAAAAAGAATCTGCCGATAGCTGTATTCGATCTTTTCGCGGCCATCGGCCAGCTTTTTCGGCGTCCGCTTAACGAGCATCAAAATGTGACGCCCGAGTTCGCTTTCGACAACCTGCGGAAGAACCTTGCCGGGAGTTGCAGCGAGAAGAGCGTTCTCGACCGGGCCGGGATCATCGCCGGCGACGATGTTATCTATGAGTCCGCCGGTTGCTTTTGTGGGCCGGTGTTCGGTGAACTCCGCAACGAGCTTTGCAAAGCTCTCTCCCGCCAATGCACGCTTGAGGACCTCGTCGGCCTTCTGCCATTTCCGTTTGAGGTCATACTCGGGCCGGGTGGCGATGAATTTGGCGATCTCGCTATCGGTCGCCCGGATGCGTTCGGTCCAGTGCTTGCGAAGCAAGTCAGTCGAGAGCAGTCCCGCTTCGAGAACGCTGACGCGGAGCTTTACTTCATTGCTCGCCATGAACTCCGCATCGGCTTTGGCTTGGTCCGAGAGGATCTTTGCACGTGCCCAACTCTTCTTTGCCCGCTCGAGACTTTCGCCGAAAAGAACGCCGGGCATTATCCCGGTTCCCATCTTATGATTAGCGTCGTTCTGTATCTTCTGGAGCGCATCCATATCCCGCTTGAAGGCACTAGCATTGTTCGCGTCTGCGAAGATGCGGTCGATGTCTTCCTTTGCGACCGGATACGGATTATTGGGGCTGTGGCCGAGTTTGGCTTCGTACATATCAGCCAAAAGCCGGTCTACCTTGTAGTCCCGATTGATCTTGAAGAGAGGGTCTCCATCGAGACCCTCTTGCTTTGCGGCGGCCGCAAGAGCTAAGTGTTCCTTCATTCCCTGTAGAAATGCTTGCTTCGCCTCAGGAACCTCGAGCGATTCGACAAGCGACTTATCGCCAAGCTGCTCCTGCGAGCGGGCAATGGCTTCGACGTCTGCATCGGTCAGCGTGGTCAGCGGTTCGGCATCAGCCGACGGGCCTGAGAAAACAAAAGCGAGCCCGCCGATGATCACGGCTACGATAGCTATTGATGCAAAAATGTACTTCCTATCCATGTTTACTTCTCCGTTCTTGTTCCCTAGAACCTCAACTTTGCTCCGAACTGCATTACACGCGGCGCACCAACTGTCCTCGTTATCTGGCCGAAGTCCGTTTCATCGCTGAGGTCGGAGTTCGGGTTTGCGAAGTTTGCCCAGTTGAAGATGTTGAAAACGTCCCACTTCAGCTCGAGTGAAAGCCGCTCGGAAAGCCGTGTCGTTTTCTGCAAGCTGAAGTCGATACGCTTTTGCGAGGGGCCGCGGAGCGTGTTCCTGCCGAGATTTCCAAAGCCGCCGAGCGGTGCGACAAGGGCACATTCGGTGTTGTTCGGGTCCTGGCATATGTTGAAGTATTCACGGAGTCGATCTGCACCGCCGCGACGTAGCAGCTCGAGGCTTCGAACACTCGGGCGTCCGAAAGCCGCATTGAAGATCGTTCCGCTTGCCCCGCCGACATTAAAGATGCGGACAAGAGTGTTGAGCGGAAGAAGCGGAGCGTTGCGTTCCGTGGCTTCAAGGAATATGCCCAGGAATTGTGACTCGATATCGCCGCTGGTCCGGAGAACCTCAAATCCCGCATCAGAGGCGATGATGCTGAACGGTGCGCCTGACTGCCACTGTCCCGAGCCGACGAGCTGGAAGCCGTTGATCCACTTGTTCTTTGACTTGTTAAAGGGAAGTTCCCAGGTGAATGTACCTGCGAACTTGTGCGGCCGGTCGTAGTCCGAAACCGCCTTATTGGCGTTCAGGTTCCGCTGGTCGCCCTGCACAACAAGGCCGAGGTTCGGCGTGTCCGGCCGGCCCGAGGCGGTCGTGCTGCCCGGGTCGGTCGAGCCGATGTCGATCGATTTCGACCAGGTGTAAGAGAGATTCAAGGCAAAGCCCTTCGAGAGGCGACGCGAAACGTTCAGCAATCCCGAATGGTACGACGAGTAGCCGCGCGACTGCAGAATGATCGCGTCCGTCGGGTCAAAACCGAGGTACGGGACTCGGACCTCAGCCGCGATCAGGGCATTTACAAACTGGAAGTTTGCCGCAGATGCGTTGAGGTCGATGCCGCCGTTTCCGTTGTTGCACGGGTTGTAGCCGAGGATCGCACGCCAAATGGTGCTGCAGGCCCCAAATGCTCCGTCAACATCATTGTTCGGCCGTGTACCGCGATCACGCTCGCTCAGGCCCGGAGCACGAGCCGGGAGAATGCCCGGGCGTGCGAGGTCGAACGCATCGTTCAAACGTCCGTAAATGTAGTCCGGCGTGTTCGGGTCATTAAGGTCATACGGCTGGTTAAAGCCGACCGCCAGAAGCAGGTTCTGCCCCTTCGATCCGACGTAACGAGCCTCGACGGTCCAATTCTCGCTGCTGCCGAATGCAAATTCCCGCTGGATACCGATATTCCATTGCTGGACCATTGGCGTTTTCAGGTCGCGGTCGATCGCTCGAAACTCGAGCGGTTCAACGCCTGCGATTGGGTCAGCCCCAGGGCCCTGATCGACCAATACGTAGGGCGTAAAGCGGTCTGCATCGCGGAAGGCCACTCGGTAAGGGAAGTAGCTCGAGAACGGGAACATCGGGTTTGTCTGCCCGAACGCCGTCGTCGTCTGGACGGTCGAAGGCGAGCTCTCGGTCTGCACTTCTATCTCCTTAAAGAAGGGATAGTTGGAGTAGATCGTGTTGATGAACGCCGCCGACGGCCGATCAAAGAAGATGCCGTAGCCGCCGCGTATGACGGTCGAATCGTTGGTGAACGGCTTGAACGCAAAGCCGACGCGCGGGGCGAAATTGTTCAGGTCCTGGCCGTTGAGCGTGTGCTTGTTGCCGGCCGAAGCTATCCCGCCGAGCGATTGGTCGATCGCGGCAACGCCCGTGTTGGCGATGTTCGTCGGAAGAATGAAGCCCGGCTCGATGTTGTTCGGATCGGTCACGCGTGAGAAATCAAAGTTCGAGAAACGTCCGAACTTTTCGATCGGCCAACCGAACCAATCCCAGCGAAGGCCCATCGTCAGCGTAAGCTTCTGCGAGAGCTTGAACTCGTCCGAGATGTAAAAGCTGAGGTCGTTGAACCGGAACTGCTTGTCGCTGATGCCAAAAGCGACGTCCGCTTCAGGCACAAAGCCTGTCAGCAGCTCGGTGAAATTCGTCAGGCCCTCAAACTCAACGCCCTGCTCTTCGGGAAGATTCGTGTCATAAAAGTTCCGCTTGTGCTCGGCACCGAAGCGAAGCGAGTGGCGGCCCTTGATCCAGGTCATGTTGTTAGCGAAGGTCAGGGTCGTCTGATTTCGCTTGTTGTAAACGTCGTTCGGGGCCATCAGCGAAAAATCGCGGAAATTGCCGAAGCCTGCCCAGCGAGCACCGCGGAGGGTCGCGGGTCCCGAATCGAAGACCGTCGCCGGGTTAAAGATCCCAAGGCCCGGGTTTGTCAGCTCGTTAGATAGAAACCGATCGTCAAGCTCGCGGGTGTTATCCAGAAAGAAGTAGCCGAAGCGGACCTCGTTGATCAGAGTCGGTGAAAAGAAGTGTGTATTCGTGATCGCCAGCGTCCGGTTCTTATCGGCCTTGATAAGCGGTGTTGCCGAAACAAGTGTGTCGTCTGAGAAAGGATCGAGCGACGGGAAATCTGCCCAGAAAAACGTTCCGGCGAGAGTATTGAGGCCTTTGCCTTCGCTATTGCCCGGTGAAAGGGTGTAATCGATCCTTGCTGTGATCTGATCCTGTTCATACTCCGCAGGGAAAACATTCCTAACGCGAACCAGCGGGAACCCGCCGCGGACTCGGCCCTGCACGCCACGGTCGAGGATCGGCAGGCCGTTCGGCAGTCCGAATGGCGTAAAGTCGGTGATTCGGGTCGTGCCGTTGAGCAAGGCCTCGACGTTGGCGGTGTTATAAAAAAGCGGCTCGTAGCGTCCGGCCGTCAGCTGCGGAATAATAAACCCGCCTGTCACCGGATTGCGGAGGCCAAAGAGCCTAAACCCCGGGCTGGTCGGGTCGATACAGGTCGAAGCGATCGTTCCGGCAAAGGTGCCCGGCGTCAGGGTCCGAACGCAGTAACCGGGGGCACCGGGCCCCGGAAGGAACGTGAATGCGTTTCCGAAGGTGCTGACCTGTCCGCCGTTCTGTGCTGTTCTCAGGAATGCGAGCCGGATGTTCTCGGGATCGGACCGATCTGTGATCAGTGCGAGTGCCTCGGGAAGCACGGTGTAGCTTTGTGCGGTCGGTACGTAGGCTGATTTCGAATCCGTCCGCTGATAACCTACAAAGAAGAACGCTCGGTCCTTCTTAATTGGTCCGCCGAGCGTGGCACCGCCTTCGAACTTGCGTGCCTTCTGGCGATCGATACCATCTCGGTTAAAAAAGAAATCGTTTGCGTTGAAAAGCTCATTCTGAACATAGGCGTAGGCGTTGCCGTTAAAGGTATTTCCGCCGCCGCGTGTTACGAGCTGGATATTGCCGCCGCCGCTGCGCCCGAGCGAGGCATCATAGCCCGAGGTCAATATCTTTACTTCCTGAACCGTTTCCGGTGCGGGCGAGATGTTGCCGGTAAGCGAGCCGGTGCCGGTGGCGTTGGTGGCGTCGATACCATTAAAAAGCACCGACTGCGATGTTGTACGTGAGCCGGCGACAGAGACTTCCTGGTTACCGCTGCCGGTTCCAAGCGGATCATTAAGATCGCCCGAAACCGAAGCATCGGTCGTAAGCGAAGTGAACGCTCCGCGGATCGAGGGAAGCGACTCGAGCTTTTTGCCCGTGAGCTGAGATCCGGTGACACTCGTGCCTTCCGGAAGCGGACCGCTATCGTCGGTAACAACAACGTCAACGACATTTCCTTCCACTCCGGCGACGCCGAGAATAAGGAATACTTGTGTTGAGACACTTGATCCAACATTTGCCTGTTCGATCTTTGGCTCAAATCCGGCGGCCTCGGCCTTTACTTCATAATCGCCGAGAGGAAGCACGGCAAAGTTCCATGTTCCGTTGTCGCGGACGGTCGTGCTGCGGGTTAGCCCCGTAGCCAAATTCTTGATAGTGATGGTCGCGCCGGGGATCAGCGCTCCATTTTGGTCCGAAACGGTACCGCTAATGCTGCCGTTATCGGTCGCCTGTCCGAAAGCTCCGTTAAGGCTGGCAAGGCCAAAAACTACCAGAGCAATAAATTGTATGAATCGTTTTGTGCGCATGGCTCAAAAATCCTCGCTATTTGTTCTCTCCAAAAAAATATTCGTTCTTTTAAGTTTGCTTCGGGCGGCGGCGATCAAAGTCCGCCGCCCGAAGCCGATAGTTCCCCTTGTTCGTAACCAACTGACGCCTAGCGAATCGGAAGGACCGGAATGTCGAATCCTTCAAAATCGCCGCAGAAAGCTCCGGTGCTGAGGCAGCCCGGGGTCGAAAGTGTGTTCGAATTGGCCGGACTTCCGAGCGGGAAAACAAGTGCGGTTGCCTTCGCCGTTCCTGCCGGTCCCGGTGTTAGGTCGGTAATGGTATAAACACGTGCATCCTCAAGAAGGAGATAGAGCGTGTTACCAAAAGAGGCAAGGCCGGTATCACGGTTAACGTCCGTCGGGAGCGTGTTCGTGATGAAGCGGGCACGTCCGGCATTCGGGCCGGTCGCGAAAAGCTGATAGATCGAACCATTTGCTCCGGCGTTGTTGTTGAACCGATTTTCCGATGCGAAGATGCGGCCATCAGCAGTAACGGCAAGGCCGTCAAAGTATGGATTCTCGTCGCCGCCCTGGCTGTCAGCGGTCTTGATGAGACCGGCAGCGGTCGCACCCGATCCGATCTGAGTTGCAAAGCCGGTGGTCGGGCTAATGCGGAAAAGGCGGCTTCGCGGAGCCGATGCCGGAAGATTATCGTCGCTGGCGATCGCATAGATCCAGCCGTCGGTCGCGTTGTATGCAGCGGCGGCCTCGGTAAAGCCCGACGGGAAGCAGGTCTCGCCAACTTGCGGGCCGATCGGGCCGGCGACACCGTTGGGCTGCGGATAGGTTCCCGGCGTACGGAAGACGCGAAGGTCTGATGCCAATCCAGTGACCGGATCCGAACCCGTATTGCAAAGTTCTGTGTCAAACTCAGCGACACCGTAAAGGACTGAACCGATCGAGGCAAGGCCTTCATACTCACGGCGAATGGTCTGGCCGTTGAGCGTAAGGTTGCTGATCAGCGTGCCTTGACCCGTGGCTAGGTCAAACTGGTAATACTGTTGCTGAAGATTCGTGACGTCGCGGTTGTTGTCCGTGATCGAATACGCGATCTGGCCGAAAGCAGCTGCATTGATCGAAACGATCATGGCCACGGCAAATATTGCTTTGAACAAATTTCTCATTTTTCCTCCAAATGTTTTGGGCTTCTGTGCTTGGTTACTTGGTCTTTCGTTCGATGAATGTCCCGTCTCCATCGAGTCAAAACTGTTGATCGCATTAAAGAGATCATTAAGATTCCGGTTGTTCGGTTCTCTGCTGTGAAGTACGATCGGCCTCGATGGCCTCCTTCAACAGCGTTTCGCGGCAAAAGTCCGCCGGTGCCCGGTGGGACAAATGTGAGCTGATCGATTGCTGCGAAGGAACAACTCTATCCGCGCGACCTGAACGGCATGTGAATTCAGCCTTAAATAAATTGGTAAACTTTGTTAAGAAATTGTTACAAAAGATGTGAACTCGCCCGTTTCGATCAGATCCCGGCGAAACGCAGCACACCGGAACAGATCGATGATCAGTTGAGGTGCAACTTGCTTGCGCAAAGGCGGGGCAAGTGACATCATCAAATTTGATGGGAAAGGGGATTTCGTTGGCGTTTTTGACCGGAGGCGATGATGAGTACAGTGGTTGAGCAGGTTCGCCCGCTCGAGGATTTTTTGGTGATGCCGGAGGCGGAGTTGGCCTCGAGTATTGAGGCTGCTCGCGAGGCCTTGGGCGGCGATGTGATCATTCTCGGGCACCATTATCAGCGTGACGACGTTATTCGCCACGCCGACCTGAATGGCGATTCGTATCAGCTTTCCGTGATGGCTTCGGAGACGAATGCTCAGCACATCGTTTTCTGCGGCGTTCACTTCATGGCCGAATCGGCCGACATACTCGGCAAGCCGCAGCAGCGGGTCATCTTGCCGGACCTCGGTGCGGGCTGTTCGATGGCGGACATGGCGACCATCGATCAGGTCGAGGACGCCTGGGAACAGCTCCGCGATATCGGTGTCCTAAAGAGCAAGGTCGCACCGATCACCTATATGAACTCATCGGCGGCGATCAAGGCCTTTTGCGGGCGGAACGACGGCGTCGTCTGCACCTCGTCGAACGCGGTCCCGCTTTTCGATGTATATCTGAAGGAATTCGACAAGATGTTCTTTTTCCCGGACCAGCATCTTGGGCGGAACACGGGAGCGAAGTTCGGCATCCCGCTCGACAAGATGGTCGTCTGGAATCCGAATGAGGAACTAGGCGGAAATACGCCCGAAGCCTTGCTTGAGGCAAAGCTGATTCTTTGGCGAGGCCATTGTTCGGTCCACGGGCGGTTCAAGGAGTGGCACGTCGACCGGATCCGCGAGAAGGTTCCGGGCGTTCAGGTGCTTGTCCATCCGGAGTGCACGTACGAGGTTGTCGAGCGCAGCGACCTGAACGGCTCGACAAGCTTTATCATCAAGACGGTCGAAAACGCACCGGCAGGTTCAAAGTGGGCGATCGGCACCGAGGTCAATCTTGTCAACCGGCTCGCTCAGCGGTTTCCGGATAAGGAAATTCACCTTCTCGCTCCGGACCTCTGCATGTGTGCGACGATGTACCGCATCGCCCCGCAGAACCTGGCATGGGCGCTCGAGAACCTTGCCGAGGGCGTTGTGGTGAACGAGATAGTCGTCGATGACGAAACGAAGCACTTTGCCAATATCGCCCTTGAGAGGATGATCCGGATGACCGAAACGGGCAAGTAGCAGGCAAAAATGGCAGAGCTCTCTGACAAATTGCCGGACAACGTCCGCGGCCGGTTCTATGTTGACCGGATGTGCATCGACTGCGACGTTTGCCGCGACACGGCTCCGGCAAACTTTACCCGCAATGACGAGAACGGGTATTCGTACGTTTATAAACAGCCCATTTCCCCCGAAGAACTTGCCCTATGTGAAGAAGCGTTGATGGCGTGCCCGGTCGAGGCGATCGGTGACGACGCCTGAGGCCTATTCACCCGGAATTGACGAGGGTGATAAAATCTTGGAACACTGCAAATTTTGACGCTCACTAGGACTATACCGGTGAGTTGCTTTATCGTTAAAACGATCATTTTGGGAGGAGAGAATAATGAATATCCGTCTTTTGACGCTGCTTTTTGCCATACTGTCCGCTACGGCCTTCGGCCAAACCTCTTGGCTTGACCGCGGATTCTCGACGCCGTGGAACACCGGCAATGGAGTAATACCGGCCGCTCCGCGTAGTAACGGCGAGGCGCCAACTTCGCAGATGTGCCGCGGCACGATCCGGGCAGCGGAAACGATCAACGACCGGGCACTGACTCGGGCGGGCTGGTTCCTCTTCGGCCCGACGTACAGCTACGGGACGATCGCGATCGTAACCGCAATGGCGAGCGTTGACGGGATGTGCCGGCCGAACGAATACAACGGTTTCGTCTTCGTCGGGAACCGCTTTGCCGGGACGCTCGCCCCGACGGTCTCCAATTCACGGACCGATGGAGCTTTGAGCACGATCCAATTCTTTAACCCCGATAACCTGACCGTTCAGTTCGTCCGCTACGATGACGACGACGGATTGTGCTGTCCCTCGCGGACGAGCTACGTCAACTACGAGATCACGTTGGGAACGCGTCCGGTAGTCAAGGCCGTTGACGTGGATACGCGGCCGAACTGCGAGAATTCAGGCCCGATCGAGGCGCAGGACAACGTCGTTTCCGGAACGGTGACGTATCGGACACGGATGGCGCTTCCGCCGACGGCTGTTCTGACCGTTTCGCTGCTTGATGTCTCAAGGGCGGATGCTGCGGCGGACGTTATCGCCCGGCAACAGATCAACACCGGCGGCAAGCAGGTCCCGTTCGATTTCAGTTTTGCCTACGACCGGACGCGCATCCAGGAGCGGAACCGCTACGCGATCCGGGCCGAGATCCGCGACGGCGGGCGGCTGCTTTACACGACGGACACCAATTATCCGGTTATCACGCAGGGAAGCCCGCGGAATGTCGATATCGTCGTTGTCCCCGTCGGCCGTCCGGGCCCGGGAACGGGACAGGCTTCGGGAACGATCCGCGGAACGGTCACCTATCGGCAGAGGATCGCCCTGCCGGCAGATTCAGAGATTCTCGTTAAGCTCGTTGACGCCGAAGATCCCGAAGGGACGCCGGTGGCGGAAACGACCGTAACGCCCGGCACGCGGCAGGTGCCTTTGCCGTTCGAACTCGGGTACGAACGCCGCGACGTCAATCTTCAGCGAAGCTATGTGGTGTTGGCCGAGATTCGCTCGAATAAGACGCTTCGATTCCGATCGGAGGCCGGAACGCCCGTCAACCTTCGCAACGCGAATGTTCAGGGCGTTGAGATCGTTGTTAGCCCGGCGAGCGATGAGCCCGAGGTCATAACGGGCCAGTCGCTAAACGTTTCGAAGTTTGGCACGGGCTCATTCCAGATCGAAGGCCGCAGTACGGATTTGATTATTCGCGGAACGGTGACGATCCAAACCGACGGCACAGCGACCGTCTCGATAACCCGGCTTAACGGAACGATCAACTTTGAAGGAAAGCTCGTCGCCTTTGACAGCAATTCGGCAAGGATAATGGTCCAGAGTTCGGGTGATGCCGATGCCTCGGGCGAGATCGAGGTGCGATACAGCGGCCGGAATCTGAACGCCGTTATCGGTAACAACCTCGTGCTTGACGGGCAGAATGTGGCCTTGAGATTCTGATCTTCAGCGTAACTTAAACCAAAAAGGCGGGGCCCGAAAACGGCGTTCCCGCCGTTTTTGTGCTCGGCTTATGCAAAAACCGCCGCGAACAGCAGTCAGTAAACCTGTATGGGAGGCTTTAATAATGGGCTTTGTAGATAACGATTATAAAAAAGTTAAACCGATCAAACAGGAACATAAGAACGCATGCTGGGCCGCCTGTCTTGAATGGTGGCAGCGTGCAAACAAATTCGGAACCGTTTTTTCGCAGTCGGCTTTAAGGAAAGAGAGGGACATCAAGGCGATGTACAACAGCGACAGCACAACGGGTGATGTACATAAGAAGAGCCACGCAGACTATGGCATTCTGGAGAAGCACGAGTTGCTTAGCCTTTACCGTCAGCCGCGGTTCGAAATGTTCGTTTATGAGGAGCCTGCACTTCGTCCAGGGCTTATCCACGAGACACTTGCGACACGCGGCCCGGTAATCGTCGGCTACTTCGACGCATTCTCGAATGGCAACCACGTTAACGTCATTTGCGGCTATGACCTTGATATGCAGATGGTCGAGGTAATGGAACCGCGGAAGGGCAAGTTTGTCGAACGCGGCATCACGGAATACACAAGCGGCCCGGAACCGCTGGTAATCGCCTACCGTAACCGCAGCATTTGACCCGACGGGTCGAAGGACCTGATAAATTAATGTTCGGCGAGCTCGATGGCGGGCTCGCCGATTTTTTTATACGTGGAGCCTGATCATTCCGTCCTCGATGGTGACGTCGTAGCGGTCGATCGAGCATTGCGGCTTGGTGAAGCACTCGCCGCTGGTTACGTCGAACTTCCAGCCGTGGAATTCGCATTCGACCGTTGTGCCGCGGAGTTTGGAATCGGCAAGCGGATAGCCCTTGTGAGGGCAGAAATTCTCGATGGCAAAAAAGCGGCCGCCGACGTTGAATACCGCGACCTCGCTGCCGTCCTTTAGCTGGACGGTCGCTCCGCGGCCCGGCGGGACCGATTCTGCACGGCCGACCGTTACGACGCGTCCTTCACGCGGCGGTTTTCGTTTATTTGTTCTCGACTTTCCCATTACATTCAGGCGGCCCCGCGGCTCAAAGGTGAGAATTGGCCGCTTGCTGCTAAACAAATAGGATAACGCAACGGCCGCGGCATCTCACGCCTGCGGGGCTCGAAATTTCTTTTCCTTGCTTTATAAGCATATCTAAAACAAAATAAAAGAACGGAGCAAATTGCGATGACCGAAGCGACAAAGAATGAGCGCGTTAAGTGCCGCCAGATAATGACGGCGAAGGTTACGACCGCGACTCGCGAGATGACGCTTCGCGATGTTGCCCGGTTGCTTCGCGAGGGCGACGTGGGCTCGGTGCCGGTGGTCGAGAGCGGGCGGCTTGTCGGGATCGTAACCGACCGCGACATCGTCGTCCGGGCGGTCGCCGAAGGCAAGGGGCCGGAAACACCGATCGCCGAGGCGATGACGACCGAGATATTTTCTGTCGGGCCGGACGACTTTGCCTTTGAGGCCGTAAGGCTGATGGGCGATAAGCAGGTCCGCCGAATACCGGTCGTAGAGGCGGATGGCTCGCTCGCGGGCATTATCTCAATGGCGGACGTCGCGCTTGAAATGGAAGACGAACGCGAGATCGCCGAAACGCTCGAAGAGATCTCAAGCGGCACGGCATTTTGGAGCAAGAAGTAGGTTTTCGGCCATTATGGCAAAGGCATTCAACCGTCATTTTCAATTTCTCGGTTCTTCAAAGGGAGCAAAGCCCTCGGGGCGTTTGTGGTTTCCGGCGGCCGATGTTTATCAGACCTCTGAAGGCTGGGTCGTCAAGGTCGAACTTGCCGGCGTTGCGGCCGAAGATGTTGAAATAGAGGTCGAGGGCAATGTGCTTTACATCGTCGGCTGCCGAAAGGACCGCTCGTGCGGCGACGGTGCCTCGTATCACCAGATGGAGATCACCTACAGCCGCTTCGAGAAAACGCTCAAATTCCCGTCGCCGATCGAGGGCGTAACGCTCGATCACATGTTCGATAACGGTTTGCTGATCATCCGGCTGAAGTCGAAAGAAAGATGAGACAACTTTCAATAATCTTAGTTCTTCTCTCGGCGGGGACGCTCGCCTCGGCTCAAAATTCACTTGAGCCGATCTTTCGTAAAGCCCCGGAGAAGTACCCTCCAGCGGCTGAAGTGGTTAGAGCCGAAGGTCAAGTGATCGTTGCTATCGAGATCGCTCCGGAGGGTAATGTAAGTTCAGCAAAGGTAATTTCCGGGCATCCGTTGTTGAGAGCCATCTCTGCCCAAGCGGCAAGAGAATGGCGGTTCGCACCCGTTGCTGATTCAGAAGTTAGAACAGTGGTCCTTCAGTTTCATTACACTCATGGAGGCTGGTTCACCATTGAACAAGGTGAGGTGGAGCGTGTAACGCGGACGGAATCTTCATTCGAATCCTCCTTTGTGGTCAAAGTTTCTGTAGGCACATATGCACCGAAGACGCTTTTGCTGCCGCGGAAAGATGGTGTCATTAAGGACCGGTATTGCGAAGTTCATAACAGGTTGATGGAAGTAGAGATTCAGTCCGTATCTTACGGGTTGATTGCTCGTTTCTCAGACGAGGACGATTACTTTGAACGATATGACCGAGCGGAGGAAACGTTTTTCCCGAATGCCAATCTCGAATCGAACCGTGGATGTGTAGACACCGGCATTGAAAATGAAGAAACCTATTTCTGTTCCACTTGCAGAGTAGAACGCGAGAAGTGGCTGAAACAAAACGAAGGGAAATAATGGCAGATGAAACACCCCAAAATCCGACGATAGTTACCGAGGTCGAAATTCCGCATATCTCTGAGATGGCGATATTGCCGCTTCAGAATACGACCCTTTTTCCGGACACGGTCGTGCCGCTGGCGGTCGGCCGCGAGCGCTCGATGCGGGCTACCGAATCCGCGCTGACCACCGAGGAAAAGCTTCTCGGCTGCATTACTACGAAAACGGAAGGGGTCTCCGGCGACGAGGCGAAGTACGACGACATTTACACCATCGGCACCATCGTCAGCATCAAGCGGATGATGCGGAACGAGGGCGTGATGCAGCTCATCGTTCAGGGGCTTGAGCGTTTCCGCATTGTCGAGTGGCTTGAGGAACAGCCGTATCTCAAGGCCCGCGTCGAAAAGCTGCCGGAGCTCGAACGCGTTGACGAGGAAGAGATCGAGGCACTCAAGCGGAACATACACGGGTTGATCCAGGAAGCTCTCGCGATGCTTCCACAGGTGCCGCCGGAGATCCGGATGGCTGTTATGACGCAGCAGGACCCGGTCCAGCTCTCGTATTTCATGGCCTCGGTGCTCGACCTTGGCACCGAGACCGAGCAAAAAATGCTCGAGTCCGAAACGGTCGATTCGCTTTTGACGCTGACACACGCCGCTCTCGCCCGCGAGGTCGAGATAATGCAGATCCGGACCAAGATCGCGTCCGAGGCACAGGGCGAGATGGATAAAGCCCAGCGGGATTACGTTCTCCGACAGCAGCTAAAGGCGATCAAAAAAGAACTCGGCGAGGACGAGGATAGAGGCGAAAAGGCCGAGGCGGAGCAGCTCCGCGAGCGGCTTGAAACGGCCGATATACCCGACGACGTCCGCAAAGAGGCCGAGCGGGAACTCAAGCGGATGGAGGCTCTGCCGCAGTCGGCGCCGGACTATCACGTTATCCGCACATATCTCGAATATGTGCTCGAGCTTCCCTGGCGGAAATCGAGCGAAGAAAAACTCGACCTCGGCGAGGCCCGCCGGGTTTTGGATGAAGATCACTACGGGCTTGAGGACGTAAAGGAACGCATACTCGAATCGCTCGCGGTCGTAAAGCTGCGGCCGGATTCGAAGAGCCCGATCCTGCTATTCGTCGGGCCTCCGGGCGTTGGCAAGACCTCACTTGGGCGTTCGATCGCCCGCTCGCTCGGGCGTGAATTTGAGCGGATGTCGCTTGGCGGCATGCGCGATGAGGCCGAGCTCCGCGGCCACCGAAGGACATACATCGGCGCGATGCCGGGTCGGATAATTCAAGCTCTTCGCCGCGTCGGCGTCAATAATCCGGTGATGATGCTTGACGAGATAGATAAGCTTGGCAACGACTATCGCGGCGACCCATCGGCCGCCCTGCTCGAGATATTCGACCCGGCGCAGAACAATACGTTTCGCGATAATTATCTTGATCTGCCGTTCGATCTTTCGAAGGTCTTTTTCATCGCGACGGCGAATTCGCTCGGGCCGATCCCGATGCCGCTCCGCGACCGAATGGAGATAATCCAGATCGCCGGCTACAGCGACCGCGAGAAGCTCAACATCGCGAAGCAATATCTTGTCCCGCGGCAGGTGCGGGAAAACGGACTGACCGAAGAGCAGTTTGAGATCACCGACGCCGCCATCAATTTGCTCACCTCGCGATACACACGCGAGGCCGGCGTGCGGCAGGTCGAACGAGCCATCGGCAACATTGCCCGCAAGGTCGCGCTGAAGGTCGCCGAGGGCTCGAAAGACAAAGTTACGATCGATGTAGCGGAGATCCGTGAGTATCTTGGCCCGCCGAGGTTTCATCCGGAATCGGCACGAACCGAGATGCCCGCGGGCGTTGCGACCGGAATGGCCTGGACCGAGATGGGCGGCGAGGTTCTCTTTATCGAGGCGACCGGCCTGCCCGGCGGCAGCGGACTTACGCTGACCGGCCAGCTCGGCGATGTGATGAAGGAATCGGCTCAGGCGGCCCGCAGCTACCTTTGGTCGCACGCCGCAGAGTTTGACATTGACCCCGATGCCATCAAGCAGAACGGCGTTCACCTCCACGTTCCGGCCGGGGCTATCCCGAAGGACGGGCCGAGTGCGGGTGTGACGATGGCCTCGGCGCTTGCCTCGCTTTACAGCGGCCGCAAGGTGCGGTCAGATACGGCAATGACGGGCGAGATAACGCTTTCGGGTTTGGTGTTTCCGGTCGGCGGCATCAAGGAAAAAGTGCTCGCAGCACATCGCGCCGGCATCCGCCGGATAATTTTGCCCGAGCAGAATGAGGCCGATGTTGATGAGATTCCGGAGGACGTCCGCAAGGAACTGGAGATAATCAAGGCAAAGCGGGTGAGCGATGTTTTGAACGCCGCTCTTGAGCCCGTTGATTCGGCCGGAGCGACGCCGGCGAACCTGATCATTCCCGAACGCGATGGCGGCGGCGAGCAGCCCTCGGATCGGTTGATCGCAAAGGATAGCTGAGCGAAGACTCAGCACGCCTTCGTGCTCTTTCGCGCTTTTGCGACCGATACTTTTATCAGGCGTTCGAGCACCTTTTCGTCGATATCGGCCAGCTTGTTGATATAGAGACACGAAACGCCGTTCTTGTATTTGCCGAGCTTGGCAAGAAGCTCGTCCTCACCCTCAGCGCCGCAGAGCACGTAAAGCGAAAGGTTCGCCTTCCGCGGGCTAAAGCCCGTTATCATCCAATCAAGCTCGCGGCCCGATTCGTATTTTAACGTCCGGCTCCCGAAGCCGATGATCGAAGGGCCCCACATCTTTGGCTCCTCTTTCGTGATCCGCTTAAACATCTCAAGCAGGCGAAAGGCATCCTGCTGCAGCGTTTCATTCTCTACCGAGCCGATAAAGTCCTCAACGCTCGCGTCCGTTTCCTGTGTCTTTAACTCTGCCTTGGCCATAGCCCCGTGATTATACAAGAAAATCGCCCGGCGGCGAATGGCTATCCCGATGCCGCATATCTTAATGCGCCCGCGGGGGAATACACACTAAACCGTTCGCCCGCCACATTCAAAAGCCTCGCCCAAATGCGCTTGACAAGGTTTTTCGAAACTCCTATTCTCTAAGTTCGCCCCTCGCGGGGTGCATTCCGCAGTAGCTCAATGGCAGAGCATTCGGCTGTTAACCGAAGGGTTGTAAGTTCGAGTCTTACCTGCGGAGCCAATTTTTAGAAGAGTTTAGCGGTGGTCATATTGACCACCGCTTTTCTATTTTCCGCAGTTTTTCCCGTGTGGCGCGATCAGTTCAATTTCACATAGCTACGATGAACGACGACGTTTGCTTTATCTCTCGCCTCGTATACGACCTCATTTTCTGTAGAGCGGGTGACGACTTTTGATTTGGCAACCGTTTGACGTTCTTTCGGTGTTCCTTTATCGGCCTCCGAGAGAAAGGTGCTGATATCGCCCGCGGTCGGTTCGCTTTCTGCTTCTTCTTGATCGGCCAGCGAGATCGCTTCGGTGACGGCCGCGTTCAGCATTTTCGGCCAGACCTTGTTGAAGAGGTGATTGGACACGTAAATATCGGCGCTGTTTATCTTGCCATTGATGGCGAAGGCATACCCGATGACGTCGGTCTTGCCTTTTGTAAGCTCAGAGAATTTCTTTGCGAACTCTTCTCTGGCTTTTACGAGTTTCTTATTCTCAAGCGAAAGCTGGAGGCTCGAGGCTGAGCTGTTTGCCGTAACATCGACGGTCACGTTGGCAGAGATATTCCTCTGTGCGTTCGCCACCTCAGTCCAAACCGCTGTTTGTGAACCCCTAGCCGGAGGAGGCGGTGCCGCACCCGATGCCGAACCCGAACCTGAACCCGTTCCAGATCCCGATGCCGTTCCCGGTCCATTTGCCGCGAGCTTCAGCTCCCGGGAAACTATTCTTTCTTCCGACGATGAAAATTCCTTCTGGCTTTCGTTGCCGCGGCCTTCCCATCTATCTGATTCAACGCAGAAAGCTTCGATCGAGACCTTGCCGGAGTTTCGCGGAACTATGATGCTGATCGCAAGCACGCGGTCCTGCTTTCCGCCCTTAACGATGTCGCCGGACTGGATGAAAACGTCGTACTTAGGCGAGATGTTTTCGACGATCAACTCGTCCACGTCTTCGGTTTCATACACCTTGAAGACCTTCATCTCCATCGCCTCTTGCAGCGTGATCAGATCTTTATTGCTGCTCGCATCTTCACCGTGGATAAGGAAGATCGTCAAATTTTGGTTCGTGTATGGCGCCGAGATCCGGTACGCGGTCTGTCCAAATGCCGATACAACTCCGATGCAAAAACACACCACCACCGTAAGGCTGAAACTTGCTAAGCCCTTCATAACATTTACCTCGCTTCGTTTGTGAATCTGTTTAACTAACGATTATTCGAAATCTGTATTTCTATTTCTCTGAGATGCACAACGGAGAAAATGGATGCATGGCGGGCACTACATTTAATGAAAAGAAGATGGTTCGCGAAAAGACGCCAATGAAATCGTTGAAAGGTGAAGCAACTCAGACGCCTAGGGCGTATGCGCAATTGGCGGCATTGCGCTTTCAGCAGCCATTTGCTCCAAAATGATTTATTGCTTTGCTTCGGGTAAACAATCCTCCAACTGTGTTTTATTCTAACTCGATGAGCCTCGAAGATCATTACGGAAAGTGCATCGATATTTACGAAGGCACGGGCATACTTACCTCTTCAAACGGAGCTGACTACGAATGCGAGTTCGAAACCGGACAACTGAAGGACGGTACGATCATTCTCCTGTGCACGTCCCTTCCCGGTGAGTATTTTATGTTTGGTCTGGGAGATGAAGTACAGTTACGAGGCCAGACGAAAGACGGAAAGACAGTAGAAAGTCGGGGGCGGAACACAAGCATAAATGTTCTTTTGGGCAGTTTGGGCCGAGCCGGATCGCGGACGGCGTTGAAGCCCAAGGAACTTGTGGTGACCGCGTCGGACAAAGCTCCCGCGAAATTAAGGTTCGGCCTCACCAACTTCAGAATGAGCCGAGCGCACATCTTGTTCGATCAGTACTGGCATGAATGCCTCCCTTTGAGGCTGACCGACAATAGAGAATGGTGTCTTGTCGAGCTCAAGCCAGCAAAGGATTATAAAGAAACGATGCTTCGTGTATCCACTCTCAAATCAATAGAAGTGACCTGTACTGCTGAGGTGGATGTTGAGAAGTTCCGAAACGTCAAGGAGATCGACGCGGTAATCGGACGCCTTTGCCTGATTGCGTCAGTTGCACGGGGCACCAAGATCCAATGGATATTTCGTGACCAGCTCGACAAGGACGGCAATCTGATACGAAGAACTCACGCACACCGCATCAGCAAACCGTACGGCCCGCTCAGCGTAATCGACTGTCGCGCTGACGACAATCCCACCAGGCTTTTCATTGAGCAGGCATACACGGTGTTTTGCCAACGGTGCAAGGATTACGAACTCGACCGCGGAACGATCGATTCTTACATTGACGCGAAGAGCGAATCGGACTTCATGGAGACTCGCGGTGCAAAATTGGCCGTTGCTCTGGAGGGACTAAAACACGCTTTTTTGCATCGCGACGGAAGTCCATTTTCCGAGTTCATTATCCCCGATGAGAAATTCGAAAAGCTGACGCCGGCGCTGACCGAGGCGTTCGACGCCGTATTGAAGCACGATCCAGATGTCAGCCCTGAACAACGATCGACCTTCACCAATAAAGCACGAATGCGTTCGTTTAATCGTCGCTCATTTAGATACTCGCTCACCAAGCTTTTCGAGGAGATCGGGTTCAACCCGGACAAGCGCGAGGTGAAGCTTTTCATAGCTTGCCGGAATAAGCTCGTACACGCGGCCGACTTCTATTGCAACGCGGCGACTGCTCCCGAGCGAGCCGAATGTGCGCCGCTTGCCGACCCGATCGAGGAATACTATTTCATGGTCAACTTCCTAGACCGGATATTTCTGAAACTGCTTGGTTACGCCGGCGAATATATCAACATCGCGAAAGTCATTAAAGACGAAGAAGGCATCGAGTTTGTCGATTCAAGAAACCTTTAGCGGATCCGTGGATCGGGCAACCGAGGGGCAACCATCGGAAAACAACATGGAAATTCGGGCGAGGCCTGCGATTTTAACGCGAAAGATAATTGTAGTGATTTCGCGCCAGCGCGATTAGCTCCCCGTTGTCTTTCCGCTTAGTTGTAATGTAGTGGATAGCGAAAGAGACAAAAACGCAACGTCGCAGGTCTGACACGAAGATTCGGATGGGGATGTCGCGTAGTCCCAATCGGAATAGGTCGTCGATCACAAATGGTTGATTCGAATAATGACAAAGATAAAGCCAAATGAAATGTGTCCGTGCGGAAGCGGTAGGAAATATAAAAAGTGCTGTGCTCAAAAATCGACGATGAAAACTTCACAAGATCAAGAATTGAAAATGGAGGGAACCTGGGGACTGTGTGGTATACCGTTATTGTTGAATATTGCTCCATTCAACAGTAAGAGTAAGGAACGCCCAATTCCAGGCGGCTCGCCCGGCAATTACCACGTAACCTTTCTACTTGGCAAGCCTAACGAACCGCCAGTGGCGGAGAACCATATCAAGTTTGGGTTTGACCCCAACGAAGGTGATTCCCACCTTTTCGTAGGTGATCCAAATGAACTGGAGGCGATTCTAATGGCCAGTCTTCCTAGCGGAAATTTCGAGTTTCGGGGCAAGGCTAATGAGAAAGGCTATTTGTCTTTGATCGAGTGTTCAACGCTCCATGCAGAAAGTCTAACCGACGCAATGAACAAGGCGTTCGATGCACTTTGTCCCATCTTAAGTCGTATTTCTTTGTTAAACAATGCACCGGTTTACATCTCAAGATGGGCGATAAAAGAACTGGCCACAAATGCCCACATGAGCAGTGTAACCTTACCTTTTCGTAACCAAAAAACCCCGATGCTCGTTAATGTTTCGAAGGAACCTGAGTTTGAACGATATGCGAGCCTGTACAGGGAAGGTCTAAACAGCAACAGCCCAAACTATCAGTTCCTTTGTTTTTACAAGATAATAGAGGGATTGCGAAAGATGAGGGAAGGACGCGTCAAGAAAGAGAACGAACGCATCTTGTTACCCGGACGAAAACCTAATAGACCTAAAGACCTGATACCTAATTCCAATTCAGAACAGCAAGCCTGGCTATCTGCATTATTCGGTAAACAACGCTGGAGCGACTTAGCTATTAGCCAAGTTTTTCCAGCAGCGGTAGTTGGTCGGAAAGTGAACGACGTTATTAACAAAAGCTCCGAACTAGATATGGTCCGAAATAGGATTGCGCACACAGTATTAAGAGATGAGGCCGTGACGCCTATTACGATAGACGATGCAGCACACATTAATGAGGTGTCACATTGGTTGCCCTTGTGCAAATGTCTGGCCCTTTATTTACTAAGGGCAGAGTATCCAGGCAGCTTTTTAAGCTGAGCTCCCACTCGTGAAATACGAACCGAACGCAAGAACATATGGCCCGATAGCCGTTATCGAGAACTTCCAACTCTCTGCGCACCGGTATCAGTTTTTCGATGTAGCGGCAAGGGCATCTGGCTCGCGCTAAAGAGCAGAATGCGAGCTAAAGCTGGGACTCAGAACGAGGAGCTGAAGCCGGGACTTGAAGCGTTGAACGGGTTAGAGTTTGGGTGTGATGGTGCCGGTTTCGGAGATGTTGGGGGCGGTTGGGCCGAAGTTGGTTAGCGAGAGGGTGCGGACCTTGCTGATGGCCTCGCCGCTGGGGTCGAGCACGGGGATGCCGCGGCCTTCCTGGCGGCCGGCGTGGATCTTGCCGGCGACGAAGCGGCCATCGCGGTCGAGCTCGGCTTCGAGGATCATCGTCAGGGCCAGCTCGGCCTCGAGCCGAAACCAGCCGTAGGTGGCGAAGTTGCCGAGCGAATAGGCGATGAGGCGGCCTTTATAGACCTCGATGCCGCGGAGCACATGCGGCCCGTGGCCGAGCACAAGATCGGCACCGGCATCGATGACCGTTCGGGAGAAGAGCGGCAGGTTTCCGCGCTTTTCGCCAAAGTACATCTCGGTCCGGTTTGGCACCATTTGGCTGCCCGTGCCCTCGGCTCCCCCGTGGAATGAAACGACGACGATGTCCGCCTTCTTATCAGCTTCGGTGACGAGCCGGCGGGCGGCGACGAGGTCGTTGACGTTCGGGACGATCGTGTTGTGTGCAAAGCCGATGAAGGCGACCGTCAGGCCCTTCACCTCAAGATAGGCGGTCGAGTGTTTCAGCCGATTGCTGCCTGCGTGTTTAAGGCCGAGAGCGTCGAGCGTTTCGCGGGTATCGGCGATGCCGGCAAGGCCGAAATCGAGCGAGTGGTTGTTCGCGAGGCTGAGCACATCAAATCCCGCTTCCTTCAGATACTTGCCGTAGCGGGTCGGCATTCGGAAGGCGTAGCAGCGGATCGGCTCGTCCGGCTTGGGCTTTTTCGGCTTGTTGACGTTGACCGGTTCAACCGGCTCGATCGGCTCGGTCGGCACGGTGGGCTTGACCGGCTTCGCAGGCTTTCGGGGGCGGCACTTCGCCGACTCGCCGCCGTCGGTCATCGGGGCTTCAAGGTTTCCGAAGGCGATGTCCGCGGCGGAAAGAAGCGGCGCAACGTCTTTCAGCAGGTCGCGGCCGTCGTTCGGCGGCATTCGGGTATCGTTCGGAAATGGCGAGCCGAGCATTATGTCGCCGACGGCGGCGATGGTGATCGAATTCTTGTTAGAAGGCGTTGGAGTGGGCGTCGCCTTTGCCTCAGCAGATCGCGAGGGTTCGAGGCCGCTGGCAGGCGTCGAACCACAGCCGGCGAGACCGGCAATGCCGGACGCAAAGGCAACGAGTCCAAAGGCGATAGGTAACGTATTTGTCATTTGCTCGAGGGAAAGAGCCGGGGGCAGCCGGGCGCCCTTTTAACTATAAGATGTCTTCACCGCCTTACGCAGATGCAGGCGCGAGTTTTTCTGAGACCTCGGGCTCGCTTGCGGCTGAGATCTCGTCGGTATCCGCGATGATGGAGCGTTCCACGATCTCTTTTTGTTCGAGTTCGTGGATGGTGTAAGACCCGGTAGCCGGCGAGGCCGAGGCGAGGCGGCCGATGTAGCGAAGCTTGCGGCCATCGGCAAGCAGCTTGCGTATCCGCGGCTCGGCAAACGTCCATCCGCCCATGTTCTGCGGCTCTTCCTGTGCCCAGACGATGTCCTTCGCATTCGGATACGCGGCAAGCGTTTCAGTAACCGCCGCCGACGGGAAAGGATAGAACTGCTCGAGCCGGACGAGTGCGACGCGGCCATCGTGCGAATCTTCGCGGCCGGCCTGCAGGTCATAAAAGACCTTGCCGGAGCAGAGCACGACGCGAACCACTTTCGAGCGATCCTCGACCGCCGCGTCATCGATCACGGGACGGAAACCGCCCCCGGTCAATTCTTCGATCTGCGAGGCCGCAGCCGGCAACCGAAGCAGGCTCTTGGGCGTCATCACGACCAGCGGGCGAACGCTATCGCTCTTGACCTGCCGCCGGAGCATATGGAAATACTGGGCCGGCGTCGTCGGGTAGCAAACCTGTAAATTGTTCTCGGCACAGAGCTGCAAGAAGCGCTCAAGCCGGGCCGATGAGTGCTCCGGCCCCTGGCCCTCGTAGCCATGCGGGAGCAGCAACACGAGGCGGCATTTCTGGCCCCATTTGTCCTCGGAGGCGGCGATGTATTGATCGATGATGACCTGTGCGCCATTGGCAAAGTCGCCAAACTGCGCTTCCCACATGACAAGTGCGTCATTCGCCTTAACCGCGTAGCCGTATTCAAAGCCGAGCACGGCGTTCTCCGAGAGCGAGCTGTCAAAGACCTGAAAGCGTGCGAGCGGGTCGTCCTCGCTGCGGATGTCGCCCAGCGGCGACCAGAGGTCACCGGTATTGGTGTCATACATCAGGGCGTGCCGCTGCGAGAATGTGCCGCGGCCGGAGTCCTGTCCGCTGAGGCGGACGCGGTGGCCTTCCTTGACGAGCGAGCCGAACGCCATCGCCTCGCCAAACGCCCAATCCATCGGCACCTCGCCGGTGCCCATCTTCGCACGGCGGCCGAGCTGGCCGACCATTTTCGGATTGATCGAAAAGGCCTCGGGGATGAGCGTGATCGTGTCCGCGATCTCGCGGAGCACTTCACGGGCGGTGCCGGTTTCGATGACCGCCGAGCCATCCTCTTCGGCCAGGTGCGGCGGAAGCTCGGTCCGCTTTTTCGAGCCGCCGGCGATCTCTTTGGCGCGTTCGAGAATACCTTCGTACTTGCCGACGATCTGGCCCGTCATCTCGGCAAGCTCTTCCTCGGTGATCACGCCTTCGCGGATCAGGTGCTGTGCGTAAAGATGGCGGACGCCCGGATGCGCCTTGACCCGCGCATACATCAGCGGCTGTGTGTAGCTCGGCTCGTCGCCTTCGTTGTGGCCAAGCCGGCGGAAACCGACGAGGTCGAGAACGACGTCCTTGTTGTATTCCTGCCGATAATCGAGCGCTATCTGAATGACGCGATAAGCGGCTTCGGGGTCGTCGCCGTTGATGTGAAAGATCGGCGTCTGTGTGATCTGTGCGGCGTCGGTCGAATAGATCGAGCTGCGGCTCGCCTCGGGCGATGTCGTAAAGCCGATCTGGTTGTTGATGATGATATGGATGGTGCCGCCGGTCCGATAGCCGCGAAGGCTCGCGAGCTGGAGCGTTTCCATCACAATGCCTTGGCCGGCGAATGCCGCATCGCCGTGAAGCAGAACCGGCAGAATGCGGTCGTGGACCGCGTCGCGCTCGCGGGCATCGGCCTCGGCGCCGCCGAGGAGCTGATCTTGACGTGCGCGGACCATTCCCTCAACGACCGGATCGACGAACTCAAGGTGCGAAGGGTTACAGGCGAGCTCGATCTGGATCTCTTTGCCGGACTTCGCCTGCCGCTTTCCGATCGCTCCCTGGTGATATTTTACGTCGCCTTCATCGGCCGGAAAGCTCGGGTGCGAGCTGCCCTCAAAGATGGTAAAGATACGCTCGGCGAGGTCGCCTGAGTGTACGTCGCCAACGATATTTGCAAGCACGTTGAGCCGGCCGCGGTGGGCCATGCCCATAAAGATCTCGTCAACGCCGCGGTCGGACGAGCTTTCGACCAACTGGTCGAGCATCGGGATAACGGTTTCGCAACCCTCGAGCGAGAAACGCTTTTGCCCGAGGTATTTTTTGTGCAGAAACTGCTCGAACTGCTCGGCCTCGATCAGTCTGAGGAGAAGTTCTTTCCTGACCTCCGGTGCAAGCGGTTCGGTATCAACGAAGTGCTTGCGGATCTGCCGCCGGATCCATTCCTTCTCTTCCTTGCTCTGAATGTGGCGATATTCGGTGCCGACCTTGCCACAGTACGCTCGGCGAAGTATCTCGAGAATACGGCGAAGCGTCAGCGTCTTTTCGCCATGGAGCCCGCCGGTGATGAACTCACGGTCGAGGTCCCAGATGGTCAGGCCGAAGTTCTCAAGCTCGAGCTCCTCTGCGTTATAAGGAGCCATATCGAGAGGGTCGATATCGGCGAGAAGGTGGCCGCGGGTCCGATAGGCATTGATGAGCTGCAGGACGTTCGCCTGTTTCTCGGTCTGCTCGCCGATGCGGTCGCCGCCGAAGAGTGCGGGGTTGAAATCCTCAGCCCACCGCATCGGCGGTATCTTGATCTCGAGCTCGGTAAAGACCTTGTCGTAGAAACCTTCCTGGCCGACGAGCAGCTTATGGATCTTTGCAAGGAAGAAGCCGCTCTCTGCACCCTGTATGACGCGATGGTCGTAGGTGCTGGTCAGCGTCATCGTCTTGCTGATGCCGATCTGCGAGAGTGCGGCCTCGGTCATCGCCTGATACTCAGCCGGATACTCGATGGCGCCGGTCGCGATGATCGCGCTCTGGCCGGACATCAGCCGCGGGTTTGAGGCAACCGTACCGATCGTTCCGGGATTTGTAAGCGAAATGGTCGTGCCCTGAAAGTCTGCGATCTCAAGCTTGCCGTCGCGGGCCTTGCCGACCTGCTCGTTAAAGCCATCAAGGAACTCGCGGAAGGTCATCTTTTCGCAGCCCTTGATGTTCGGGACAAGCAGGCTCCGCGAGCCGTCCTTTTTCTCGATATCGATGGCGATGCCGAGATTGATGCTTTCGTTCTCGATGCGTGAGGGAGCTCCATCAACAACGGCATAGCCCTTATTCATCGTTGGATATGCCTTTGCCGATTGGACGATCGCCCAGGCGATGAGGTGTGTGAACGAGACCTTGCCCTTGCCGCGAGACTTGAGCTGCTCGTTGACGACGCGGCGATTTTCTTCGAGCAGCTTGACCGGAACGTCGCGAAAGCTTGTCGCCGTCGGGACGGTCAAGCTCTGCTCCATGTTCTCGACGATCTTTTTTGCCGGGCCGAAGATCGCCTTGGTCTCAACGCCGGCAGGTGCGGGCGGAGTCGCCGGCTTTGCGGCAGGCTCGGATTTTGCCGCCGGTGCGGGTTTCGCTTCTTCGGCCGGCTTGGCCGGTGCATCCGCGTCGGGCATTCCGCCGCTCAAAAGCTCGCCGAAATAGCTTTGCCAGGATTCGTCCACTGACCGCGGGTCGTTCTTAAAACGCTCAAGCAACGCCTCAACATAGCTGGCGTTTGCTCCAAAGTTATCCGTAATAAATTCCGAGATGTTCGTGATCTTGTCGCTCACTATAGTATTTTCCTTAAAACTTAGATAAATGGCACCGAAAGTAAACTTTAATTTTAACCGAAACCGCGGAAAAAGATAAGGAGCGGCTATTTGCCGTCCTTGCCCACCGGATTGGCTATTGTAATGTCGATATCGACCGGGACGACGCGTTTGTGATGGATCCCGAGTCGTTTAAAGCGGCCGAAAACGAACACGCGGCCGGCGACGCGCCAGACGGGCTGTGAGTCGCGCATCTCACGCCAGGCCGCCTGAACAAGGCGATGCGTCGGGACAAAGATGGTCACCGGGGAAGGCAGCAATATCTGTTCGCCTTTCTGAAACCGGAACTCCGTCCGAAATTCATCGACCGTAACGGGAATGCCGTTAACGGTCATCTCGGAAAAGCTTATGAAATCGACGCGGCCGCTGTGCGGCATTGCGGAAAGCTCGATCGGCATCTCAAAGCTCAGGCCGGTAAGCGAGATGTCTTTGAGGACTACCTTTTCTGTATCTATCTCGGTCGTGACGGCCGGCGAGGACGTGCCTTTCTGTTGGGCCGTTTCGCTGACGGTGACGATCTGTTTATGGACCTTATAGCCGCGGATCTTGTCCGGGAGTTCCTGTGCGGAAGCGATGCCGGCGGCGAGCAGGCAAGCGAGAACCGCCGCTGCGGTACGGTAGCGACGCAAGAACCAGAAACTGCCGGTGCCCGTTCGCATTATATTTCAGGGGTTTGAGGCCGTTTTGGTCTCGGAGTCCGGTGCGGGTTCTGTTGGCTCTGCCTTCACATCTCCTTTGCCCTCAAGGTCGAGCCGGATGGCATCGAGCAGTCCGTTGATGAACTGCGTGGCTTCGTAGGAAGAGAAGGTCCGGGCGATCTCAAGTGCCTCATTGATCACGACCGTCCCGGGAGTATCTTCATAGAGAAATTCATAGACCGCAAGCCGGAGAATGTTCCGGTCAACCACAGCCATCCGCTCAAGCCGCCAATGCTCGGCCCGCGACATTATCGTTTTATCGATCGTCGCAAGATTCTTGAGCGTGCCGGTGACAATGCGGTCGGCGAACTGACGCGGCATCACGGATTCGGCGGCAAGTTTCTCGACCGCGATCAGCGACTTCGAGGTGAGTATCTCGAAATGCTTATCCGCATCTGCGGCTATCCCGGCAAATTCGCGTTTCTCGTCGGCCTTCAAGGCTGAAGAGGTAGAGACGGTGGCCGCCAACCGGCCGAGTTGGTCGCGTGCGGAAGCGAGCCTTTGGCGAAGGCTGCTGAGGTCGGGCGAGGAGCCGCTGACCAAAACGCCCATCGCCGTTTTGAATGATTCTTCGGCACGGTCGAGGCTAAAAACGAGTTCTTTGTGATCGGTAAGGAAGGGCGAATTGCGGTCGTAAGGGTCGAGTTTTTTTAGATACGGGCGCAGACGCGTCGCTGAAGTGCGGAGGCGGTCAAGCGTTTCGGGCACCGCCGAGATGCTTTTTGCAGAGCCCTCGGCCAGCGATTCGAACCCAAATTCGGACCAGAAGGGCACCGTTGCGTCCCGATCAGTTTCAAGGTAATCGGCCGCGAACAGCATCTGGAGTGCGCATTCACGAGCCTTTCGCCGCACTCCGGAGCCCTTGCTTTGTTTTTCAAACGACATGTTGACGAACTTTTCCCGCTTCTGCAGGTTGTTCGAGCTCGGCGATCTGTTTATGCAGATTCGCGACCTCGATGGCGGTCACCGCCGCTTCGTATCCCTTGTTTCCGGCCTTGCCGCCGCAGCGGTTTATCGCCTGCTCGAGCGTATCGGTCGTTAATACACCAAATACCGAAGGGACGCCAGTTTCCATTCCGACCTGGGCAACGCCTTTTGCTGCCTCGCCCGCGACGTAGTCAAAATGCGGCGTCTCACCGCGGATAACGACCCCGAGCCCGATAACCGCATCGAACCGGCCCGACTCGGCGGCCTTCAGCATCGTCTGCGGTATCTCAAAAGAGCCGGGCACTTCAAAAACGCTTACGGCGTCCTCATCGGCATCGTGCTGGCCGAGGGCGTCGAGTGCACCGCTCAAAAGCTTTGACGTCAGGAACTCATTCCAGCGGCTCACCACGATGGCAAATCGCAGGCCTTGAGCGTTTATTCGGCCTCGGTGTGTTTTCGGTTGCAAAGTCAATGACCTCCAAGAAGCTTGCGGCTTCCTAACCTTAGAGTATAGAGAAGCGGAATTTGAAACTGCAAGGATACTTTTCGATTGCATTGCAGATATGGATGAGGGAATAATGATGAGGTGCGAATGGCTGCGGCAGAAAGTGTCATCGAGACCGAGGAGACGCTCATCATCGAAACGCCCGAGCGGGTGCCGCTTGCCTTTGCGCTTGCGTCCATCGGCAATCGCTTTTTGGCGGTCGCGATCGACCATTTGATCCAGTACGTAACTTACATCGCCGTGATCGCGATCGGGTTTTCGATCGCCGGTGCGTTCGGATTTGGCAGGCCGGATTCGACGGTCGAGAGCCTTGTCAGCGAGGCGCCGAAGTGGGTGATCGCGTTGGTCGTCCTGCTGCTCTTTCTGGTCTTTTCGGCGTATTTCATCATTTTCGAGTGGATCTGGGAAGGCCAAACGCCGGGCAAGCGGTTGATGAAGCTCCGCGTGATCCGCGAGGACGGCCGCCCGATAACGCTCTGGGAATCCGCCGCCCGCAATCTTGTTCGTGTTTTTGACGCGGCTCCCGGCTTTGTGATCCCGGTCTATTCGGTCGGGCTGATCACGATCTTTTTGAGCAATCGCGACCAGCGGTTCGGCGACATTTTTGCCGGAACGGTCGTCATCCGCGAGCGGAGCGACGAGGCTCCGACCTTTGACGAGACGTTCTCAAATCCGATCGCCGATGGTGCCTTCCGCCGCGTGCAGAAACCGCTGGAAATGCAGGCCGATATCTCAAAGCTCACCTTCGACGAGGTCGAGGTAGCGGAGAATTTTCTGCGGCGGCGATGGGACCTGACGGACCGCCAACGCCAGTGGATGGCATGGCGGATCGCTCTTCCGATGATGTTCAAGCTCAAGCCGCAATATGCGGCCGAGCACTTCACCTATGAAGGTTTTCTCGAGGAGGTCGTCCATCGCTTTAATGCCCGTTCGCGGTTTTTGAATTAGCCATATTGCCACAAGTTCTTTTACCGTGATAACTTTTCTCTATCCCGCACAGGGTTCTGTCCCCGATCTTACTGACCTATTGTGAAAAAGAACGTTTTATTGACCGGCGGTGCCGGTTTTATTGGTTCGCATTTATGTGAAGATCTGCTGCGGAGCGGAGATTGGCGGGTCGTCATCATTGACGACCTCAACGATTTCTATTCCCCCGGGATCAAACGTGCGAACCTTGCTGCCTTTGCGGGTTCGCCGGACGTAGAGTTCATCGAGGGCGATATTCGCGATTGCGAAAAGCTTGGAAAGGTCTTTGCGAATAACCGGTTCGACCAAGTAGTGCACCTCGCTGCAAGAGCGGGCGTGCGGCCCTCGTTGACTCAAACTAAGCTTTATTACGATACGAACGTTATCGGCACGCTGAACCTTCTCGAGCTTGCCCGCGAGCATGGCGTGCCGCATTTTGTTTTCGGGTCGTCTTCAAGCGTTTACGGCGCTACCTGTGCCGTGCCTTTTAAAGAGGACGCGACGATCCGCAAGCCGATCTCGCCTTATGCGGCGACGAAGGCCTCGGGCGAATTGCTCTGTCACACGTATTCGCACCTTTACGACCTACGGACCGTCTGTCTTCGTTTCTTTACGGTTTACGGCGCCCGGCAGCGGCCGGATCTTGCCATCCATAAATTCACGCGGCTGATCGCCGAGGGCAAGCCGGTGCCGATGTTTGGCGACGGCACGACGCGGCGGGACTACACCTACATCGACGACATCATTCAGGGCGTGAGGGCGGCGATGGACTACACCGCGACCAAGCACGAGGTGCTGAACCTCGGCGAATCAGAGACGACGGAGCTGAAGCGTTTGATCGAGCTGATCGAGGAAAGCCTGGGACGAAAAGCGACCATTGACCGCCAGCCGCTGCAGCCCGGCGATGTGCCGATAACCTACGCGGATATCACACGAGCCCGCGAAGTGCTTGGTTATCAGCCGACGACCAAGATCGAGGAAGGAATTCCAAAGTTCGTCAAATGGTTTCTTTCGACCGCGGCAGCGAATGCCTCGGCCTAGGGCCTTGGTTCCATTAAAAGCCGCATCAACTCTTCAGCGGCAACCTCGCCCTTCCGTCTGATGAAATCCCTTGGCGTGTTGTCGCCGATCTCATAAACGATCGCCTCCATACCGCAGCAATCAAAGAAGTAGTTTCGCGAGACGCGGGTCGGGTAAAGCCGCTCATTTGCCTGAATTCGCGGCTCGTAGCCATCGATCGCAACCTGGATATTCTCAAGCCAGCGATGGACCAATCGCGGCGAATTGCCCTCATAAATACGGCTCATCGGGTAATAGATGTCATTCCACGTCGAGTGGAAATCAATGCCGAAATAGAAGCGGCCGCCGGTCTCGGCGATCCGGCGAGCGAGGAAGTCCCGAACTGCCTGCGTCTCGGGCTGATTGAAATCCTGCCAATCGCGGTTCAGGTCAATGCCGCCCTGGTTGTGCCGCCAATGGCCTTCATCAACGCCGTCGGGGTTCATCAGCGGAATTACATAAATGCCCCAATTATCGAGAAATGCTTTCGACGTTGGCGAACCGTCGATGAGTTTTTCGATGAATGCCTGCATCGCGAAATAGCCTGTGACCTCCGGCGGATGCTGGCGCGAGATGACAAGCATCATCTTTTTCGACTTCGAGTTGCCGAGCTGGAGCATACGCAGCGGACGGCCCTCACGGCTCTTACCGATCTCCTCGGTGGGTGCTCCGGACCTTTTCGCTATCGCATCGATCCATCCGAAAACCTCCTTTGATGTCTGCAGTTCCTGCGCACTGACCCACAGCGGCCGCTTGGAAACGGTCAATGTGATCGTGGCACTCTTCGGCCGCGATGCGATGAGCCCCGGGCCCGGGCCTTTGTCTTCTTCAATGATCTTTTGCGGGTCGAGCGGTATCCATGTTTTACCGTCGGTGCTCAGCTTTGGGTCGTATCTGTGACGGGCGTATTCGGGATAAATGAGGCGAACCTGTATCTCCTTCTTCTTGCGCGACCAAACCTTGAACGCATACCACGGGCTCATATTTATCGGTGCGTTCTCCGGCGTGATCGTCACAACAAAGCGGCCGGTCTCGTCCTTCTCGATCGAGTTCAAGCGGGCGCCGGGAAATTCGTTCGAGAAATAAACGCGGTCGTCCTTAAACTCAAACGTCTGCCTTACCTGCTTTTCTATCGGGCGGGTCTCGGTGCTTACCGTCGGCTCAGGTTCCTGAGCGAAAGCGCAGGCGGCAAGTATCAACAGCAAGAATGCCGTCGAGAATCTTCTTCCCACGGCCGAGGCGTACCCGGGTTCTTTTGGTTTGGTCATTGTTAGTTGCGCAGAAATTAGGAACGTTCAAATAACGGCACAAAGGTAACACGGATTGGCCCGCTCGGCATAGAAAAGGCCCGCAAACGCGAGCCTTGAACCCTTGCAGACGGAAAGGACCTAGAGCCTTACGATCTTCGCACTGCTTCCGTTGCGAGTGTCTTCGTTCAGCGCGTTACGCGTATCGACGATCAGCGGGGCGAGTTCACAGACGCGCTTGTAGTCGATGCCGGAGTGCTCGGTGCAGATGATGACGCAATCGGCAGACTTGATCAGGTCGTCGGTCAGTTCCTGATTGTAGAGCGGGTCGCCCGCCCCGATGGTGTACGCGTGATCGAATGTTACCTCTGCAACGAAGGGGTCGTGGTAGCTGATCTCGGCTCCACGCGAGCGGAGGAGGTCGATGATCGAAAGTGCCGGCGATTCGCGCATGTCGTCGATGTCTTTCTTATAAGCGACGCCGAGTATTAGAACACGCGAGCCATTGACGGCCTTGCGTGCGTCATTTAGAGCGGTCGAGACGAGCTTTACAACATACGCGGGCATGCTCGAATTGACCTGCTCGGCGAGCGAGATGAACTGCGAATCGAAGCCGTGCTGGCGTGCCTTCCATGAAAGATAATGCGGGTCGAGCGGGATGCAGTGGCCGCCGATGCCGGGGCCCGGAAAGAACGGCATAAAGCCAAAGGGCTTTGTCGCGGCTGCACGAACGACCTCCCATGTATCGATGCCGAGCGTGTTGCAGAGCTTCGCCATCTCGTTCGCCATGCCGATATTGATCGCCCGAAAGGTGTTCTCCCAGAGCTTGCAGGCCTCGGCAACGCGTGCCGACGAAACGGCGTGGACCTCATTGACGATCTGCCGGTAAAGCTCGGCCGCGACCTCGGTCGAATCTTTCGAAACGCCGCCGACCACCTTCGGTATGTTGTGAGTCTGAAACTGCGGATTGCCGGGATCGACCCGCTCGGGCGAGAAGGCAAGCAGGAAATCCTTGTCGAGAGCAAAGCCTTTTTCTTCTAGCATCGGCTGGAGCACCTCGTCGGTCGTGCCCGGGTAGGTCGTCGATTCGAGAATGACGAGCTGGCCGCTCCGCATATATTTCTGGATCTCTTCGCCGGCCGCGATGATGTAGGACATATCCGGGTCTTTCGTCTTTCGGAGCGGCGTCGGGACGCAGATGATGATGACGTCGCAGTCTGAGAGCCGGCTGAAATCGGTCGTTGCGGTGAGCAGGCCTTTTGCAACGCTCTCCGCGACGTGTTCGCCTGGTACATCGACGATGTAGGACTCGCCGTTGTTGATCGATTCGGTCTTTGCGGTGTCGACCTCAAAGCCGATGCCCTTGAATCCTTTTCGGCAAAACTCAACAATGAGCGGAAGCCCAACATATCCGAGCCCAACAACGCCGATGACCGCGCTTCGGTCCTTTATATTCTCTAAAAACGCTTGTTTCATTTTGGAAATCACTGAGTCTAAGTACTTTTGCATCGATCAAGAACGTATGAAAGGCGAAATTACAACGCTATTTCAGCTTTAGCGCTTTAGTCAAGCGGTTTGCGGATTTATGTTAATATCGGATTCAGTTTGACCGGTCTGAACCGATGAAATACCCGATAGAATCTACGAACCCCGTAGTCCGAACGTTGATCGAAGGAGCAGCTCCGCAGCCAGCCCGGCTTGCGGCCGCTCGAGGCGTTCTGCCATTGCCGCAGGCGGACCTGCTCGAAGCTCTTGCCCATCTTGCGTCCGATGCCGATGCGGCGATCGCGACCGCGGCCAGAGAAACGCTCGCCGGGCAAGAGGCCGCAGCGGTCTCGGCCGTGCTTCAGAGCGAGAATGCACCGCGGGCCGTTCTTGACCACTTTGCCGCCCATCCGGGCGTGGCGCCCGAGATACACGAGATAGTTTTCCGCAATCCGAAGACCTCGCCCGAGGCTATTGTTTCGCTGGCTGAAAACTCGACGAGCACGGCGATTCTTGATTCGATCGCGACGAATCAGCAAATTCTTATCCGCCACCCAAAGCTGATCGACGCCGTTCTCGCAAATCCGAACCGAAGCCCGGATGCCGAACGCCACGTTGCAGAAACACGCCGCGAATTCTTTGAAAAGGAACGCGGAGCAGAGCAGATCGCCAATGAACTTCGCGCTCAGGGCAAAGACGCCGCGGCCGAGTTCTTCGAAAGCGCGGAGTCGGATCTCGACTTCGAGGATGCGATGCTAATCGCGGCGATGATCGAGGTGCCGGATGCGGACACGGACGATTCGTGGATGGGGCTCGAATATATCGAGGAACTCTACGAGGAGACCGACGAGCAGCGGCAGCACGCGCTTCATAAGATAATCGGCGAGTTCAAGGGCGAGGAAGGCGACATTTCGTACGAGCGGGTCTCGATGATCAACCGCGTGATGATGATGGGAATGAAAGATCGGGTCAAGCTCGCGATGAAAGGCGACCGCGAGGCACGGAACATTCTTATCCGCGACCCAAACCGCATCGTGGCCCAGGCGGTCATCAACAATGCGCGGATAACCGAGCAGGAGGTCGAAAAGATCGCGGCTATGCGTGCGGTGCCGGAAGACGTTTTGCGGACCATCGCAAACGGGCGGCAATGGGCCCGCAACTACGCTGTTATCCATAACCTCGCCCGCAACCCGCGAACCCCGATCGCAAGCGTGCTGCCGATCTTAACGCGGCTACAGGCCCGCGACCTTGTAGGAATATCGAAGAACAAAAACGTCTCGGACGCTGTCCGGCGGCAGGCACTTCGGCTTTCACAGATGAGAAAAGGCGGCTAGGAGAGGCGGTCGAAGACTAAGTCGCTATTTGTTATCATCAGGGGTTTGGCGGTCGAAACCTATGGCGGGCTTTTTCGGCAAACTCAGGACAACGCTCGAAATGATCAAGTTCGAGCACACGCTGTTTGCGCTTCCTTTCGCTTTCCTCGGGGCGGTTCTCGCGGCTGACGGCTTTCCTACGTGGCGGCAGATACTCTGGATAACGGTCGCAATGGTCGGCGCACGCTCGGCGGCGATGACGTTTAACCGCATAGTCGATCGCGAGATTGACGCCGCCAATCCGCGAACGGCAAACCGCGAACTCCCGGCCGGCCGCCTGTCGCTCACCTTTGCCTGGGCTTTTCTGCTCTCGTCGGTCGCGGTCTTCGTCTTTGCGGCATATTCGCTCAATTGGCTGACTTTCGCGCTCTCGCCGGTCGCACTGATCAGCGTGCTCGGCTATTCATACGCCAAACGGTTCACCGCCTTTGCCCACGTTCTTCTCGGATGGGCACTCGCCATTTCGCCGACGGCGGCATGGATCGCGGTCCGCGGTGCTATCGATTCCGAAGTGCCGGTCCTGCTCTCGCTTTTCGTTCTGATGTGGACCGCTGGCTTTGATGTTCTTTACGCTTGTCAGGATCACGACTTTGACACGAAGGCTGGGCTCCACTCGATACCGGCACGCTTCGGCATTGCACGCTCGCTTTGGATCGCACGGCTCTTCCACTTTCAGTCGGCCGTTGTGCTTCTTCTGATCCTTGCTTTCACCGGGCTCGGTTGGCCGGCATATCTAGGTGCGGGACTCGTGATGGCGTTGCTCGTTTACCAGCACACGCTCGTCAAGCCGAACGACCTTTCGAAGATGAACGCGGCCTTTTTCACGACCAATGCATTCGTCAGCGTGATACTCCTCGTCAGCTTTGCCGCCGCCGTCTTTACCCGCGAAACCGGCATATGAAACCTGTTCTCAATGATCAGGATACAGGGCTCGGCCGGCTGCTTACCGCGGCCGGCATTAGGCGTCGGTTTGGCCCGGATGAGCTTATCTTTTCCGAGGGCGAGAGTGCGGATAACCTGCCGGTCGTCGTCAGCGGCAGGGTGAAAATGGTGCACTTCCTCGAGCCCGGCAAGGAGGTGATAATCGGCATCTTTGACCGGGGCGAGATGTTTGCCGTGCCGCCGGTTTTTGACGGTAAGTCGTACCCATCGGCAGCGATCGCGATGGAACCGACGGAACTTCTTCTTATTCCGCGAAAAGCCTTTCTCGAACTCATCAGGACCTCGCCCGATTTTGCCCTTGCCGTCATCGAGTGGATGTGTGCGATGCTCCGCGAAAAGACGGCGACGATACAAAATCTCGCCACCGCTTCGCCCGAACATCGGGTTGCCAATGTCTTGTTAAAGTTGGCCGATCGCGAGGAACGAATCGGGCCCGTCCGGATCGAACTCCGGCGTCAGGAGATCGCCGAAATGGCGGGCCTGACGACGGAGACGACGATCCGAGTGATCCGAAAGCTTGCCGACAAAGAGCTTCTTGATATCGACCGCGGCAAGGTGATCATTGATCCCACCGGCCCGCTTCGCGAACTTCACCGGAGTTAGCCTGAATCGACGGCACCTTACTCACGTAATTGAACATCCGATTCGCTATCGCACGGGCACGCAGCTTCATAAAATCGGCCCGCTCGCCATTAAAGCTTTCATCCACCGTCGCGTCAAAAAGCTCGAGCCATCGTTTGAAATGGTCAAGTTCAAGCGGCGTCTTCAGGTTAAGCTCGCCGTGCACTTGCATCGGGTTGCGGCCGTGTTTAGCATAAACGCCGGTTTGGAAAACGATCGTTTCCCAAAAGTCCCCGATGATCGGCAAATGATGAGCGAGGTCGAGTTTGGCGACATCGGTAAAAATGTAGCCGATCACGTCGTCTGCCAGAGCCTTAGAGTAGAACCGCTCCATCAACAGATCGATGTCCTGTCTATTTTCGATGTCAGCCATTCTGATAATTCGATTCTCACGTGCAGCCGCGCCGCCGTTATGCTAAGTACGAGCGGCACCAACGAGGCGGCGCCGCTCATTTTGATTCAAAGTTTCGGGGTCGTAAGTTCGCTACTCCAACTTGTCGACGACCTCTGAAGTGCCGTTCTTGCCCTTTGTGAACATCAGCTTCAAGGCGAACCAGACGAACGCGATGGCCCCGATCGCAAAGATCGTGTCGCCAAATAGCCGCATCCACCTTAGCGTCGACATCAGGTCCGACTGCATAAACTCAGGGCTGCGTGCCGACCAATATCCGATCGCGACCGATTGATAAGTCTGAAGCAAACCGATCGGCAACAGGCTGAGCAATATCTCGAGCATCATTCCGATATTGATCGCCCAGAAAGAGAACGCCAGCAGCTTGGTGTTCCAGATCCTTTCCGGCTGCATTGCCCGCATACAGAACAACAGCAAGCCGAGTCCCAACGTTCCATAAACACCGTAAAGCGCACCGTGAGCATGGACCGCGGTCGTGTTCAGGCCCTGCATATAATAGAGAGCGATCGGCGGATTTATCATAAACCCGAAGACGCCTGCACCGACCAGATTCCAGAAGGCGACCGCGACAAAAAAGTAAACGATCCACTTATATTGATCGAGCCACGGTCTCGCCTTGGAATGGCGGATGTTATCCATCGCCTCATACCCGACGAATACAAGCGGCACGATCTCAAGTGCACTAAACACCGCACCAAACGCGATAGCTACCGTCGGCGTGCCTGCAAAATAAAGATGATGAAGCGTGCCGATGATACCGCCGCTCAGGTATATCGCCGCCGAAAACAGTGCGGCAAAGGCGGCGTGCTCCGCCTTGATCACGCCCAAGCGAGCAAAAAGAAACGCGATAACAGTCGTAGCAAAAACCTCAAAGAAGCCTTCGACCCAAAGATGTACGACCCACCATCGCCAATATTCGACGACCGTCAGATGCGAACGCATTCCCCAAAAAAGTCCGGGTGCATAAAAGAATGCGATGCCCGCAGTCGTTACTAGATAGAGGACCACAAGCGATCGACTGCCATCGGCACGAAGTGCGGGGATCGCGCTTCTTGCGATCAAGCCGAGCCAAAGCAGAAGGCCGACCAGCAAGGCCGCTTGCCAAACGCGGCCGAGATCGACGTACTCGTAACCCTGATGGCCGAACCAGAACCAAAGATCGCCGGGGAGGAAATGCATCACGCTTGCCCATTGTCCCGCCATCGAGCCAAGCACGACGATCAGCAATGCTCCAAATAAAAGATTGACGCCGAGCCGCTGGATTTTCGGCTCATATCCGCAGATATACGGTGCGATAAACAGGCCCGCCGCGAGCCACGCCGTCGCGATCCAGAAAATGCCAAGCTGAACGTGCCACGTTCGTGTGACCACGTACGGCAGATAATCCGCAAGCGGGAAGCCGTAGAAACCACCGCCCTCAACCCCGTAATGCGCCGTGATTATGCCCATCACTATTTGCAGTAGAAACAGCAGCGAGACGATGACGAAGTATTTCACGGTCGCCTTTTGCGATGGCGTGATCGTTTCGCCTATTAACGGATCAGTATCCGGCGTGTCGGGCGATGTCGCTTCTTTGTGCCAGCCGGCGTAGAACCAGACCATCGCACCAATGCTTAGGATCAAAGCGATGACGCTGACGCCGGTCCAAATGATCGAGCTGTCGGTCGGCATGTTTCCGACCAGGGGTTCGGAGGGGAAATTGCTCGTATATGAGATGTCGTTGTCGGGACGGTTCGCCGCCGAGGCCCACGCGGTCCAGAAGAAGAATGAATTCAACCTTCGCAGACGGTCAGGATCAGATTGCGCACCACGCTGAATAGCATAGTCATCACTGCCGTTCGTAAATATCTCGGTGTAATGCGCGAGATTATGCTCAAATGCCCGCGCCCGGAGCGGATCGACCGTAAGGCGCTGGGTTGCCGGGTCATACTTGTTCTTCCGCATCAGATCGGTCAGACGCTGGATCATCGCCGCCCGCTCTTCGCTCGGCATTGAGCTTCCATCCGCCCCGAAGCGGCCTTGGGTCCATTCGTTCAGGATGAAAAGGGATTCGCGGTGCAGGTAGTCAGCGGTCCAGTCCGGCGCGACATAACTGCCGTGGCCCCATATTGATCCGACCTGCATTCCGCCCATCGCCTGCCAGACGTTCTGGCCGTCCATTATCTGCTCGGCCGGGATCAGGACCTCGCCGTCCAATGTCACGACCTCGACCGGTATCGGGGGCACCTGCCGAAAGATCTCAGAGCCGACCCATCCCAGAATGCTGAACGAGAAAATGAACACTGCCGCAAAAAGGATCCAAAGTTTCTTCATAGAATTTTCTCCTGAGCTCGGACAGGCCGCTTCTAGGCGGCCTTGAATTTTGTGACGAGCAGATGCAGGCCGTTCCCGGCCACGGCTTCGTGCTCGACCTCGGCTTCCAATGTGATCAACGTCCCCTTTGTTAATTGGCACGAATCTTCAAGATCCGGCCCGGCCCGGAATGTTCCGTTTCCGGCGAGGCACAAAACCGTGATCGGTTCCGAAGCCTTGTGTTTCTTGAGCACCGCTCCTGCCCGCAATCGGATGTGCAGCACCCGACGAAATGGCCCGTCAAAGAGTTGCTCGGGCTGGAGATCATGCCCCTCGTCAGGCTCGCTGCCAAACGTCAGCCTGCTGATTTCGGTAATGTGGTTCATTGCTTTTAGCCTGCGATCGATTCAAACCTAACGGACAAACGGTCTTAAGAAAATGAGCAGAATCATAAAAACCGGATAATTTTCGCTTGCGCAGAAAGAGGCGCATAGAAATGGCCGGATATTGATGCTCTCATCGTTACCTTCCCCGGTTCGTAGTTAAATTGCAGTGAGGTTGCTGATCAGCCGGGCGGAAGTATCCGGCAAAGTGGGCACGGCCTCGGCCGTTAACGCGATTCGGCAAATCGCTTGAATGCTTCGAGATATGTCATGGATCGTTCTCGAACTTGGGACATCAAGATATCATCCTAGTGCGTTTTCCAAAAAGGTTGCCCAGGCGGACGACATTCCAATGGTTATCATGATGACAATTCCTCCAATGATCAGGGCAATTCCAAATAAGGTAGCTTTATGCACCGTTTTGATCGAGGTTAGATCATAAATTGCAGGAACAAAGATCAAGAGGAGCCACATGGGTAATGCCGCAAATTCATTCAGGTCTGCGGCCCGAACGACGCGGGCCAAGACCGGGGCCATCATAGCAATACCAGCGAAAAGCATCAGCCGTTTGTGCCAATCAGATCTGTTCCGCATGAAGACGGCAGATCCGTAAAGCAAGGAAAAGTTGGCCATATTGACAAGACCACCCATGAACACGAGGCCTTCGGGCTTTCTTTGGTAATGAGCAATGCTTATCAATATCCCGGTTATGACAACCCCAAGTGCTAAGGCAAAGCTCATTTTCCCCAGTTGCATGTGCAAGGCTGGTCTTTTCGCGCGGATCAAACCTGTCTGAATCGCAAAAAGGACATACCATGAATACGTGAAAACCGCGTGGAATATGAGAGTCTCGGATACCGGCGGGAGATTTGCCGGTTTGATCAAGGCGTGGAATCCAAAGCCGCCTGTCACCACCAACAATAGAATGCAGGCGTAGTAGAAGAAAAAGGGTGATCGTCTCGTTTGTTCTGCAGGCATACCTACGCGTGTTGACTGATAGGGACTTGCGTTTACCGGAAACTAGCTATCCGCGCTTCAAGCCGTTTCATATAGGGCCGGTTACGTTAGCGGAAAAACTCAAGTTTTGCCATTCTGCGAAGCGTCCGGCCCTCAAGGCCTTTCGATCGTTCGTCGAGATCATCGACGGTTGCTGGAAAGTGCTAGAACCTCGCCCACCCGCTTCTCATATCGATCGCGGCGTTTCCCTTAACGTGTCGGTTAGACCCGGGAGTCGGGGCTAGGTCAACTGAAGCCCGAACTTCGCACTTGCGACGATCGGGCCCGTATCGCTCCAGACCGGATCAAGCACAAGCCCGGTGAGCCCGTTCGGCGATTCTGCGATCACAACATCGTTCTTGCGTGTGTATGGCGAATCCCCGTGTGCCTTGTACGGTTCGAACGTGGAGTAGGTCCGCGTCGTAAAGGTTTCATCGAAGTAAAGCTGGCTTGTAAAGACGTCCTTCCCGCCGGCAAATACCTTCATATGAATGTGCGGGCATCGGCCTTCATACCAGCCGGGGACGATGGTCGTGAATTCGCATACACCTTCAGAATCCGTCATCTGTGCGCCGCGAAGGTAGCGTTTCTCGTTCTTCGGGGTTATGTGGCCATCCTTGATATTCTGAAAAAGAAAAATGCCGCTTCCGAAAGCATCGCGGGAAAGCTCTTCCGGATAGCCGCTGTAGCGGCCTTCAGCGTCGCAGTGCCATATCTCGACAGTTGCTCCCTCGACCGGCCGGCAGTCCGCCGCGTTCGCGAACTTTAGCCGCAGTGTCAGTTCCTTGCCGGCCCGATCCTCGCGAATGTCCTTTCGCATTTCGGATCGAACGAAAAACGGGCCCTCCGTTGACTGGGTCGTGAGCACACAGTCGCCGTCGAACGCCGGAGCCAGAGTCTGCGCGATCGCTGAGTTATCGAACCAAGAGGTCAACACTTTCCGCAGGATCACATTTTTCCCAAGCCACAGTCCTGTTCCGCCGGCTGCCAAAACGCCAAGCGAGCCAAGGATAAATTTCCTTCGACCGTTCATTTAACTGAACCTCTCTTTAGCTTGATAGGTGAAACGGGCGGAACTCTATCATCAATCTTATTGAATGCAAAATCCCAAAATCTCACGGGTCTAAGAATAACAGTGGAAGCGACGCACGGTCTCGCCTGGCCGGCCACCCGGCCCTCCGCTCGCATCAGGCTTGCTACTGCGGGCTAACTGCTCTCGGCAAAGCGCTTGAAGGCCTCGAGATATTTCAGCGATTGCTTCCTGAACATGCCGGGCATCAGCCAGCCGAAGATTTTCATAAAACCTTTGAACTGAAACTCGTTTTCGGAGGTGTAAAGCGTGCGGCCCTCGCCGAGCGGTTCAAAGCGATTGCGGACGATGTTGAAGACTCCGTCGGCCTCGTAGGTGCCGGTAAACTCACGCGGAAGGTCCTTTACCGAGATGGTCTCGATCATCTCGATCTTTCGGCCATTCATATCGAACTTAAGCCGCGACCTTGCTCCAACTTCGCCAGGCGTGCCCTCAAGATGCTCAAAGCTCTCAAGCCCTTCCATCCACTTGTAGAGATTATCTACGTTGTCAAAAAGTGCGACGACTTCGCCGACCGGCTTCTCAATTTCAATTGCAACGTTGTATTTCATAGTTCTTTCCCATTTATTTCTAAGGATATGCCGCAGTTCTTTTTTGGTAAGCCCGACGCGGGTGAGAAGGATCGCCTCGTATTCGGCCGGTGTGTAGAGCGGGTAATCGGTACCAAAGGAAATGCGCTTGAGCCCGAGCCGTCTGATATATCTGGCAAGCACGGCGAACTCGTCGTCGGTCAGTTTGCGGACGCCTTCGCTGTCCTTATCGAGCGCGACGGCAGAGATATCGAAGATGATCTTGTGTCTCCCGAGCGTCGGGTATGTGTTGAACTTTTCGATAAAGGCATTGAGGAACGCACGAGTCCGCTGACTAAAACCGCCCGAGGTGCCGAAGTGGGCGATGCGGAGCTCGACCGGGCCGAGGTCTTTCAGGATCGACCCGACCAGCAGGTCAATATCCGGCTTGCCGAAGCGGCGATGGCTGTTATCAAAGTGCATCAGGATCGGCAACTTATGCTTCGCCGCGAACTCGAAGACAAGCTTGACCCTTTCCAGTTGTGCCGGAACCGTAAGGTAAACCTGGTTAGCATTGTGGTGCAGCTTGATGCCGTCCATTTTGAGCTGTGTCCGGCATCGCTCAAGCTCCGCAAGCGCGTAGTCGCGGAGCGGGTCAATGCTGCAAAAGGCACGGGTCTTTTTGGGGTGTTTATCACGCGCAGCGGCAACGAATGAATTCTCCCGCTCGACGAGTTCGCGCTCATTTTTGAACCCACCGAAATCTTCCGCCGAATAAACATGGGCCATCGAGATCAAATCTATCCGGCGAATGTTCGTGTTGCGAAGAATGACGTCAATATCCGAGTAATACTCATCCGGCCGCGAGAACGGAATGCCGAGTCCTTTCCATATTCTGATCAGTTCGGGGCTCAGGATATGAACGTGGCCATCCGTGCCCTCAGCGGCCCAAGCTTCGGCCCTCTGACCAAAAACGCTCACGCCGAAGCAAACAAGAACGGCTAGAAATTTGATGTATTTCGCTAACATCATTTCGTGAATACTGCGCAACAATATCGATCTCGGTTCAGCATTTCCGCGGAAACTTATATTCGAAGTTGGTTGGCCGGTCAAGCCCGCTTTTTGTTCGCCATTGTCATCGGGACGGGCTCCGGCAACTTTTTTGATATGATTTGGTTATAAAGCGACCCGAATTGCCGCGTTCAAGTCAAAGCCTATGCCGACCGACTCATCGACCAAAAGTATCTCATGCAATCTGTGCGGTTCGGAAGATTCAGAAGAGCTCAGCACCGTAGACCGCGACAAGAATTATTTGCGGACGGTCATTTGCCGGCAGTGCGGTTTGGTCTGGACCGACCCGCGGCCGAATGAGGCTGAGATAAAGCAGTATTACTCAAAGGACTATCGCATCAGCTACAAGGGCACATATACTCCAAAACCAAAACACGTCCATCGGGCCGGGGCGAACGCCGTAAGCCGATTCCGTTTCATTAAGCCGCATATCGACCGAGATAGAACCATTCTCGATGTCGGAGCCGGCGGCGGCGAGTTTGTTTTTCTCCTACGTGCAATGGGCTTTAACGCGATCGGGATCGAGCCGAACGAGGGCTATGCCGCCTACGCCCGCACCAAACTGAACGCGCCGGTCGAGTGCGGCTTCATCCAGCAGCAGGAACTGGCCCCCGCATCGCTTGATGTGATAACGCTTCATCATGTCTTCGAACATCTCGACGATCCATTTGCAACACTCGGCCGGCTGCGCGAGGCACTGACCGAGAACGGCATCGTTGTGATCGAGGTGCCGAATGTCGAAGCAACGTGCTATTCGCCGCTCCATAGGTTCCACGCGGCCCACCTTTACAATTTTAATCCGGTCACGCTTGAAGGAATGGCGAGAAAGGCCGGTTTCTCGGTGCTCCGGTCGGTCGTGTCGGCGGACGGCGGTGTTGTCACGGCCATCTTCCGCAGGTCCGAGAACGAAAGCGAATTTACGCCCTCAGCCGAAAACTACCGGCGGGTTCGGCGGATCGTTGACGGACACACGAAGTTATCGCATTATTCGTCGCGGCATCCTTTCATCCGCCCGATCCATCGACTGCGGTCGCGGCTCTCGGAACACCGAGCCGTGCGGCGATCGCGGAATGGCGTCGAAATCTTGAATAGGATAGTTGACGAATATAAACGTGAGAACAATTTGATCTAAGGACAATCATTACCGTGCAATTTTCATTTGACAAAAATTTGATAGACATCGCATTCAAGGTCGAGGACGGCGAGCGGCTGAGCTTTGACGAGGGGCTCGCTCTGTTCAACACCACAGACCTCAACGCCCTCGGCAAACTGGCCGATACCGTCCGGCGGCGGAAGCATGGCCTGGTGACTTATTACAACGTCAACCGCCATTTTAACCACACGAATATCTGTGTAGCGGACTGCAAATTCTGCGGATTCTACCGCCGGGCTCGCCAGGACGACGCCTATACGTATTCCGTGCAGGAAGGTATCGATATTGCACGGCGTGCCGTTGAAGAAGGCGCGACCGAGCTGCACATCGTCGGCGGGCTTAATAGCAAGCTGCCGTTCGAGTACTACACCGATCTTTTCTCGTCGCTCAAGCGTGAGTTTCCGAAGCTGCATCTGAAAGCTCTCACCATGGTCGAGCTTGATTTCTTCGCCCGGTTCTACAAAATGACCGACGAAGAGGTTATCGAAAAGCTCAAGGCCGCGGGCATGGATTCCTGCCCCGGCGGCGGTGCCGAAATCTTTGCGGAACCGACGCGTTCCCGCATCTGCGACCACAAATGCGACGGCGATCGCTGGCTTGAGCTCGCCGGCAAGGTCCACAAGGCCGGGCTCAAGACCAATGCGACGATGCTCTACGGCCACATCGAGACCATCGAGGACCGCATTGACCATCTCGTTCGGCTCCGCGAACAGCAGGACAAGACCGGCGGTTTCCAGTGCTTTATCCCGCTCGCGTTCTACCCGCCCGGCACTGCGCTTGACAGCCTGCCCGGCCCCGACGCGATCGACAATCTCAAGACCATCGCCGTCTCACGCCTGATGCTCGACAACTTCGACCACATCAAGGCCTACTGGGTCATGCTCGGCAAAGGCACCGCCCAGACCGCCCTCCACTTCGGCGCCAACGACCTCGACGGCACCATCACCGACGGCGGCGAACTGACCCACGCCTACGCCGCCGAAGGCGAAGTAAAAATGACCAAAGCCGAGATCATCACCATGATCGAAAACGCCGGCTTCGAAGCCATCGAACGCGACACCGTCTACAACCGCGTGGAGAACGTAACCGCTTGAAGGTTAAGGATGTAATAAAATTGATCGAGAAAGATGGCTGGGTTCTGGTAAGGACTCGTGGCAGTCATCGGCAATTTCACCACACAACAAAACCTGGAACGGTCACGGTTTCGGGTAAAGAAAGTATTGACATGCCGGTCGGAACATTGAATAGTGTTTTGAAACAGGCAGGATTGAAGAAATAGTTATGCGATACATGGTTGTAATTGAAAAGGGTGAGGAAAGCTGGGGTGCGTATGTTCCCGACCTGCCGGGGTGTGTAGCCGTCGGCGAAACTGAGGAAGAGGTCAAGCAACTAATTCAAGAAGCTATTGAATTCCACCTCGAAGACCTGACCGAATCCGGCGCACAGATTCCGCCGGCCATGTCGAGAAGCGATTACGTCGAAGTCTTGGCAGCGTAGTAGACGTGTTGCCGTGGCCCAGGCCCGGTCGACCTCGAAGGCACCATTGCCGACGGCGGCGAACTAACCCACGCCTACGCCGCCGAAGGCGAAGTGAAAATGACCAAAGCCGAGATCATCGAAATGATCGAAGACGCCAGCTTCGAAGCAGTTGAAAGGGATACCGTCTACAACCGGGTCGAGAAGGCAAAAATATGAGAACGCATAGAACATGGCGGATAGTGACCAGTTTTGCCGTCTTCTTTTTGGTGGCCTCGACGACCTTGGCACAGCAAGGCGGAAAGGGCGATGACCAGTCGCCTCACTTGAGCGGCTATGTAACCATCAAGAACGTTCGGCTACATTATCTGGATTGGGGCGGAACGGGAGAGGCATTGATCTTTCTCCCCGGTGCCGGTGATACGGCTCACGTTTTTGACGAGATCGCTCCGAAGTTTACCGATCGGTTTCGTGTTTTGGCGCTGACCCGTCGGGGCCACGGCGAATCGGACAAGCCCGAGAAAGGCTACGACGTCGATACTCTTACAAAGGACCTATTGGGATTTATTGACCAGATGAAGATCAATAAAGTGCATCTGATCGGACATTCCTTTGCCGGCAATGAAATGCTAATGTTCGCCGCCAAGTATCCGAAGCGAACTCTGAAACTCGTTTTCCTAGATGCAGCGTATGGCCGTCGCGAACAGTTCTTGGCCACCGAACCACGAGCCCCTCGGCAGATCGCCGAGAAGACATCTGAGGCCCCGACCTTAGAGGATAAGATCTTTGAAGAGTACAACACGTATGGAGATCGATTCGATCCTGACTATCGCCGGATCAAGGCCCCGGCCCTTAGCTTCTACGTAATGGTCGAAAAGCACTGGGCCGGACGTCCCGGGATGGACGACGCTTTGCGAAAACGAATGGAGGAGTGGATCGAGACCGACGTAAGGCCGTATCAGTCGAGCAATATCGAACGCTTCCGCAAGGAGGTCAAGCACGGCCAGGCCATCGTTTTGCCCGGCACTAACCATTACTTCTTTCGGGATCCAAAAGTCTTCGAGGATGTTGTTTCGACCATACGTCGCTTCCTTTTGGAAACGGCACCATAACTGGCGCCACACCCACGCCGACGCCGCGGAGGGCGAAGTGAAAATGACCAAAGCCGAGATCATCACCATGATCCAAAACGCCGGCTTCGAAGCCGTCGAGCGGGATACGGTGTATAACCGCGTGGAGAAAGTTGCTGCTTGAAATGAATGTCCCCGATATGGGACAATAGGAAAGTCCGCGAATGTGAATAAAGACGTTATCTTTCACAAGAGGGCAAGAGAGATCATTAGGGGATTTACCAAAGCCGTTAGGATCAACATCGGCGAACTGTTATTCGACCTTCAGCGTGGCGAGAACATCGGGATGCCGGATGCGAGACCGATGCCGACGATCGCGGTCGGAGCCTACGAGTTGCGGGTCAAGGACGCTGACGGTATCTACCGTGTTTTCTACTATTTGAAGTCGGAAGAAGGAATTCTGGTTTTTCACGCCTTTGCCAAAAAGACGCAGGCAACTCCGCAGAAAGAACTTGAGACGGCGAAAAAAAGATTATGGGAAATGTTAAACCAATAAAGCGTGGCGAAACTGAAGTCTATATTGCAAAGAACGCTTTTGAGCTTTGCGACATTCTCGATCTGACGCCCCAAGAAGCGATCGAGATCGAATTCCGGGCAAAGCTTCGAGATAAGATAAAAGACGTCGTCAAAGCAAAGAAACTTACTCACGAACAAGCTGCGAAACTCGCAGGAACCTCGCGGACGAAGCTTACCGCAATACTTAACGGCAACACCTCCGGTGTCTCAAGCGACCTTTTGCTCAGGATACTCTACTCGCTCGGCTTCCAGACAAAGGTGTCCTTCGTACCCGTTAGAGCGAGCGTCTGAATACGGCGGCGAACTCACCCACAGCCGCCGAAGGCGAAGTGAAAATGACCAAAGCCGAGATCATCACAGATCATTACCAGGATCAAAAATACGGCTTTAGCGCCGTAGAGAGAAACACCGTGTAAGCCTGCATCGCTCCCGGCAGTATTTAGGCCCTCAGAATGGCAACAGCACACACATTTTTGGCTACTGACGAAGACCTTCCCCTTGTACTTAATTGGTTGAGGGATGCAGGAGCTGTACCGGTTGCGGATGGTTTGGAGGTTACTGAGTTTGGGGCAACCGGCCACGAGATCGCCTTTTACTTTCCGGCTATCGGAAAGATCGAATACTATCCAAGTAAGATCGATATATCGCAGTATCCCGAGAATTCGGCAACCTGGTTACAGGCGTTTCTGTGTCGGCTAAGGCAGGAGAACGATCAGGATCGGAAGATCGTCGATTCGAACAAAACCCCATCGGCTGGCTTGAAACTTCCAGACCTTCGCGAAGATCGTTTTTGGGTGACGGGTGAGGTATGGTTTCCGACCGTCAATCTCCGTAAGACATTTCCGGAACTTGCAAAAATTTGTGGTCGCTTTGAACGTTGGATTCGGAAGTTTCCCTGTGTTTTTGATAACCGAACAAGCGACCGCAAAAATCTTTATCCGAACCAACTTGCGCAGGCTGATATTGTAAAATGCATCAATGCATTACCGCACGCCCACAGCCTCCTAGAAAATGGACACCATGTTTTCGATCACATGGTTTCACAAGGAAGTACCGAACACTGGAAGAAGAAATGGGGCTTGTAATGTGGTCGCGCTATGCTTAGCGGACGTGCTTGGCAAGACCTAGAACCTTTCAGTCAAAGCCATGAAGAGAGCCCATGATTCTGGTTGAAAACGCCGGTTTCGAAGCCGTCGAGCGAGACACCATCTCCAACCGTTTGGCAGCAGTGTGAGTTTGTCCTTGAGTTTTGGGTTGAGCAATTAGTGAGTTTAACGATGTCGCGATCTCTCTGTTTTATCGTCTTCGCGTATATGTTGATCTGGTGCGGCGCCTGCCGCTACGAGCCCGGTCTATCTTCGTTCGATAAAAGCGTCGGGGCTCTGATCAACCGATCCTGCAATTTTGAGAAGCCGTGCCAAATAAGTATCGGAGAGGCGACGAACTTCGACTGGGATGAAATGTACATTTTTCGTGCCGGTATCCTCGGCGTAGAGGCAGAAAAAATCCTCCCGGCGGCAAAGGGATTTGAGGGTGAGTTTAATAGGAAGATCGCTTTTTTGAAAGATGGAAAACTCGTGCGGATCGATGAAGCCCCCTCGATTATCGAAGGAGAGCACACGCCACCGGGCATGCTCTTTTTTGACATTGAAGAACCCGGGAACCCAGACTCTCTTCGCTACTCGCGAGACGCGACCTTCCAAGTGACTATCCTCAAAGTGACTCGCGGCGATGCCTATCGGCTCAAGTGCGCAAATTGTACATCGTCGCCCATATCCGCAGAGTTTGGCTCACCCAGCCGGTGAACGGCTCATATGGAAAAGAACGCTTATCGAAGCCGTCGAACGCGACACCGCCTATAGCAGACGTCGCCTCTTGAATTTAAGTATCAATAAGATTTTCACGAAACCGAACGGTTGCATTTGACATATGCAACCGTGTGGTTGCATACTTGCGCCCGTCAATATGAAAAGGGACGTATTTCAAGCTATTGCAGATCCGACACGGCGGGCGATCATTGCGTTGATAGCGATGCAGGCGATGACGCCGAACGCGATCGCGGAGCACTTTGACACCTCGCGGCAAGCGGTCTCGAAACACCTAAAGATACTGACGGAATGCGAGGTCGTATCGCAGGAGCAGCGTGGCCGCGAGATCTATTACCTGCTCGAGGTCGACAAGATGAAGGAGATCGACGAATGGCTTGAGCAATACCGAAGGATATGGGAAACGCGGTACGAGCAACTTGACGAGATGCTTGAGGTCATGAAAATGCAGAAGCCCGCATGTCAGTAAGGGCGAACCGCCCAATGCGTGTGAAAGGAGTAGACATGGAATTTATCGTAAACAAAGAGACAAAGACCGTTTTGATCACCGCAGAGTTTGATGCAGAGCGTGACCTCGTTTGGGATGCCTACACAAAACCCGAACTCCTCGACCAATGGTGGGCGCCGAAGCCCTGGATATCAAGGACGAAGGTAATGGATTTCCGCGAGGGCGGCCGGCGATTCTACGCGATGGTCAGCCCCGAGGGCTTGGAGCGTTGGTCGGTGCAGAAGTACACGTCGATCACTCCGAAGACGAATTTCAAACTGTTCAACGCGTTTGCGGATGAGAACGAGAACCTCCAACTCCCGGGTTCCGATTGGGATCTGAACTTTCTTGAGCAGAACGGAAAGACCACGGTAACCGTCTCGATCTACAACGAGTCATTGGAACGCTTAGAGAAGATGATCGAAATGGGTTTCAAGGAAGGCTTCACAATGACACTCGGCCAACTCAAGGGCCTGCTTGCCGAAATGAAGGAGTAGGACATGAGCGTAAAGAACGAGATAAAAGCGTACATTGCGTCGCATTCCGAGCCCAAACGCAGCGAGATGCAAGCGTTGCACGAAATGATCCTGCAGGTAAATCCGGGATGTAAATTGTGGTTTCTCGACGGCAAGAATGAAGCGGGTAAGATCGTCTCAAATCCAAATATCGGTTACGGCCTCCGCACAATCAGATACGCCAACGGGACAACGAAGGAGTTTTATCAGATCGGCTTGAGCGCGAACACGACCGGGATCTCCGTTTATATCCTCGGTATCGAAGACAAGAAATACCTATCCGAAACATACGCCAGCACCCTAGGCAAAGCGGCCGTGACCGGCTATTGCATCAGATTCAAAACTCTAAAAGATATAAACACCGACGTCCTCGAAGCGGCAATTCGATTTGGGTTTAAGAATACTGATTAAGAAGCTTATTAATGCTTGAGCGCGATTGAATATGATAATACGAAGGCTAAATCCATCATTTAGTGAGAATGTCGAAAAGATGTTGTCGGAGCGAGGTGATCCCCCATCGGGCCGGCATCCATCAAAGCTCATCGACGAATTAACAAAGAATTATTTGGCGCCAATGATGAAAGAAAAGGGCTTTCGAAAATCCGGAGCGAACTTTTGGCGTGACAGCTCGAATGCGATCGATGTTCTCAATATTCAAAAGAGCCAATGGAATGATGCTTGGGAAGCGTCATTTTATGTCAATCTCGGCGTCTACTGGAAAGCATTTCACCGAGACCAAGGCACGGAATTCAAGTCGAAGTTTCCCCGTGAGTACGACTGCACGGTATTTAGTCGCGTTCTCGAACCTACGATTAACGCATGGACCCTTCGGCCAGACTCGGATCTAGGTCAGGTGGGAACAATTCTGACCGATACCGTTCAAGAGATCGCCTTTCCATGGTTTGACGAGATGCGTTCCGAAACGAACATTCTAAACCACTTGAAAAAATTGCGAATCGCCGAGAAGTTTGAGAGCTGGCTAAGGGATCATTCTTCACTTTAGAAGGGGAAACATGAGAAAAATAATCGCCGCAGAATTCATTACGCTCGATGGGGTCATTCAGAACGAGGAGAATGACGGCGACGGTTTCAAGTTTGGCGGGTGGTTCTTTGGGTATGCGGATGAAGAATCGGGGGCGGTGATCCAGGAGCGGCTGGGGAAAGAGGTCGATCTCCTGCTGGGGCGAAAGACGTTCGACATTTGGGAGCCATACTGGCCGGAGAATTCTCACTTTTGGCCGAATGTGATGACGGCGACCAAGTACGTCGCGTCGAACACCCGCACGTCGAGCGACTGGCAGCCAAGCGTTTTCCTCGGCGGCGACCTCGCGGCGAAGGTCCGCGAACTAAAAGAGACAGACGGCCCCGATCTGCACGTTTTCGGCAGTGCCGATATGTTCCAGACGCTCTTCAAAGCCGACCTCGTTGACCGGCTCGAGCTGATGATCTTCCCCGTCACGCTCGGCACCGGCAAACGCTTGTTCCAACACGGCACCATCCCCGCGGCCTTCAAGTTAACCGAAGGCCAGGTCACCCCGAACGGCATCATCATCGCCAACTACGAACGCAACGGCGAAGTAAAGACTGGTGAGCCTACGATCGAAAAACAAGCCTAGAAACTAAGAGTTCACAGCTGCGAGGTTGTGGTAATATGAAGGCGTTATGCCGAGCGTTGAAACTATTTATAAGAACACGATCTTGCCCTTGCCGCCGCACGAAAGGCTGCGCCTTGCAAAGATAATCGTTGAGCAAGAATCCATCCAAGAGTCGGCAGAGCAGCTTTCGGGCCTCAGCATCATAGAAGGATTGAACGGAGCACGAGTATTCGGCGATGCGGCCGAAGTCGATAAATATTTGGCGAAGGAGCGGGACTCTTGGGACAACTAAGATTTCCGCCTTCGTCGCGGCTTTGACACCGCTCCGCTCATATACAGCGTCGAAAGACACGCCGATTATTGGCCTGTTTTGAGATCGTTTTGGCTTACGGTACGCAAGGATTCAATACAGGTCGTAACCAGTAACCTGACTCTGCTTGAAACAATCGTCAAGCCGATCAAGGAAAACGATCAGAGGCTCGTCCAGGCGTATACCAAGTTGCTAACTATTTCCGAAATCGAGCTTTTCGAGATCACAACAGATGTCTTGAAGGCCGCCGCTGAACTAAGAGCACTACAAAACTTCAAGACACCGGATGCGATCCATGCCGCCACAGCAACGGCGGCAAGCTGCGGATACTTCGTTACCAACGATCCCAATTTCAAAAGATTGTCACACCTCGAGGTCGTAATTCTGGACGACGTAATCTAACTCGTTGGCTGTCATCGCCAATTACGAACGCAACGGCGATGTGAAGACCGGCGCACCCCAGATCGAAGAAGATGGGGAATAGGAACGAGCAGCCCGAGTAGCCGGGTCAGAACCCGGAGCGATTGCGACTGGGCTCTTGATCAGTGAGCGGCAGTACAATTTAGGATTGAAACTGGAGCTACGCGGACGGATTAAATATGTTCACCTATTTCCTTGCGGCTCAGCCAAAAGAAATTGCGGCACTTCGAGCCGGCAATGACGTATTGGACCACATAGCCAAGCTTCCTACGCAACTCGGCGGCAACTACAGCCGGGAACGGATCGACTATTTGTCGTCGGTCTTCCTCCAGGAAGAACGGAGATCACTCGCAACTGCTGAAAAGCTTGCGGATGGTTCCCAGTTTTTCCAGATCGACTCGAAACTTATTCAGCACGTCGCAGTGGCCGAGCAAGAAGACTTACTCTATGCTTCGGCACGGTGGGATGAAGGTGCGTGGCAGGATACGTACGTAAACAGAATGGATCTTGCCGGGTTCTTGCTTGAGTTTGCCGAGCTATGCAGGGCCGCGATTGCTGCCGGCAAAAGCGTCTACTTTGTGATTGTCGAGCAATAACATTTTGAAGAACCCCAGCCGGTAACGGGAACCTTTTCGGATCTAAGGTGTCTAAAGATATAAATGCACGTACGAGCGCTGAAATATCTATCTGTCGTTCTGGTTGTGGCTTTTGCCGTGAATCCCGGTAACGCTCAGGTTCAGACCAAAGAGGAACGAAAAAAGCTCTTTGCCGATGTTGCGGAAGATGAAAAAGCGGTGGCGGCGTGTTCGAAGGCGATCCGTGAAGAGCAAATTAAGAACTTTGGAAAGCCCCTTCCAAAGATCGCGGGGCATTGTTGGGATGGCTGTCCGTTAAAACTAGTCAAACCCTATTACCCGGAAACCGCTCGTCGATCTAAGATCAGCGGCGAAGTCCTGGTTGACATCATTGTCGACGAGAAAGGGTATGTTGTCTTTGCGAAAGTCAGGGAAGGGAACGGCATGCTGAGAAGGGCGGCACTGGAAGCAGCCAAACTGTCGCAATATCGACCCGAGGTCACCTGTGGCAACCGTCCGATCAAATTCCGCCGGACGATCAAGTACTATTTCCATCCTGATATGTAACGACTGAATTTCAGAAGTGTTCGCTTGTTCTTTCTCAGTGCTCTCCGTGACTCTGTGGTGAATTTTGGTCGATAATGGGTTATGGCTGTTCCGAGAGTAGTTGTTTATTGGGTGGTGACGCTTTGGCTGTGTGTGGGCATGCTGGCGAGTGCGGTTCTGCAGCTCGTCAAGATGCCGGAGGTCTTGCACAGTTTTGGCCGGCTGGGGTATCCGCGGTATTTGCTGGTGCTGCTCGGCGTTTGGAAAATTCTTGGCGTGATCGTTTTGATCGCACCGCGAATGCCGCTCCTGAAAGAGTGGGCGTATGCGGGGTTTTTCTTCGTCACGTCGGGTGCGTTCTTCTCGCACATCGCGATCGGCGATGGTTTTGCGACGATGCTCCCGACGGCGGTGCTGCTTATGCTCACGGTCGCGTCCTGGTACCTGCGGCCCGAAAGCCGACGGCTCGCGGGGACGAGCCCTAGTGGCGGCTGAACAATAAAAACGCACGGCATTAGCGACGGGCTTCATGGCAACGACTGAAATAAGAGAGACGATCCCTGCTTCGGCCGATGCGGTGTTTGCGTTGATCCATAACTACGATCGCAGACTCGAATGGGACACGCTCTTGAAAGAAGCCTATCTCGAACCTGAATTTGACGAAGCGTGTCTAGGCGCGATTTCCGTGTGCAGAGGGAAAGGATTGTTGGGAATCTTCGCACTGCGAACTCAATACGTCTCGTTTGACCGAGGGCGGGTCGCGGCCGTCAAGTTGTTGAATCAACCGCCGTTCTTTGACGCCTTTGCCGCGAGTATACGGCACGCAAAGATCGACGATGCTCACTCGGAAGTGATCTATAAAGTAAATTTCACAGCCCGCCCGGCATGGCTGCGTCCGGTTCTTCATCCGCTCATGCAGGCAGTTTTCGCATGGGAAACCCGAAAACGCCTGCGGGCACTGAAGAGTTTCTTCGAGAGTGAACTGGGACGAGTTTAAGAAGACAACAACCGGCCGAAATTGCCTCAACGAAAAAGACCTCAGCCGCATAGGGCCGAGGTCTTTTGTTGGTTAACAAAGTCGCGTTTCGGTCAGCTACTTCTTCGGGGCGATGCGCCAGAGTTCGCCTTTCGATTCGTCTGTAACGACGTAGAGAAAGCCATCCGGGCCTTGGCGGACGTCTCGGATGCGGCTGCCGCGGTCGGTCAGCAGATGCTCCTCGCCGGCGACGCGGCCGTCTTTCATCACCAGGCGCACGAGCCGCTGCGAGGCGAGCCCGCCGACGAAGAGGTTACCCTTCCATTCCGGAAAGGCCGCTCCGGTGTAAAACTCCATTCCCGAAGGTGCGATCACCGGGTCCCAATAATAGACCGGCTGCTCGGTGCCGTCTTTTGCGGTCGTGCCGCCTGAGATCGCCTGGCCGGTATATTCCTGGCCAAAGGTCGCGACCGGCCAGCCGTAGTTCTTGCCCTTTTCAGGCATGTTCAGCTCATCGCCGCCGCGGGCGCCGTGCTCGACCGTCCAGAGCCTGCCCTGGTCATCAAAAACTGCCGACTGGATATTGCGATGGCCGATGGTCCAGATGTCGCCTAACGCGCCTTCCTTGCCGGCAAAAGGATTGTCCGTAGGCACCGTGCCGTCCGGATTGATGCGGACGACCTTGCCGTTGTGGGCCTCAAGCGATTGTGCAAGCGGCCGCATGGTTCTCAGGTCAAAGCGATCGCCGAGCGTGATGAAGAGCTTGCCGTCCGGGGCGAATGCGAGCCGCGAACCGAAGTGAAGGCCATTGTTATAGGTCGGCATCGCGCGGAAGATCACGCGGACCTCCGAGAGTTTTCGTCCGTCCGGGCTCAAGACGCCGCGGGCGACCGATGTGCCGCTGCCGCCCTCACGCTGTTCGGAAAAGCTCCAGAAGATGGTGCGGTCTTTCGCAAATGTCGGGCTGAGCGCGACGTCGAGCAAGCCGCCCTGTCGCGAGGCGCTTATCGGCGGCAATCCGCCCTGTCCGCTTTCGGCTGAAACTCCGCCTTGGGCTACCGACGTCAGGCCCTCTATCGGGTCGCCGACCTTGCCATCGGCCGAAACGATGCGCATCCGGCCCGGCTTTTCCGTCACCAGAAAGCTGCCATCGGGAAGCGGCTCAACGGCCCAAGGGTTCTCGAGTCCTTTGGCCAGCACCGTCACCTCAATGGCTGCTGCGGTCTTCACGCCACAGACACGCGTTTGCGCCGCAAATGCCGGCTTCTGCTCGGAAGCATTTGGTGGCCTTGTCTCAAGCGGCGTGCATTGTCCCGCCGCCGTTTTCTGGTCCGCCGCCGGTGCCTGCTCGGTGCTCGGCCGCTGCCCACACGCCGTGCCAGCCAAAATCGCCGAAGCCGCCAATGCGATCACAAATTGCGTTCTCTTCATAGAATTATTTCCTCCTTGATATCGGCCGCGGCCGCTCGTCTATATAAATTTCGCACCCGCCCGCCCAGGCAGATGCGCCGACGCCGCAGAAACCGTTTCTCCCAGTCTAACAAATCCACCCGCCCGGGCGAATGCTCCTAAACTCCGGATCACTTGAATGTATAAAAACCCCAAGTATATACGTTATAATGAGCGGATGATCACAACCATTGAAACTAGTGTTGTATCGGTTTCGCCCGATGTGATGAGTGGGGCGGCGGTCTTCACAGGAACACGTGTCCCCGCACAGAGCCTTCTCGACTACCTCGCTGCGGGCCACTCGCTCGAGGAGTTTCTTGTTGATTTCCCAACGGTGACGCGGGAACAGGCTGTCGAACTTCTTCAAGAAAAACTTAAGGTACATTGAGGCGATGATCAGAGATCTATTCATTCTGCTTGCGTGCTTGTTCATATTTTCGGGCGTCTGTGCTGCTCAAGAAGTTCCGTTCGAGAGTTTCGAGAGGGCCGTCCGTGAGGAAAAAGGCGGATTTGCCGGCGATAAGGGCAAGCTATCGAAGGTTTTCCAAGATGAACGCATGCGTCTCGGGACGGATTTCGAGAGCGAGCTTTGGAAATATTTGGGTGACGACGCCGATAAACACTTCTGGATCGCCGCTTTTCTTACGAGCAAATCGTACCTTCACGGCAGCCCTGCGTTGTCTGACCTCGCATTTCAAATCAGGACAAGAAATCTAAAGTTGTTAGAGGGGCGAACCGACAATCGCAGCCGCGGTCGTGCGGTTTCGATCAATCGCCATCTTGCCATCTCGGCCAGGCTTGAAGAGAAACAGACGGATGCCATCATGTATCGCGACAAAGCTGAGGCGATCTTGGCAAAAGACCGCAATGGGCTGTGGCCTTACGTCTCCGGGCAAACCGATTTTAGCCGCTGCGTTTACGAGAACATCGGCGGAAGCATCGACACATGCGACCCGAACCCGCCGCCAAAGGAACGCATTGTCTCCGCGGGCTGGATGAACAAACGGGCAAGGAACTTCAAGAATCCACCGTATCCGTCGGGTGTCGCAAAAAGCCAAGCGGGTCGGGTCGATGTCCGCATACTTGTTGGCGGAGACGGCACCGTAATATCAGCCGAGATCATTCGCGGCCCGGCCGAACTCCACCAGGCCGCTATCGAAGCCGCCATGAGACTGGAGTTTGGGCCGACAATTCTTTCGGGCGTCCCCACCAAAGTCTCCGGTTGGGTCTCTTTCGATTTCCGGCCTTAGAGGTGCGATCGGCCCCCAATACGATCGCATTGTACTTCTTCGTCTGGTTTGGTCACAAGATGAACTTGACGGACGTGATTATCGGTAGCTCGTCGCTGAACGAAGATCTGGTCATATATGCCAAACGGGTTGATGGCCAATTCCTGCCAACCTCCGAAGCCGTCCTATTTGCGTTGACTGAAGACGAGGAGGCAATGAAGCCCGATGAGTTCGCTAGCCGAAACTGCCCCGGATTTAGTTACTGCATTGAAATTTTCTTACTTAATGAGTTACTCGAAGACCTAGAAGCCCGAGGCGATAATACGACCACCGATGAAGTGGTCGAACGTGTGATCTACTACTTAGAGAACGACGCATACCTCGAATAGTATCGAGGATGAAAACTACCATGAGTGCGCAGAAAAAATTGACGCAAGCAGATCAAAAGGAGTTGCTAAGCGAACTCAAGAAACGGTTTGAGGCGAATATGCATCGCCATGAGGGGATCGAGTGGGGCGAGGTGGAGAAGCGGCTTGCGGCGGATGCGGGGAAGCTTTGGTCGCTCGGTGAGATGGAGCGGACGGGCGGCGAACCGGATGTGGTCGGCCGCGATAAGAAGACCGGCGAGTTCATTTTCTTTGATTGCTCGGCGGAGAGCCCGAAGGGGCGGCGGAGCGTCTGCTATGACCAGGCGGCGCTCGATTCGCGGAAAGAGCACAAGCCAAAGCACAGTGCGATCGGCATGGCTGCCGAGATGGGCATCAAGGTCCTGACCGAAGCCGAATATAAAGAACTGCAGAAGCTCGGCGAGTTTGACCTGAAGACCTCAAGCTGGATCTTGACGTCTGAAGATGTCCGCAAACTCGGTGGGGCTATGTTTTGCGACCGACGCTACGAAACGATCTGGACATACCACAACGGCGCCGAATCCTACTACGCCGCCCGCGGCTGGCGCGGTTCGCTGCGGGTTTAGGCGAACTTTTTCGCAGTTTTATTGTGCAACCTTTCCCCCGGTTTGTTATACTAACAGTGTTGAACATACTTTAAGACGGCACGGGGTAATAAGATGTACAAGCTGATTTTGGGTATCGTCACAATTGGAGTTCTGCAGTTTGCTTTGATGTTGTATCTGCAAATGCAGCAGCCTGCCGAAAAGCAGGTGGCACAGTTGCGCCCTGCTCTGTCTAACGCACTCCCCGCGGCGGTTCAACAAGAAGAAACGAGGCTCGAAGATGGAAATCCGCCGGAAAGCGCCACAGAGCCCGAGCGAGTAAGCGTCAGGCCGAGTGAGCGAGCCACCTTCAATAACTCAAGAAAGGCGCGGCGTTCGGTGGCTGAACGAACCCCTATACGAACCGCCGAGCAGGCCAAATTCGATACCGTCGTTATCGGCTACAACGTCCCGCCGCCACGTCCCGATTGCGGATCGCCGAACAACATAAAACCGACGCGAAAAGAGAGCACGCAGTTTGCCGCGACGTCGGCCCCGCGATGGAAGGTGGTAAAGACCGAAGCTCTCAGCTTCGAATGATCGGGCAGCAATATTATAAAGAAATGGCGGCCTTCCCGGGCCGCTCTTTTGCGCTCGCGTTTCCCGCAAGAGATTTCAGCAAATCAAGTTTTTAGTCATTAAATGGCAATGGCGTATACTTGAACGCAAGTATGGTGCTCGTACACTTTTTCCCATGGCGAACGAACTTCCAGTCTCAAAGAAGTAGCTGAATGAGCGATTCAAAAGCACGCCTCATCCGCATTTTGCAGAACGCCTATTCGGGCGAGGTGGCGGCCGCGTATGCATATCGCGGGCATTGGAAGTCGCTCAAGGACAGCCCGGAAAGGGAAAAGATCAAGCGGATCGAGGAAGAGGAATGGGACCATCGCCGCCGCGTAGGCGAGTGGCTTGAGAAGCTCGGAGCAAAGCCCAAACCGGTGCGCGAAAAGGTCTTTTGGATGATCGGCCGCACGCTCGGGGTGACCTGCCACATATCGGGCTGGTTCATGCCGATGTATTTCGCCGGCCGGCTCGAAAGCAAGAACTCGATCGAATACGAGGACGCCGCAGCGTTCGCACGGGAACTGGGGATGGACGATTGCGTGGCCGACCTTATCGACATGGCCCGGGTCGAGGTCGAGCACGAAGAGTTTTTCCGCAGTGTCGTCGCCGACCACAGGATGCTGCCCGCAATGAAGCGCGTCTTCCGCTGGGGCTAAGCTAAAAAAAAGAAATGGCAGCCGTTCGAGAGCCGCCTTGCCTTGTCTGCAAGCGGCCTTCGACGAGGGAGTGTTGCCGTGGTCAGTTGTGGAGGGTTGTAGTTGAACCTAGTTCAGGAAACCAAATGAACGAACTAACGCAAGAGGAGTATAGCGACACTTTTTCACCTGATCCCTTAAATCTGTAATGCTCCGCCAAGTTTCGACAGATGTATGGTGTGTATTGAGTATTTGGGAAACTCTTTACGAAATCTTCATAAACGACATGATCAACATCGGTTTTGGGGGAGGAAAATACTCTTGCAATATCGGTCTTTTCTTTTAGATATTCAAGTGCCCTTAAGTTTTCACCCTCTGGATTAGCAATTTCAAAAGAAGTCCAATCCGTTGAGATAAACTGCCGACCGTCTCGACTTTTCAGCACGGCCTTGATCTGATAGTTCCCGGCAAGCGGAAAATGCGTGTTCAGATCCAATCCCAACAATTCGGTATGCTTTACCTGCGTTCCAGGGGGTATAAGACTGTCTTTCCCAACTGAGAATATACGGTTTGGTGATAAGGGCTTGACTTCACGTTCTGCCCCATCAGGCGTCCGAATATATATTTGAACAAAGTTAGACGAGAAGCGCAGGGTCCCGTGTCCGCGGATCGGATTTCCTGTACGGTTGCTCAGCTCTAAAGTAATCGGTATTGGTTCATTGAGCAGGAACGAGCTTCTTGTCGTAGAAACGCTCAGTGAGAGCGACGAAAATTCTAGATCCTGACCCGATGTTTGCTGACCAGACAAGACAACAAAGCTAGTCAATAAAACGGAAGCAATTACGATTGTGGGTGCCCATGTCTTCGTCATTCCATTGATTATTGTTAGCCCGAGTTTTCATATTGAAACTAGGCTTTATATAGGCTCTATCTGGTAAAAACCGACTCCCGATCTAGATTTCCGAACAGGATTTTATAAAAACTCGACAATGGTGAGATGTGTCCCCGTCGAAATACTGATACTGCAAACTCCTGACACAAACCTTAGCTTTGTTAACAATATTGGCCTCGAATCGTCGAACCCGCACGGACGTTTAAAGTGAGCAACAAGTTCCCGATGACGGACCGTCAGTCAGAATAATATCATCTAAGAGATCGTAAAAGTTCCTTTACTCTTGGTGCATATATGAAGTTCTGGACCGACTCAAGTTGCTCTAAAGCCACTAAGGCATTCTGTCTGTTTCCCGAGAATGTGTGGCGTTCCGCTAAGTTCAATCGGATATAGGGTGAATATGGACTGTCAGGATACTTCGCCAAAAAATCCTCAAAGATCATTTCCCTCTCTTTGCTATCAATTTCGGAGAAAACCCTTCCAGTATCTGTTTCTTCTTGCAAGAAAGTAAGCGCATCAAGATCGTTAGCAAGTGGCGCGGCGATAGTGACATCGTACCAACCAGATCGTGCATTCGCATCACTAGTCGTGCTTTTTAACACTGCCCTGATCTGGTAATGCCCGGGCAGATCAAAATACCGAAGCAGATCTAACTTCAAAACATCGAAACCATCAATATGTGCTCCATCTGGAATCGGACTTTCAGTTCCTACGCATCGTGAACGATACGTGGACAATTGTTTGATCTTCCGCTCGGCTCGCTGTGCGTCGCGCACGTAAATTTCAACGGTATTGCACGAGAATCGAAAATTCGCATGACCCACTATTTCGCGATTGGTGTTATTACGAAGTTTGAAGATTATCGGGATCGGCTCAAGTTGGACAAAACTCTGCTTGGATGAAGAAATTTGAAGCGAGAGGCCCTCAAAACCCTCGTGCGCGGACGCATACTTCTGAGTTTTCAGCGTAAGACTTAAGGACAGCAAAACCGGCAACGAGAACGATAGATATCTCACAGCCTCCATAAAATTCCCTCTCCTAGGATTGTCCGGGACTCTTAACCCTGCATCTAATCAAATGCAAGTGCTGGGGAATAAACAACGGCTCAGGGAACGGCGATGCCCATCAACAGGGAGTTTATCAAAATCAAGGCCAAAAAAACAACGAGTTTGAACATAGCTTAAGCCATCCAAATAAGACCGTGTCCTATCTGTAAACCAACTTTGTAAATCGCGCAAAAGGGCGAACCGTTTTTCCGGCCCGCCCCTTCATCTACGCGATTATCACCAATGATGCTTCTTGTAATAGAAAACAGGCAAGAGAAACTAGGCAAGATCGAACCGGTCAAGGTTCATCACCTTATCCCATGCTGCGATGAAGTCGCGGACGAACTTTTCCTTGCCGTCGTCGCAGGCATAAACCTCAGCGAGCGAGCGGAGTTCCGAGTTCGAGCCGAAGATTAGATCGACCCGCGTGCCTGTCCACTTCTGTTCGCCGGTCGTGCGGTTGACGCCGTTGAAGACCTGGCCGTCGCCGTTTGCCGACTCCCATTTCGTGCTCATATCGAGCAGGTTGGTAAAGAAGTCGTTGGTCAGCGTGCCCGGGCGGTCGGTCAAAACGCCGTGCTTTGAGCCGTCCCAGTTCGTATCAAGGACACGCATGCCGCCAACGAGTGCCGTCATCTCCGGAGCGGTCAGCCCCATAAGTGCGGCCTTATCGATCAGCATTTCTTCGGCCGGCGTCTTGTGATGGCTCTTGCGGTAATTGCGGAAGCCGTCAGACTGTGGTTCGAGATATTGGAACGATTCGACCTCAGTCATTTCCTGCGTTGCATCGCCGCGGCCCGGTGTGAAGGGCACGGAGACGTCGTAGCCGGCATCCCTTGCCGCCTTCTCAACCGCAGCACATCCGCCGAGCACGATCACGTCGGCAAGTGAAACGCGTTTGCCGCCGCCGAGCGAGGCATTGAACTCATTCTGAATGCCCTCGAGAGTCGCCAGCACAGTGCCAAGCTGGAACGGGTTGTTGACCTCCCAGTTCTTCTGCGGCGCAAGGCGGATGCGGGCTCCGTTGGCTCCGCCGCGATTGTCCGTCCCGCGGAAGGTCGAGGCCGACGCCCATGCGGTCGATGCAAGTTGCGAAACGGTCAAGCCGGAATTGAGTATCTTTTCTTTGAGCACGCCGACATCCGACGAATCAATGGTCGAACGCGAATCGGCCGGGACCGGGTCCTGCCAAATGAGCTCCTCTGCCGGAACCATCGAACCAAGATACCGGGCCTTCGGGCCCATGTCGCGGTGCGTAAGCTTGAACCATGCACGAGCAAAGGCGTCGGCCAGTTCATCCGGATTCTCCATGAAGTGCCGAGAGATCTTCTCGTATGCCGGGTCCATCCGCATCGCCATATCGGCGGTGGTCATCATCGGTAGATGCTTTTTGTTCGGGTCGGCCGCGTCGGGCACGTTCGGTTCGACATTGACCGGACGCCACTGATTTGCTCCCGCCGGGCTCTTGGTCAGCTCCCATTCGTTGCCGAAGAGCGTCTCAAAATAGCTGTTGTCCCACTGGATCGGCGTCGGTGTCCAGGCACCTTCGATGCCGCTCGTGATCGTATCGGCACCCTTGCCGGAGGCGTAGGTGCTCAGCCAGCCGAAGCCTTGAGCCTCGATCGGGGCGCCTTCCGGCTCCGAGCCAACATGGGCCGCATCGCCGGCACCGTGTGCTTTACCGAAGGTGTGGCCGCCGGCGGTAAGTGCGACGGTTTCATAGTCGTTCATCGCCATCCGGCCAAAGGTTTCGCGGATATCGCGGGCCGAACCGAGCGGGTCAGGGTTGCCGTTCGGGCCTTCGGGGTTGACGTAGATCAGCCCCATCTGGACGGCTGCGAGCGGGTTCTCAAGCTCACGGTCGCCGGTGTAACGTTTGTCGGCAAGCCATTCGCCCTCGGAGCCCCAGTAAGTATCTTCCTGCGGATGCCAAACATCTGCACGGCCGCCACCGAAGCCAAACGTCTTAAAGCCCATCGATTCGAGAGCGGCGTTGCCGGCCAGGACGAAGAGGTCTGCCCACGAAAGCTTGCGGCCGTATTTCTGCTTGACCGGCCACAGTAGGCGGCGTGCCTTATCAAGGTTGCCGTTGTCCGGCCAGCTATTGGTCGGGGCAAAACGCTGCTCGCCATTGCCCGCACCGCCGCGGCCGTCCGCAACACGGTAAGTACCGGCCGCGTGCCATGCCATGCGGATCATGAACGGGCCGTAGTGACCGTAATCCGCCGGCCACCAGTCCTGCGAATCCGTCATCAGGGCCTTGAGGTCTTCCATCACGGCGTTGAGGTCAAGCGACTTGAACTCTTCCGCGTAATTGAAGTCGTTGCCCATCGGATCCGCCAGTTCCGAATTCTGCCGGAGGATCCCTAGATCCAACGCATTCGGCCACCAGTCGCTATTGGATCGCTTTGTGCTGGTCGTAAAGCCGATAGAACCACCCGTAAACGGACAGCGGCTCGATTCATTTATCTCAAACGCTTCGCCTTGGTTTTCTACTTCGTTGTTTCCCATCTTTTTTGTCGTTCCTCTTGGTTTGTATTTTGAAAAATTACAGGTAGTTGAAATGCGGCCGGCAAAGTGCACCGGGGCATATCCCGGTCAGCTAGTCGCCGCAATCAGGGCAAAGGCCCCGAAGCGTAAAGTCCATCTCGCCCGGCTTAAACCTTGATCGCCTTACAGCCTGCTTCAGCAACTCAGGCGGGATAGCGAGCTCAAGGTCGGCAAGCTTTCCACAGTCCGTGCAGATCGCATGGTGGTGCGGCTGAAGGTTGCGGTCGTAACGCGTCGCGTCCGCACCGAAACTAACTTCGCCGATCAGGCCCTCGTTCTTGAGATACCGCAGGGAGTTATAGACCGTTGCGAACGAGATGCCCGCAAGCCGACGGCGAGCATGTTCAAAGACCTCGTTCGCCGTCAGGTGCGATTCCGACTCGCGGATCACCTGCAGCACGGCGTGCCTTTGCTTTGTGTAACCTGAGGCCTCAAGTTGCTTCATCATACGGGGACGTGTTGCGATTTCGACTTAGAATAATTCTATTTCAAATTTGTGTCAAATGACGCGGGCGATGGATTCTCTACCGCATCGGGATGACGCAGGGAACTTCTCGGGCAAAATCCGTGTATGAATGTAGGGACGAATAGCCTCGATGGGAGTTTTTGGATAAAGAAAAGCCGGCCCGGAGATTAAATTCCGCGGCCGGCTTCATTATTCTTGGATTGGATCAATTCGCTCCCTTGCCTTCCATCGGGAAGCCGGCCTCTCGCCAGGAGGCGGTTCCGCCGAGTAGTGCATAAGCGTTGGTGAATCCTTTCTTCTTTAGTTCGTGTACCAGACCGGCACTTGAATTTTCGGCCGGTCAGGAACAGTAGGCAATTATCTTCTTGCCTTTCGGTAGCGAATCCGCCTTGGCGATCTGGTCCGGCGGAATGTTTACCGCTCCTTTGATCCGTTGAACGTCGAAGCTGGCCGCTGAGTGTGTGTCAACGAAAACGGCTGAGCCATCGTCGAATGCCTTTTTGGCCTCGGCCAGCGGCATCCGCTCAACATCCGGAAACGGAATGTTAAGGGCCGCGGGCGAAGCGGCCGGAGCAACGGGCTTTGTGTTCGTATTCGCGGCCGGCGATGCGTTAACAGCGGGCGACGCGTTGCGGGCGGTGTTCGTGCCCGTTTCGGCGCAGGCCGCCGCAAACAGGCCGGTCGCGGCGAGTGCGGTCAAAAGTCCAAGTCTTTTTATTTTCATAAGCATTTATTTCGCAAAGGCGGCGAGTACCTCATCGGCATGTTCGCTTACCTTTACCTTATCAAAAATCTTTACGATCTTGCCTTTCTCATCGATCAAAAATGTCTTGCGGTGCGTCCCCATGTACTTTTTTCCGTACATACTTTTCTCGCCCCAAACGCCGAAGGCCTCGACGATCGACTTGTCAGTATCGGCGAGCAGGTCGAACGGAAGTTCATATTTTGCGATGAATTTCTGGTGCGACTTTTCGTCGTCGATCGAAACGCCGACCACCTCGATACCGGCTTTCTTCAGTTCCGCGATCCCATCGCGGAGCGAGCATGCCTGTTTGGTGCAGCCCGGCGTGTCGTCCTTCGGGTAAAAATATAGTGCGAGCTTTTTGCCCTTGAAATCACCAAGCTTGACGGCCTTGCCGTCCTGATTCTTGCCCTTGAACACGGGCGCTTTATCGCCTTCTTTAAGCATAATTATCTGAACTCCTCTTATCTAAAAGATACAACAACCGCATCGAAGTTCGCACGCGAGGAAGCGAGCGGATTCGCCCGGGCCGTTAGTTCTTCTTGCCAAAGTTCCAGCGCATTCCGGTTGTGAAAAAGAAATCGTTGCGTTTCGACGTGCCGGTCGGGTCGTTGTTGTAGCGGTTGCCGACCGTGAACTGCCAGCCGATGTTTTTGGTTATATCTACTGTCATATTCGAGTCGAAGATAAAGCGAAACTCGTTGCGGTCGGTTACGTTCTGATAAAAGCTGAACGCCTGCTGAAGCCGAAGCTTGCCGTTGAAGCGGTGCTTGAGCGTATTGCCGGCGAGCGCTTCGGGCGTGTCGGTGTTCGGGCCGACCTGCCATGTGCGGTTCCAACCGCCGCCGATAAGGACGTCAAGCTCGGTCCGGTCGTTTTTGACGAGGTGGTGGCCGATCCCGCCGCCCGGTACCGAGCGGAAATATAGCTTCCGCGGCCGGTCGCGTTCGAAATCATAAGAAACGAACCCGAAGGTCCGGTCGCTCAACCGGCGGTCATAGCGGGCGCCGCCCCAAACGGCATTTTGCGTCGTGCTTGCGCTTGCATTGCGGTTGCTGTTCCAGAGGCTCCGCGAGTAAACGGTCAGTTTGTCCTTAGTTCCGGTCTTCGTGGCCCGCAGGCCGGTGGTCATCTGGCTTGTTCGCGAATTGCCGGTCGTGAAATTGAACCCGACGCTGGCATTGCCTTGCCAGCCGGTGAAGAGCCCGTACATCTTGCCGCCGAAGAGCCGCGGTTCTTCTTTTAGTTCGGCCGGTTCGGGCTCAGCGACCGGTTCCGGCTCAGGCTTGGCATCTGCTTTTGCGGCAGTTTCGGCTTCGGCGGGTTTTTCCTCAGCGACGGTGACCGAATCGACGAACTTTGCGTCGATGGTGACCTTGCCTGCATAATCGGTCTCAAGCGTGATCGTCTCGCCTTCGCGGGAGATGACCTTGCCGGTCAGGCGGTCGCCATTTTTGAGCTTTACCTCGTCACCCACGGTGGCGTGAATCTCGGCCGCGAATAGGGAAAAAAGCACGAGGGCTGCGATGATCTTTGGGGAAATCATGGTTTTCGGATCCTTAAGTTTGATGGAGCGCGTACGCGGGCGGCACGCGAAAATCATAAGCTTAGCATTATGAAACTAGGATGTGAATTACTCGGCGTTATGCCGGACGAAGGCTTTGCGAGGCGATGAAGCTGATCTCCGAACGGAAAGTGATCGAGCTCGCGAACGGTAGAAAGGCCGACTTTGCGGCCGAGATCGGAGAGCGGTTCGAGCACCGGGCAAAGAGCTGCGAGACCTGCGAGGTTAAGGGCTCTTGCTGCACGGACGTGCACTTCGTCAATGTCCGCATCACACGGCTTGAGGCCCGGGCGATCAATGCCGCGCTCGGCGAGCTGCCGGACGAAGTCCGTGAACGGGCCGCCGAACGCATAAGACGATCGGCCGAGCTTCTCAAAAATGAAAAGCGGGCAGAGGCGAAGTTTGCCTGCCCGCTATTTGAAGGCGATATGGGTTGTCTGGTTCACGGGAAGGCCAAGCCTCTTCCGTGCATTGTCCATGCCTGCTACGAGCGGCCGGAGCACCTGCCGCCCGATGAATTGCTTGCGGCCGAAGAGCACGAGGTGCTCAAGCTCGAACGCCGCGCTTATGGTCGGAACGTCGCCGCTTTGCCGATTCCGCTCGCGCTTGAGGCTTACCGCTAGGCCTCGGCCGCAGGCGGTGCGGCGGCCGGAAGCGTCTTCAGCTTTGCCCCAAGGAGCGTCATCGGAACGAGCAGAAGCAAGAAGACCGCGTGGTACCAGACCGGCATGTAGTTCCAGACCATGATCTGCACCATCAGACCGAAGGCGAGCAGGAGCGCACCTAGGATCAATGCCGTCCGGTTATTCTCGCCGGCAATTACCGCAGCCAGATAACCCGAAACGATCGAGATGATGATGCTGCGGACGATGTGCATCACCAATATCGTCGCGTCAGCCGTAAACTCCGTGGTATTGACCATGGCCTTTTCCATCCCGAGTTGGTGAGCTCCGTACCAACCGGGCGAGAGCGACATCAGCACTTGGTCGCTGCCGATCCAAAGTATCGACCAGGCAATGAAACCCGCCACGACTCCGAGAATGATCCTTACCATTTGTTATCTCCTTTCTGCTTGGGTTGAAAGAACTAATACGGTTGAGAGGATAAAATTGCTACGCAGGCCAGATTCAGCCGAGCGCAGGCGGATTATAGGCGAAAGGCGGGCTGAAAACAAAACAGGAATCTCAAGTCCGGACGAATCTGCCGACTGCGGCATGTTGAATCTCCGCTTCGGGCTCTTTGTGCAGAAACTCTGCGAGCTTTGCGTTTGAATCATTCTTAAACACAAAGCTCGCAAAGGGTTGCACAAAGGTCCCAAAGACACCGGCAGTTTGAGTTTTTCGTTTTATGGCTGCGGCCTTCTTCGCCGTGCACCGCCTACTTGATCTCAAACTCAAAGGGCAGGAGCATCATTGCTTCGCCGCGCTGCATTCGGTCAAACATTTCGGCGTAGCGGAGCGCCCGGCGGGCGTCTCTCGGCAGAGCGTCGGCTATGGCCCTTTGGGCCTTCTGGTCGGATTCGACGGTCGCGTCCTCACCGCTACCCAAGAGCGTTTGGAAGAACGGCGTCGGAGCCGGGAAGACGATCCGCCTTACGTCCTTATCGGCCGGCAAACCGGCGAGTTCCTTGGCGATATCGATGGCCTTTTCGAGCCCGCCAAATTCGTCAATGAGGCCGTTCTGCTTTGCCTGAGTTCCGGTCCAAACGCGGCCCTGGCCGAGTTCGTTGGCCCGTTCGGCGTTCATATTGCGTCCGGCGGCGACCTTCGGGATAAAGTTGTTGAAATAGATGTTGTTGGCAAAGTCCTCCATCTTTTTCCGCTCGTCCGGGTTCCACTTTTCGGTCGCCCGGAAGATGCCGGAGTTCTTGCCGCGGAGAATGTATTGATTGGTGATGCCGAGCCATTCATAGAGGCCGCTAACGTCCGGCTTGCCGACAAAGACGCCGATCGAGCCTGTTAGGGTCGAAGGCTGTGCGACGATCTTGTTGGCGTTAGTCGAGATGTAATAACCGCCCGAGGCCGCGACATCCGCCATTGAGACGACGACCGGTTTCTTCAGCTTGGCGTTCTCGATCGCCCGCCACATAAGGTCCGACGCGAGGGCCGAACCGCCTGGCGAATCGACGCGGAGAATGATCGCCTTTACACTCGAGTCCTCGGCTGCGGCATTTACCGCCGAGACGACGGTATCCGAACCGACCATCTGCCCGCCGAATGTGCCGTCACTTGATTTGCCGGAGTTGATCGCACCGCTTGCGAAGATGATGGCGACCCGTTCGCCGTTGTTCAGGCCGAGCGAATCCGAGGGCACTTCCTTATACTGCCCGCCGCTGATGGTCCGGAGCTTTTCGTCGTCCTTGTAGCCGAGACGCTTCTTGATCTCGTCATACATTTGGTCGGGGTAAAGGGCGTCGTCGATCAGGCCGAGTTCCTTTGCCTGGCCGGCGTTGTAAGGGGCGTTGTCGATCAGGGCGGCGATATCTTCGGGCGACTTCTTTCGCGACTCGGCGATCGCGCCGGTGAAGCGTGCTACGTATTCGTCAAGCACAGCATTGATCACCTCAGCCTGGCCTTCGCCCATTTCCTTGCGGGTGTATTGGTCGGGAGCGTTCTTGTATTTCGGGCCGATCTGGATCACCTCGGCCTCAATGCCGAGCTTGTCGAGCGAGCCTTTGTAGAACATCGCTTCGGCGGCAAAGCCATTGACCCAAAGATCGCCCGGCGGCGGCAGGTAGATCCGCTCGGCAGCGGTCGCGATGTAGTACTCCCGATTCGTGCCCATTTCCATATAGGCATAGACGGGCTTGCCGGAGTCGCGAACGCTCTTGATCGCATCGCGAAGTTCATCGGCCTTCGCCCAGCCGATGCCGGGGAAGTTGATGTTGAGCAGAACGGCGCCAACGCGGTTATCGACCTTTGCCTTGCGGAGTTGGGTCAGCAACCCTGTGAAGCTCTGCTGTTGGCCGATGCCGAGCGCCTTTGCGAACTCGTCCTCGGGGACGTAGTCCGGCAATGAGCCTGAGACACTCAGCACGAGCACGCTATTGCTCGGCACGCTCGGCCGGCTGAGCATATCGGCGAATAGGATCAGCGCGATAACGCCGACGATGAGAAGAACGAAAAGCCCCGCGCCAATGGCAAGAGCGATCTTAGTACCTTTTGAAGCCGCCATGTTGAATATACTCGACCGTGAAAAAAATGCCCGAAAACACCGCAGAAAATCCCGCTTTGCTTTCCTTAAATTATACGACGAAAAAGAGAAAAGGTTTGAACTAAAAGGTTTTCCAGAAACTAAGACCGGATACTAGTCAGGATTCTCGAGAACAATAAGGTTTACGACGCCAGCAAGCTTCCGCCGGTTCTCGATAAGCCGAAGACCGGAGGAGACCGCAACTTCGGCGGTCCGGCGGTTGAAATGATCATCGATCAATGCGACGGTCGCAAAATTCACGACGTCAAAAACCCGACCGAGCAGTCCCGGCGGCCGAACGTGTTCGAGCAAAACGACGCTGCCGCCCGGGCGGACAACTCTGCGAAGATCGGCAAAGGCTAATTCGGGTCGCGGTATCGAGCAAAAAACTAGCGTCGCGAAGGCGGCGTCAAATGAATCGGCCGCAAAGGGAAGCTCTTCGGCATTGGCCTGGATCAGTGCGTTGCCGCGTGCCTTTACGGCGGCAAATGCGAGCATCTCGCACGAGATTTCGCTCGAGACGACGCGTTCCGGCAACGCGTAAAATTCAAAGTTCGCCCCCGTTCCCGCACCGAGCTCGAGCAGGCGAGAGCCTTCGGGAATGAGCGAAAGAGTCTCCCGCCGCCAGCGGCCGAGGAACCGCCGCTCGGCCGGCGCGAAGAGCCGATCGTAAAACCTAGCAAAGCTATCGTAAACAGCCATTGATCACTTTTATCTTACACCCGGGGCGTCGCAGATCTCGTGCTAAACAAGTGAAATCTTTCCGCTCCGCTTGCGGCAACGCATCAATGTGGTTAAATCTCTAATGTTACGTATATGGCACGCAAAGGCACGATACTAGTCTGTGACGATGAAGAAATAATGCGCGACGTGCTCGAGACCATTCTCTCGGGCGCGGGTTACAAGGTGGAACTTGCCCGAACGGGCGAGGAAGCGCTCGAGCTCTATCCGACGCAGACGTTCGATCTTGTGCTGATGGACGTTTCGATGCCGGGCATGGGCGGCCTGACCGCGCTCGAGGAGCTGATCAAGCTCGACCCTGAGGCCGTCGTGCTGATGGTAACGGCCTTTGCGACGTTCGATACGGCGATCTCGGCGTGGGAAAAAGGCGCCGAGGGCGTCATCCGCAAGCCTTTTCAGAATGAGCAGATCCTCAACCTCGTCGCGAAAGGTATAAGGAAACGCAAGAAAGAGGAAGAGCGGCAAACGCTTCGGCAGGCGATGACGCGGTCCGTAAGCCGCGATGCCATCGTCGGGCGTTCGGAGAAGATGGAAGACATCTTCCGCTTGGTCGAACGCGTTGCGCCGGCCCGCTCGACCGTCTTGATCACCGGCGAGAGCGGGACCGGCAAGGAGCTTGTCGCAAAGGCGATCCACGAAGCGAGCCCGCGTGCGGACAAGCCGTTCGTCGTGGTCAATTGCTCGAACATTCCGTCTGAGCTTCTCGAATCGGAGCTTTTTGGGCATACGAAGGGAGCCTTTACCGGAGCGATCGCGGCAAAGAAAGGGCTTTTTGAGGTTGCTGATACGGGTTCGATCTTTTTGGACGAGATCGGCGACCTGCGGCCGGAGTTGCAGGTTCGGCTGCTGCGTGTGATCCAGGAACGGGAGTTTACGCCGATCGGCGAGACCGGAACGACAAAGGTTGATGTCCGGATAATCGCCGCGACCAACGTGGACCTGAAAGAGGCGGTCAGGAACGGCACGTTCCGCGAGGATCTTTACTATCGGCTTTCGGTCGTACCGATCGAGCTTCCGCCGCTCCGCCAGCGTCCCGAGGACATTCTTCCTCTGACGAAGCATTTCATCCGCAAATACAACGCCGAGAATGGCCGGGAGATCACCGAACAGATCTCATCCGAGGTGCTTTCGCTGCTCGAGAACTACAACTTTCCCGGTAACGTCCGCGAGCTAGAGAACGTGATCGAGCGGGCGGTCGTCATCGCCACGACCGACGAGATAACGGTTGAATGCCTCCGCCCCGAGGTTCGTTCGCCAGAGCTTGTTCAAGAGCGGATGGACGAAGCCGAGGGAGCGTCCGGCGATATCGACATCTCCCGCGGCGTGAACTTCTATGATGAGGTGAAACGGTTCGAGATCGATCTTATTCGCCGGGCCCTTGAACAGACCGGCGGGCATCAGTCCCGGGCCGCCCGGCTATTGGGGCTCAACGCCACTACGCTCAATTCGAAGCTAAAGACATACCAGATCAAGCCGCGGCTCTAATGCGCGCGCGCCCCGCGATCCGAAATAAATGAAAAAGCGCTCGCACCTAACGCGGGAATTCAAGATTTTACAACTTGTTCAGATTTTTGAAGAAAAATCCGAACCTAAGAAAGCAACCCGGCCATTGCTGGCGTCAACGGGCGGCATAAGTAACCAAATTTCAAGCGTTTATCCGACTTACGGCCATTTGGCACGCGAATTGACTCATTGAAAGGCCAAGTTACTTTTATGGAGCCGACTTTTTGTGGACAAAACGCCGTAAAATGCCGCTCCCAAGTCAGATAAAAACCCTTTAGGAGGACTCATGAGAAGATTTCTGTTGTTTGTTGCGATCCTTACCCTCGGGGCCGGACTCGCTTCAGCCCAGCTGACCTCGAGTACAATTCGTGGTACGGTCTCGGGCCCGGACGGCCTCGTCCCAGGAGCGACTGTCGTGCTTCGCGACACCGCCACCGGGCGTGAGACTACCGTTACGACGTCAGGTGCGGGTGCTTATACGTTCCCGAACGTTGTCGTCGGAACCTATACCGTCACCGTTACAGCCCCTGGATTCAAGACCGCGACCATTGAGAATGTGGTCGTCGAGGTCAGCCGTGCCGTTACTCAGGAAGTAACGCTTGAGATTGGTGCGGTTGAAGAAACGGTGACCGTTACGGCGGGCACCGAGATCGTAAACACCGCTGACGGTAAGATCGGAAATTCGGTCAACCGTAAGCAGCTCGACGATCTGCCATCGCTCGGCCGAAACCCGCTTAACTTTGTCCCGCTTCAGCCGGGAGCTGCATCGAACCCGAGCCAGAATACCGTCATCAACGGTGTCCGCACCTCGGGCACGAACACGACCATCGATGGCGTGAACGTTCAGGACAATTTCATCCGCTCGAACGCAACCGACTTTTCGCCGGCTCGTCCGACCGTTGACGAAGTTGAAGAATTTCAGGTCGCTTCGCAGTCGAATGCCGATGACGGCTTTGGCGGAGCCCAGATCCAGTTCACCACCCGCCGCGGCGGCAACAAGTTCAATGTTCGTTTGTTTGAATTTAACCGTAACGATTACCTTGCGGCGAACGGATTTTTTAATAATGCTCAGGGAATCGAGCGTCAGTTCCGCAATCTGAATCAGTTTGGCGGCAACGTCGGCGGACCGATCATCAAGAACAAGGCGTTCTTCTTTTTCTCGTATGAAAAGCTGATCGACCGTCAGCCAGCGTTTCCGGTGCAACTTAGCACAACTCTGACCAACGCAGCCAGCCAGGGTATCTTCACCTATACGGCAAATGCTAACGACCCGGGCAACGGGATTGTGCAGGGCCAGATCGTTCAGGTAAGCATTCTGAACCCGGCACTCGGAACGGGCATTATTGCGACCAACCCGGTCGTCCAGAGCCGTTTTCTCGCAAATCTTCCTTCGGGTAATTCGACCCAGGTCGGCGACCAGCGAAACACCACCGGATTTGCGGTGAATCAGATCTTCAACCCGGAGCAGACCAACTATGCGACCCGCGTTGACTACAACGTAAACTCGCAGAACACGATCAACGGTGTTTTCCGGTTTGTCCGCCAGGACATCCTCCGTGCTGACATTGACAACGCTTTCAACAACAGCCCGCGCGTTACGCAGCCCTCGGTCAATCCGTTCCTTTCGCTCGGTTGGACCTGGGTTCCGTCGAGCCGCTGGTCGAATGAACTTCGCGGCGGCTGGTTCAATAGTGAGCCGGTCTTCCTTCGCTCAGATGCGAATCCTGCAAACTTTGTGAACATTCCGCTGGCAACGAACCCGGAAGTAACGTTCCAGGACCAGGGCCGCATCGTCGATACCGTTAACCTGCAGGACAACGCCACGTTCATCTTCCGGAACCACAACTTCCGGTTCGGCGGGCAGTTCCAGTCGGTTCGTATCGACGCTTTCAATGATGCAGGTATTGTTCCGACCTTCACTATCGGAACGAACCTCAACACGCCGCAGATCTCCACCGCTCAGTTCACGAACTTTGCCCTCTTCCCGGGCGGCGTTCCGGTTGCTCAGCGTGGGGCCGCCAATGCTCTTCTTGCTCTGCATGGCGGTATAATTTCTGCTGGTGCGCAGACCTTCAACGTTGAGACTCAGGATTCGGGTTTTGTCGATGGTGCAACACAGCGTCGCCAGTTCGAGTATGAGATCTATGCTTTCTACTTCTCAGATCAGTGGAAGGTCCGTCGTGATCTGACGGTCAACCTGGGCATTCGCTACGATATCTACACGGGGCTGCGCAGCTCGAACGGACTCGCTCTGGAGCCTGTTTTTGCGAATAATGACGACCCGGTATCGTCCCTGCTTGACCCGAATGGTACCTACCAGTTCGTCGGTGGCAACATCGGCAAAGAGGGCCAGTTCTACAACACGGACTTCAACAACTTCTCGCCGATCCTGAGCTTTGCTTGGAATCCGGACGTAGAGAACAGAATACTTAAGACCATCTTCGGTTCGAAGCCGGTCTTCCGTGGCGGATACCGCATCAGCTACATCAACGACGAACTCGTTCGTGCTCCCGACAATGCATTGACCGGTAACCAGGGACTTGCATTGGGTGTTGCTGCTATCAACCCGAACACTAACACTACGGCGTTGAACGAGCGGATCGACAATCTTCCGACGATCCCGACGCCGACCTTCACCGGCCCGAACCGGACGTACGTACAAAACAACCAGATCGCCGGACTTTTCGGTACCGTTTTTGGTGTCGATCCGAACATCCAGAGCCCGCTAGTTCAGGAATATTCCTTCGGCGTGACTCGTGAGATCGGTTGGGACACTGCAGTCGAGATCCGCTACGTCGGAACCCGCAGCAATAACCTGCTTCGCGGTGTCGACTACAACCAGGTGGATATCCGTGCAAACGGTTTCCTTGATGACTTCAACCGGGCAAGGGGCAACCTGCTTCTTTGCCAGGCAACTGCAGGCTGCAACACGGGCGGCAACTATAACCCGGCCGTTACCGGCAGCCAGGTGTTGACGGTTTTCCCGAACCTCGTTGCAGGTGGTCTTCTAACGAACTCGACCGTAGTCGGGCAGCTGGTCGCCGGCATTCCTGCCGACCTTGCGATCATCTACAAGACGAATGGCCTTGAAGGAACGGTCAACTTCCTTCCAAACCCGAATACGGGTGTGGCTGACCTTCTCGAAAACGGCAGCAGGTTCAACTACAACTCGCTTCAGGTCGATGTTCGTCGGCGGTTTACCGATGGCCTTAGCCTGAACGCGAACTACACCTTCTCGAAGAACCTGACGGATGGTCAGGGAACCGGACAAACACGTTTTGAGCCGTTCCTTGATATTCTGCAACAGGATCTTGAGTATTCGCGTGCTGATTTTGACCAGACCCATACGTTCAACGTCTTGACGACCTACGAACTCCCGATGGGTCAGGGCAAGCGTTTCTTCAACAAGGGCGGCCTGACGAATACACTTCTAGGTGGATTCCAGATCGGCGCGATCTTCAAGGTTGGTTCGGGTGCCCCGATCACCTTTACGGATGCACGCGGTACACTTAACCGTGCCGGCCGTTCGGGACGCCAGACCGCACTCACGAACCTTACAGCCAGTGAGCTGCAGAGCCTGGTAGGTATCTATCGCACCCCGAATGGTATCTTCTTCCTTCCGCCGGCAGTTCTTGGCCGTAACGCGGACGGAACGATCAATTCGGCTGCGGGCGGAACGGGCCGTGGCGCTAACGGTTTTGACACTGCGACCTTCGCGGGTCAGATCTTCTTCAACAACGCACCTGGCCAGACCAGCGGCTTGTCGAGGGCGGTCGTGACCGGACCGACCACCTACATCCTTGACCTTTCGCTCATCAAGCGCTTCCGCTTCGGTGAAAGGTTTACGGTTCAGGTTCAGGGCGACTTGTTCAACGCGTTCAATACCGTTAACTTCGTCCCCGGACAGTTCCTTGATATCAATGGAACGAACTTCGGACGCATCAGTGCAACTACCGCACCTCGCGTTTCGCAGCTCGCTCTCCGTATCGAGTTCTAAACTCAATAGGCTGAAAGGCCGATCTTGCAAGGACGGAGGCCCTCGGGCTTCCGTCCTTTTTCTTTTTGTTGCGGTGAAGTAACCAGAAAATGGGGTGTTCAAAATAGCTGTTTTGCGGATATAATCATCTGAACACACCGAATGTCCCTAAGCCACGGCAGCACGCAGAACCTCTCGATCGTACCGCTCGGTGCGGGTGACCTTATTGACCGTGCGACCCGCTTTTACCGCAAATATTTCACAACGCTCTTTTTGATCGCCGCTCCGCCGGTGGTTGCCGGAACCCTTTTCTCGGTCGGTTGGCTGCTGCTCTCGCGAATGATCTTTTTCACGACCGAGGCGTACGACCCATTTGAATCCGGTGCATTTGCCGCGTTCTCGTTTGTCGGAGCACTCGCGATCTGGTTCACACAAACCGTCGCGACTCTGGTCGTAATGGGCGGAGCCTCGCGCAACTTTGTCCGCCACCTGCTCCACGGCGAGCCGATCACGTTTGCCGATACTTATCGAAACGCATGGAGCCGCTTCTCCGGCCTCGCGGTCGCCTCGGCGATAATTGTCTCGGTGCTTTCGGCCATCGGGTTCGTTATTGTTTTCGTCGGCGCTTTCGTCTGGCTATTGGTGCTTGGGCTTCTGGCTATTGTGCTTGCGAGCATGCCTTCGGCGACTGCGGTCGTTAGCGTGATCGCCGCCATCGGAGCGATGGTTACGGTCTTTATCGCATTCTCGTTCGTTGCCTGCCGGTTTGCATATGTGCCGCAGGTGATGCTGGTCGAGGATGAGGGTGTTTTTTCGTCGATCGGAAGGAGCATCAATCTCGCCAACGGCACATCGCTCCGCTTCGCCGCTCTGCTCGGGTTCACGACCGTCGCCACTTATTCCGCTTTGGCCGTGCTCTATATTCCGCTTATCTGGTACGCGTGGATCGCCGGTATCGACTTCGGCCCTTTCGCCGAGGCCGTTACGCCCGCCTGGTTTGAGATAGCCTCACAGCTGATCTGGCAGGCGAGCCTTATTGTGCTGACGCCGGTCTGGATGATCGGGCTGTGTTTACTTTATGTTGATCAGCGGGTGCGGCTTGAGGGTTATGATATCGAGCTAATGGCTAACCGCCGGCTGGGCGAGATACCTGACGTGCCCGATCAATACCTTAATCCGCTGCAGCCGGCTCTCGGGGCTAGGGCCGAGCCGAAGGGCGTACCGGCCGCGACGCAAAGCTCGCCGGGCTTTACCACGCTCGGGCTTAAGTGACGATGCGATTTCGCTTACCATTCATCGCTATTTTGCTGATGTCACTTGCCGCCGCGGCGAGCGGGATGAGCCTTGCCGAATATCGCGAAGCGGTCGATGAGGCCCACAGCCACGCGATCGACATCATCAGCGAGATCCGCGACGGCGAAGATGGTTACTCAGAACATGAACAAGAGTGCATAGCCGAGATGCGCCGGCTCTTGCCGCCAGAGCTTGACGTCGATACCGGCTTCGGTAAAGAGAAATTCTCACACGCCCGGCTTCATGAGCTGCTCAAGCAATACGAGTCAGCGGCCGACCGCCGCTCGCGAGCGGTGATCGCGGAGGAGATCGAGGAGACACTTTCGGCCGCACTCTGGAAGCTGAAAGAGATCGAAAAGGCCGCCGAGACCGAGCGTACAAAGGACGAGGAAAAGCGAAAGCTCGCCGAGATCCTTAACCGCGAGGAATTTCAAAAGCCTTCGGGCGACGAGGAGAGTTGGCTGCAGAGGCTGATCCGCGAGTTCATTGACTGGCTAATGGGACTGCTGCCGAGCGGCGGCCCCCGGCCGAGCGTTACGGGCTCGCCGGTGCTGGCAATGCTGCTCCAGGTTGTCGTTATCGGTGCTGCGGTCGCCGCGATCGCTTACGGGCTCTATAGGCTTGCTCCGGTGATCTTCCCAACGCTCCGTCGGCGAAAGCGTGAAAAGGACGGCGAACGCGTAATTCTCGGCGAGACCATCGGCGAGGACATGACGGCGAAGGATCTGCTCGCCGAGGCCGAGGCTTTGGCCGCGAAAGGCGACCATCGCGGTGCGATCCGCAAGGGCTACATCGCGCTTCTTTGCGAGCTGAGCGACCGACGGCTGATCGGGCTCGCTCGCCACAAGACGAATCGCGATTACCTCCGCGACCTTCGCCGCGAGGCCGAAATTCACCGCCGGATGCAGGGGCTGACCGGCATTTTTGAACGTGCCTGGTATGGTTCGGGCGGTGCCGATGGCAGTGCCTGGACCGCATTCAGCACCGAAGCAAGGGAGACGATCCGGCAGACCTGAGGGCAATGAAGCAAAGGCTTTTCATCGTGCTTGCTCTTCTCGTGCTCGGCCTTCTGATGGTCGGGCTGAACGCCGTTTCGTACGTCCAGAAGGTCCGCGAACCGGATAAGGAAATGACCCCGATCCGCTCGACCTATCACCCCGGAGCGACCGGCACGAAGGCTTTTTACACCTTGCTTGCCGAGACCGGCCGCGAGGTGACGCGGTGGCAGCGGCCGCCGGCCGAGCTCCTCACCGAAACGCGGCAACAGCCCGCAACGCTCGTTATGATCGGCCCGTTTCGCCGCGAAGTGAGCGAGGACGACACCTCGATGATACTTAGCTGGGTCTCGAGCGGCGGGCGGCTTGTCATCATCGACCGCGATCCACCGAAGCAGCTACTAACTACCTCGCTTGGCTGGACGCTTGAGGCAAAGCCCGGCGCGGACGCGGGTATTCTTTCGGTCGATCCGGCAAATCCGGCACAGATGACCGCGGCAACTCCGGCATACCGGCCTAACCTGCCGAGCCTTTTGACCCGCGGGGTCAATGCCATTCAGCCCTCGCGTTTCGCTTCGGCGGCCGAGGTCACGAGGGCACCGGTGGCCGCGATCGATGCAGAAACCGCCGAAACTTACGAGGGCGAAACTTACGAGGCACCGGCCGACACCGGCACGGGTTCGGATTCTTATTCGGGCCCGACGCCTGATCCGACGCCGTTCGATTTTTACACCGCGGAACCGGAAAGCGACGCCAATTCGGCACCGCCTCCGCCGCCCGTTGCTGCCGAAACACCGCAGACTGAAGCACCCGATCAGGCCGACGAGACGCCGCCGGACGATGCAAAGACGTGGTTCACGGCGCCGTTTGTTCACGTGACGGCGTCGGGCCGGGCGTTTGTAGTTGATTTTCCTTACGGCGAGGGCGAGATCGTTTACGTAGGCGACCCGTATGTCGTCGCAAATGGCGGCATTACGGCCGCCGACAACGCCCAGTTTGCCGTCAATCTCGCGACCGCACGCGGCGGGCTCATCGTCTTTAACGAGTACCATCACGGCTACGGCTCTGGGAACAATCGCGTCTTCGAGTATTTCGCCGGGACGCCGGTGATCGCCATACTTCTGCAGCTAACGGTGCTCGGGCTATTCGTCGTGTACTCGCGAAGCCGTCGGTTTGCCCGGCCGGTTCCGGCTCCTGATCCGGATCGGCTCTCAAAGCTGGAATACGTCGGTGCGATGGCCGAGCTGCAGCAGCGGACGAAGGCGTTCGACCTCGCGATGGAGAATATCTACGGCGATTTCCGCCGGCGGGCCGCACGCCACTTTGGTATTGATAATACGACGACCTCGCGGAAAGAACTTGCCGCGATGATCGCCGAACGCACCGGCCACGACGCCGGCGATGTCGGAACACTGATGCAGAAATGCGAGGACATCGTCCACGGCGAGCCGACCGATAAACGCGAGTTGCTAAAGCTTGCCGGAAGCCTTCGCGAGCTTGAAGAAGCGATGCGGCTCTCGCGGAGCAGCAGGCGGAGGATATAGCCGCGTGGGAATGCAGACGCTCATTGGTCTTATCGCATTGTTCTTTGTAACGAGTGCCGTCGGGGTCGTGACGGGCAGCAATTCGCTGATCACGGTGCCGGTGATGTTCCAGTTCGGCATCGATGAGAAAGTGGCGGTCGCGACCAATATGTTCGGGCTGACATTTATGGCTGTCGGTGCGACCATTCCCTTCCTGCGAACGGGAACGCTCGAGGTAAAGCGGCTCTCGCCCTTGATCGCCGTAACGTTGGTCGGCTCCGCACTCGGGGCGGCCTTGGTCGGGATGATGACCGGCATCGGGTTGAAACTCGTCGTCTCAGTAGCGATGATCGCTATCGTGCTTTTTACGTTACTTGGGCCGCGGACGAATGGAGCCAAAAAGGCGAACAGCGAATGGTCGCTGACGGCCTTCGGGCTTGTGGCGACGTTCCTACTCGCCATCTATGGCGGGCTTTACAGCGGCGGCTACGTTACTGTTTTGACCGCCGCGTTTGTCGCGTTTTTCGGGATGACGTACGGCGGCGCGATCGCCGCGACGAAGCTCGTGAACGTGTTCTCATCCGGGATTGCCACGCTCGTTTTTATGTGGCAAGGTCTAGTGGATTACAGGCTCGGGGCCGTGCTTGCGGTGACGATGTTCGCCGGGGCATACGCCGGAGCGTATTTTGTGACGAAGATGAACGAGGCGTGGCTGCGAGGCATATTTATCGCGACCGTGCTTTTGCTGGCGGTCAAGCTGATCGCCGATCTTTTCTTAAATTGATGATGCTGCAATATACACCCAATACCATCGCACATATTTTGAACGAACTGCGGAAGACCATCGTCGGCCAGGACGAGGTCATCGAGCAGATCTTGGTGGCAATTCTTGCCGAGGGCCACGCACTGCTCGAGGGCGTTCCCGGCACGGCGAAGACGCTGATGGTCAAGACGCTGGCCGAGATAATCGGCGCGCGGTTCTCGCGTATTCAGTTCACGCCTGACCTGATGCCCTCGGACATCACCGGCACGAACGTCTTCAATATGCAGACGTCCGAGTTCACGCTTCGCCACGGGCCGATCTTTACGGACATCCTGCTCGCCGACGAGATCAACCGGACACCGCCGAAGACCCAGGCCGCTTTGCTTGAGGCGATGGAGGAGCGGCAGTCGACCATCGACGGCGAGCGGTATCAACTCTCGCCGCTTTTCACCGTGCTGGCGACCGAAAACCCGATCGAATACGAGGGCACGTATCCGCTTCCCGAGGCACAGCTCGACCGTTTTCTGCTGAAGATCATCATCGATTATCCGCAGGAAGCGGACGAACGCGAGATCGTCGCCCGCTGGGACTCGGGATTTAACTCGCACCATTTGGAACAACTCGATATTCGCCCGCTTGAGGATGCTGCGGCCATCTCGCATTGCCGGCACGAGGTTCGAAATATGCGGATGGAGCCGGGCGTGCAGAAGTATATCGTCGATATCGTCCGCCGGACGCGAAGCCACCCGACGATACTCTATGGCGCGAGCCCGCGTGCCTCGATCGCACTGCTGCTGTGTTCAAAGGCGCTCGCCGCCATTCGCGGCCGCGATTTTCCGACGCCCGACGACGTCCGCGACATCGCTCGCCCGGTGCTCCGCCATAGGCTTGCCTTGCGGGCGGAGGCCGAGCTCGAGGGGGCGACGACCGACGCCGTTATTTCGGATATTCTGAAAACAATAGAAGTGCCGCGATAAAGCTGCCGCTATCGGCCGGGCTCATCGCCTGAAGGCCCATCGTCCCGCGACGGTGCGGGCGTTCGGGTGGGTGGAGGCGTGTTTCGCGGCGAGGCGGCGGGACGCGGCGTCGCGGCCGGAGCGGTATTCGCGGTGTTCGCGGGCGTTGTCGGGCGAGTGTTGGTGTTCACATTCGCGTTGCGGCCGGGGCTCGGCGAGCCAGTGGGCTGCGTATTCACATTTGCCGGCACGGGCACGAGTATCACGCCGCCATCCGGTGGCATAAAGGGGCTGCCGGTCCGCGGGTCGATGTTATACATCTCGCCGCCCGGCGGCACATAGCTCGGAGCACCCGGAGGCGGAACGCCTGTCGCCCAGGGGTTGTAGCCATCGCCGCCCGGCATGGTATCCGGAGCCGAAAGCGACATGTTCGAATTTCCGTCGAGCGAATAGGCCGGCATCACGGCGAGCTGCTGCTCTTCGGTGCCGGTCGCCGGATTGATCGGCTGGACCGGCAGGCCATTTGCGTCCGGCTGGAGCGCGGTTGCCGGGTCGGTCTTTGGGCTCCAAGTCGCATAGATCAGAGCACCGCCGAGAGCGGCCGTTCCGATCAAGACCATCGCCGCCGTTGCCCAAAAGTTGTTCTTCTTTGCCGGTTCCTGAACTACCGCTGCGGGCGAATCGCCAAAGGCAGCCGAAAGCTCGCCCATCAATTCCGCACCGGACTGCTGACGCATCTCGGGGCTTTTTGAAAGGGCTTTCAGTATCACCGGCTCAAGCGTCGGCGGCAGGTCCGAGCGAAAGGCGGAAAGCGGCGGCGGAGGTTCCTCGATATGCTTGAGCAGCACATCGGTCGGCTTCTCGCCTGAAAAAGGAACCGTACCGGCCATCATTTCATAGATCACCACGCCGGCCGAATAAATATCAGAAAGAGCATCGGGCGAATCTGTTCCGGAACACAATTCGGGTGCGAGATAAGCGAGTTCCGACGGAGCGGCTGCGAGCACGTCGCCCGTCCGCTCAAGCGGGCCGAGCGAACCGATGCCGGCGACCTTGGCGATAGCAGCAGATTCGGCCACTTCGGAAAGTAAAATATTGTCAGCGGTCAGGTTGCCGTGCGTACGGCCCGAGGCGTGGAGCGTTTCAAGAGCGGCGGCGATCTGCTTGCCGATCTCGACCGCATTCTCAACCGGCATCTTCCCGCCGCGGGCGATGGCCTGGCCAAGCGTTTCCGGGTTGGCGGCATCGCAGACGGCGTATGAAATGCCGGAGCCGTCGATGCCGAAATCGAGCACGTTAAGCATGTTCGGGTGCTCGGCCGCCGAGGCGGTCTTCGCATTCTTACGAAAGCTCTCGCGAGCCTTCGCATCGGCGTCGGCCGGCAGTACGAGAAGCGTCACCGGCTTTTCGATCAGTGTGTTTTCGGCACGATAAAGGTCGCCCTCCGGGCCGCTCTTAACCAGCCCGATAAGCTTGAATTTCTCGGCAACGGTCTGTCCTGTAAGGTCGTAAGCCATTTCGTATTAGAACGATAATATCCTATGCGGGTTGCACTTAAGACGCAACATCGCGGCCGCATGTGGAAAAAATGAAAAGAAAATGCGGACCTAGGCGCCTGAACGCCCGGTCCGCATTCAACTTTTCGGCACTTTCTGCCGTCTTCGATTAAAGCTTAACGAAGACGATGAGCAGTGCGAAGAGCACGAGCGACTCGATAAGTGCGAGCGCGATGATCATGATGGTCTGAACGGTCGAAGCTGCGCCCGGGTTGCGGGCTGCGCCTTCGGCCGCACGCGAACCGACGAGTCCCTGGCCGATAGCGGCGAGGCCGGCGGCGAGGCCGAAGCCGAGTCCGGCCGCGATTGCCTTATACGACGCAACGGTCGAGTCGTTGTCGGCCGCACCCTGTGCCATTGCCGGCAGGGCGACGAGAGCGATGGTAAGGACCGCGTAGGCGATCTGTTTGATCTTGTTCATTTTAAAAGGTCTCCTGTTTGTATTTGATCTAGAAGAACCGCCCGTTGCCTGCTTTGCCGGTATTATTTCGCCTCGCTTCCGGTATTGCCTGATTTCTACTCGCGTTGGAGTCAGGCCGCCTGTCGCGTGCGGGCATAGCTGCTATAAAACGCAGGTTCCCGGTCCGGATTCTTCTATTGTGTTACGCCCGTAGGCGTTCTTCGCGGGGCATTTAACGCACCGCAAAAACCTTATGCATGCGCCGCGGCCACGTGGCCCTCGGCATGCTCGTCGTGGTCGCCATGATCGTCATGGTGATGCGTCACCTCGCTAACGTAGATCGACGAAAGCAGGGTGAAGACCAGCGTCTGGACAAACGCGACGAAGACCGCCAATACCAGCAACAATGCCGGAAGCAAGATCTGCGTGTATGGCGGATAAAGATTTGAGATCTGGAAATAGATCTGCTCGTCGGCGTAAAGGTTCGCGAAAAGGCGAACGCCGAGCGTCAGCGGCCGGATCATGTTCGAGATAAGCTCGATCGAAAAGATCAGCGGAGTGATAAAGATCGCCATCAGCAGCGGCAGCTTCGGGCCGGAAAGATGGCCGATATGCTTCAAAAAGCCATTCTCGCTTATACCGACGTAGTTATAATAGACGAACGACGCGATACCGAGTGCAAAGGTGACGTTGACGGATGCCGTCGGCGACATGAACAGCGGGAACGTACCCATCAGGTTCGAGATGAGCACCAGCACGGCAAAGGTCGCGATGACCGGGAAATACTTCATCCCGTGCGGCCCGATCACGTTCTCAACCAAGTTTGCAACGGCAAGATAGCCCGCCTCGAGCGTCATCTGGCCCGGCTGCGGATCGTCGCCCGAGAGCTTGCCCTTCAGTAGTCCGATTACCGCCACCGCGAGAATACAGGCGATGACGAACATTATCGTGTACCAAGGAACGGCGTTCTCGGGGGTATAAACACCGAACATCGTTTCCGCATCGGTGCCAAAGTTCGAGAAGAACTTGTCCCAGATGGGCTTGGTGTAATTGATCTGAAAATTATAGAGCGGCTCGCCGATATAGTAATTGACGAATTCGACGATCAGCGGTGTCGGGTGCTCACCTGCAAATAAAAGCATTATTAAATATCCTTCCTGTTAGAGAAGCTTAAAAAAATCTGTATCAAACCTTCCGCGACTACGGCAAAGCCGAACGCGGCCATACCGAGAATTACCGGAACGATCGGCAGCACATCGCTTACGTAGATAACCGCGATGACCGCACCGAGAGCAAAGTACCGGGCCAAATATCTAAGGGCCGAGATACGCGGACGCTCGCCTTCGGGCGTACTTTCAAAAACCTTCTTGAGCGAGTATCGAAGCCAGAAATAGCTAACAAATGCGAGCAGAACCCCGACCGCAATTCCCGCCCCGAACCTTATCGAGCTAAAGATCGCCCCGGCAATCGCCGCGACCGCGCCAAGCACAGCCATCAAGATAAGCAGCCGCCGATGCTGGCTCGGTATCAGTTCAGCCGCGTCCGGCGTACGGAGATCGTCCGGTTCGCTCATTCAAACCCTCAATTTTACTTTGCCTTTGGTGAAAGTTCAATCCTCGCGCGGCAGATAGTCCGGGCGGGGTGGGTCTTCGGGTGCGGTTTCGGCGGGCGGAAGCATGATCGGCGGAGCGGGCTCGGGCGTTTTCGCGGGCTCATCGGCCGAAAAAAGTGATGTCGTCTCGGGCGGAGGTGCATTCCGGCGGAAGATCTCACGATTGATGCGAAAGAGCTGGACAAACCCGATGACCGAGCCGATCACTACGCCGACAACGATGCCCCACGGAGCACTCCCGAGTAGCGTATCGGCCAGCCAGCCAATGACCAGCATAAAAAGTATCGAGCCAAAGAACGTAATGCCGACGGACCATGCAAGGCCGGACATTCGAATGCTCTCGCCTGCGGTCGGCGGTTCGTAAGGTAAAAGGACTGTTGGTGTTGGTGGTTCCGAGGGCTCACGGCGTTCGTAAGCAGGTTCGTCTTCGTGCGGTATCTCGATGGAGGGCTCGGTCCGCCGAGGCTCATCAAGCTCAGGCTCCATGCCAAAAATGCCGAGCACTTCGGGCTCGCGGGTGCGGGCCTTTTTCTCCTCCACCGGATCGGGCAGGTCGCTATCGAGAAAATTCTTGATCATCGCCGGATCGTGGCCCCACTAATTCGCAAGCGCGGGCCACATATATCCGAAGAGTCTATCCTGAATCTGAAGATTAGTCACCAAACGGGTGTGGGTCTCACACTGAAAGATCTCCGCGGCGATCGGGACGACGGGCTCGCCGCCGCGTTTCAGCGTGCTCTCGCCGGCAAGCGAACGTTTCGTTACGACACCGTCGCCAACAGAAAAGAGTAACTGTTTCAGCTCCTCGGACTCGATCTTGGTGCCGTCGTCCCGTTTGAACGACTTTGGCTCAAACTGGGTTATCCAGCGGTCTTTTTTACCATTCTGGCGGAGGATGAATGCGTTCGGTGTTTCCTTGCAGTCCGCGCCGAGCAGGTAAAACGTTACGGGAATGTTGTCGCGGCCCGGACGCGAGATCGCCGCCTGAAAGTCCTTTGCCCGTTTGAGCACGGCACGGAAATAGAGCCGGGCAGTGCGTTGCTCTTCCTCGCTGAACTTATCTGCAAATTTCTTGTCTTTCCAGATCGCCCAGTCATACTCTTCCCACGTCGCGGGGTCGAAGATATCAAGCTCGATGGGCTTCAGCTCTTCGTCATAGGCCATTAGGCTGCCTTCGTGCGGCAGGAGCTGATATATCGACTGCGTTGTGAAAACGTCAAAGCGGTCAATGTCGCGGACGAACGGCAAATTAATGCCGTTGATGATCGAGATCCCGTTGATCAAGGCATCGAGGGCCCTGACCGAGCCTTCGTTCGGCGTCCCAAGCATAAAGACCTTATCGAGATGCTTTGAACCGGCCCAGGTCGGACGGACAGTTCCGCTGCGGAGTTCCGCATCGCCGTACATCGCGGCATAGCGGGCAACGAGTCCGCCCATTGAATGGGCGATAATGTTGAACTTAAGATCGGGTTTGCCGAGTTTTTTCTTTAGCTGTTCGACATCGCGGATGAGCTTTCGGGCGGTCTCTACGTTATCGACCCGCCAGTCGTAGGGGAAAACATAGAAGGTGTCCTGGTCGTCGCCGGGCTTCGGGTCGTCCCACTTTGCTTCGCGGTAACCTCCGCGTTTTTCGAGCGATTGAATCAGTTGGTTGTAAATCTCAACCTCGGGCAGGAACCTGAGGAGTCGAACGCCGCGGATTATGTCGCCGGGGACGAGCGAATCGCGGTTCTTCTTAAGGTCGGGCGAGATCGGGAGGCGAATGTCGTCGTCCTTATCACGACCGCGGGTGAACCAAACAAGTTTGTCCGTCTTCGAGTTCTTGAGCTCCGAGCCCGTGATACCGGGAATGATTATGAGCGGGGCCTTACCGGCCGGCGGCGGAGTTGGTGTGGCTTCGGGCTCCTTATCTTGCGCGAGGGTAGAGGGAGCCACAAAAAGCACCAGAACGAGAAATAGGCGAAAAATGGGCAGAGCAGTATTCATTACGGTCATAACAGTCATCACGCCTCAGGCGTCATTAATTCCCACAGGAATATACCACTCTTTGGTGCTAACGGTGCGCAAAAGGTTGTTATTATTGATGTTTGGGGAAAACGGCCGTCGCTTCGTGAGAGACAAGACGGTACCGCGTGCCCCTCCAAATGATCTCCCGCGAGAGCAGAGCGGCGACGCAATTTGCGAAGAAGATCGCCGGTGTGAAGAGCCAGAGCGTGTACTGCGAGAACTGCTGGCGGCGAAGCTCGGGCCCGAACTGCGGCAGGGCGAGCCGGACGGCGTAGAGGCGAAGCACGGCCTTGCCGACGGAAAAGAATGAGACAAGAAACAGAGTTGCGAGAGCCGCCCAGACGGGAACGCCGTTGGCCTTGCTCAGAATGGCGATCAGGATCGCCGCGGCCATGACGAGATTGAAAAGCCCCGAGCCAAAGAATGACATCAGCCAAAGCTGCGGCATATAGACCCGCGTGATCTTCATCTGGCGGTTCGTGAATTCGAAAAGCTCGCGGAAAGTGCAGCTTTCGACCGAAGCGGTTAGCGCCTGCGGTACAAAATGGATGCGAAGCCCCGCAGAACGCATCGCCCGCGTAACGGCAAAATCGTCGGAAAGCGTGCTCTGCCATTTGTCGCGCATCCCGATGCGTTCAAACGTGTCGCGGCGGATGGCCATCGAACCGCCCCAGGTGAAATTGCTTTTCTCGTTCGGGCCGAGCGCAGAAGCGATCGAAGCGTTCCATGCCGAGCGAAGTTCGGAGGCGAGCGTCGGCTCTTCGGAGATGAACCAGCGGTAACCGGTCGCGGCACCGATGGTTTCATCGCGGAGCGGTGCGACGAGGGCACGCAGCCAGCCGGGCGAGGGGCGTGCATCGGAATCAACAAAAACGAAAACCTCGCTTCTCGGGTCGGCATGGAGAACACCTTCGCGAAGGTTCTCGACCTTTTGGCTCGATCCGTTCGCTTTCGGTGCGACGACCAATTTGACGTGCCGCTCGGCCTCCTGCCACGCCTGCTCGATCACGCCGGCGGCCGGGTCGTCCGCGTCGTCGATGACAAAGATGACCTCATACTCGGGCAGGTCCTGATCGAGCAAAGCGTCGAAGTTCGCGAGCATCCCCTCGTCAACACCCTTGCACGGAGCGATGATCGTGACCATCGGTTCCCACTCCGAAGGCGGCTTCGTCAGCTCCTCGCGAAAGAAACGCAGATACTCAACACCGCCGCGGAACGACTTAAAGCTGAACCAGACGAGCAGAATCGACAAAAAAAGTAGCAGCAACTGGATGATCATTCTGGTGAAATTTCGGCGATTGACTGGATGACGACACGATAGACCGAATTTGATATCTCCGAAACGCCAAAATAGATCATGAATCTTGAACTGCAGCTACTGCAATCGACTATGAATACTGACGGCCATCCTCCGTCTTGTGATTTGCCGACGATGTTCATTTCGAAATAGTCCTTTATCAATTCCACGTCTATTTGATCAATTTCGTCTTCCCATGTGTAACAGTGCCGTATTGCATCTGCGAAAGAGAGCGCTACCTTAGCCGAACACGTCGGGCACGGGAAACTGTAATGAGAGGACGTGCTGTCTAGTGAGTCGTAATCGGCCCGCCTCGAATAGCTTGGCACCAACAGTTTTCGCAGGAACTTCATTTTCTCAGAGCCTCTAGGAGGTGGCTTAACTCCAAGACCGATCTCTCCGTTGCTCCGCGGTTCGCTTCGATCACAGCCCGGGCATTTCGGGCAAGTTCAGCGCGTTCCTCGGGTTCTTCGAGCAGGTCCGAAATATGCATAAAGAGGTCGTCGGGAATGGCCTCGTTCGATTGTTCGGGAAGCCGGATGACGGCGTTGTTCTTGAGGAAGACACGCATCACGTCGGCAAAATTGAACGTATGCGGGCCGGTAATGATGGCATTACCTGCGGCCGCGGGTTCGAGCACGCTCTGGCCGCCGTGCGGTATGAGCGAACCGCCGACGAACGCGATCGACGTCAGCTGATAAAGAGCACGCAGCTCACCGATCGAATCGAGCAAGATGATGTCGGCTTCGGTGTCTGCATCGCTCGGTGCATCGCTCCGCCGGGCGGTGCGATAGCGCTTGAATTCGCAAGCTTCGTCGTCGCGAAATTCACGAAGCAGCCGAGCCACATCACCGAACCTTTCCGGGTGCCTCGGGGCGATCACGAGCCGCGGTTTTTTCTTCGCTTCGCCCGCAAGAATCGAGCAAAAGGCATCGAGCAGCCATCGCTCTTCGGGTTCGTGTGTGCTTGCGGCGGCGATGACCGGCCGGCCGTCATCGAACCGAAAGCGTGCGTTTAGCTCCGCTGCGATTTCCTGCTCCCGTGGGTCATCGGCGATGTCAAATTTTATGTTCCCGGTTACCTTCGCTTTTGCGGCGGCGAGCCCGAGCGAGATGAGGCGGTTGGCGTCGTCACCGCCCTGCATCAGGGCGAGATCCACGTCCGCGAGCACGCGTTTCAAAAAGCCGTTCACCTTTCCATATCGTCCGAACGAACGCTCGGATAGCCGGCCGTTGACTATCGCGACCTTCGCCCCGCTCTGCTTCGCTTCGCTGATGAACCGCGGCCAGATCTCGGTCTCCATCAGCAGAACAGCCGCGGGCTTGAAGTGGTTCAGAGCCCGCCGGACAGAGAATTTCCAATCGAAAGGGAAGTAGAAAACGGCCTCAGCCTTGCCTGCAAAGATCTTCTCCGCGAGCTGCTGCCCGGTCCTTGTTGTGGTTGAGATCACTACTCGATGGCCGGGAAATTCGCTGAGCAGTCCATCGACCAGCGGCCGTGCCGCATTCGCCTCGCCGACCGAGACGCAGTGGAGCCAAATGACCTTCCGGCCGTCGTGTTTGAATTCGGGATAATTTCCGAGCCGTTGCTTGAACCCCGCGGCATACTTCTCCCGCCGCACGAGGAACAGCGGCAGCATCAGCACGAATGCGGTCGAAAGCAAGATGCTGTAGATGAAGTACATTGCCGAACCTGAGTTTACATAAAAATGCAGAGTTTAGAAGCGGCTCCAAACTCTGCAACTTCGCAAACTCTACAACTCTGCAACTACTTGACCCTTTCCATATACCGCGATTCTGTGGGGTTGACCTTGATCTTTTCGCCCTCGGCGACGAAGGGCGGCACCATTAGCGTTACGCCGTTTTCGAGCGTTGCTGGCTTGTTTGAGTTTGAGGCGGTCGCACCTTTGAGCTGCGGTTCGGTAGTGGTGACGGTCAGCTCCATCGAGGCCGGAAGCTCAACGCCGATCGGTGTGCCGTTGTAAAACTCGACCTCGATCGTCAGGCCTGGCATTAGCCACTGGGCCGCGTCGCCGAGTTCTTCTTCGGTCAGCGCCACCTGCTCATAATTCTCCTGGTTCATGAAGTGGTGATGCGAGCCGTCAGAATAAAGATACTCCATCTTTAGCTGCTCAAGAACGATGCGCTCGAGCGCCTCATTCGAGCGAAAGCGGTACTCGAACGAATTGCCCGTGAGCAAGTTACGAAGCCGCGCCTGAACCATCGCCCGCAGATTGCCGGGCGTGTGGTGATGAAAGTCCATCACCTTAACCGGTGCCCCTTCGTGGAGGATCACCATGCCTTTTCTCATGTCGGTTGCTGAAATTGCCATAGATGTTGTTTGAAACTAATGTCGAAAATCGAACTCAACAGTGTATTAAATGCCTGTGAAAAAGTTAAAAAGGGGAAAAGTGAAAAAGTGGGAATGTTAGAAAGTGAAAAGGGTAGAACTTAGACTTGGAAAACATTCGCCGGCCGCTGAACGGTCCACCCCTTTTTCACCTTTTCACTTTCTTACATTTTCACCTTCTTACGCTCCTTCTTTCTTGAACGGCAGCGGTGCGGGTTCTTCGCCCGGTTTCGGATAGTCCTTTTTCATCATCTCGTAGATGCCGATGATCTGTTGCTGCCAGGTTTTCGAATCCTCGTGGTTCGGGTCGATCTTCAGGGCCCGGCGGTAATCGCCGAGGGCCGCGGCATATTGCCGAGCCTCGGTCAGCGCAAATCCGCGTTCGTAATAGGCATCGACCGCGGCGGCCTTTGCGGCCGTGTCGTTCGGCTTGGCCTTGAGATTCTTTTCGGCATCGGCGATGGCCTTGTCAAGATCGGTTGTGTCTATCGGGTCGCCATTTGCGCTCCATTTCCCGCCGGTCGGCTTGACTGGCCCAACCGGTTTCTCCGGCATGTTCTCGAAAGTATGCTGCGTCGTCGGTTCCATTTTCTCGGCACGCAGCGGTGCGTTCGCGGTGTTGTCCGCTGTGGAAGTGTCGGCCGTTCCGGAATTGCAACCGGCGGCAAAGAGAGAACCTGCAATAATGACCAAAGAGATCTTCTTCATAAATGTCTCCAAAAAACAACTAATTTTAATCGGCATAGGGCCGCGTTTGAACTACGTATATTCTACCGCGCATTATGCCCCATTCTATATCCTGCGGCACGGAATCAAAGGCCGCGGTGATCACCCGTGCGGCTTCGACCAGCCGCCGGACATCGGCATCGCTGACCACACGGCCGTTCGGCCCGGCGCATTTGTCCACGACCTGCTTCAGGTCTCCGCGGGCATCAAAGCGAAGTGCGTTCTCCTGATCGGAGAGCGTAACGACCGAGATGGAATTCGTCTCGCCGAGGAAAAGTATCTGTTCCGGGATGCCGCTGTTGTTGACCACCCGCGAATTATGTCCGCAGACCGAGCTGATATAAACGGCATCGCCTTTGACGTTGTTGTAAGGGTCTTTGGTGATGAGCACGCCGCCTTTTTCCATATCGACGCCGACCTGTATCAGGGCCGACATATAAACGTCGTCCTGGCTCACGTAGTTACGAACGCGCGATTCATATGCCCGTGCGTTCCAGAGCGAACCCCAGACCTTCTTGATACCTTCAAGCATCTGGTCGGCGGTGCGGATGTTGAACGCGCTCGAGTAAAGCCCGGCACCTGAAAAATTCGGCAGGTCCTCGGCATTCGACGAACTGCGGACAAAGACGGGGGCGTAACCGAGCTGCTTTTTCCATCGCAAAAACACTTGCCGGCGAAGTGCTGGGTCGATCGTGCCCTTCTGGATCGCGGCCTGAAGTTCTTCGAGTTTCTGCTTTCGGTAACGCGGGTTGTGGATGAAATCGTAATCCTCGAGCAGCTTTTCAACGACCTTGTCCAGGCCGTTGTCCTTCATGAACTTGTCGTACCAAAAGAACGGGATCGAGAAGCCATCCGGGACGGTGATGCCAGGCACTTTGGCGTGAAAGATCTCGCCGAGATTTGCGGCCTTTGCACCGAAGGCGACGCTGTCCGTCCGCCGCATTTCCTTGAGGCCGGTGAGCTTTGTCACGGCCATATCGACCGGCGGTATCTGCTGGTCCGGCGACCTGAAATCGGTTCGGAGCAGTTCGGTATCGGCCGGGCGAAACTTGTACTCGGTCATCGTCGCCTCAAGCTCCCAGACGAAAGAATGCTTGTCCTTAAAAAGCTTGTCGGCGTCCTTGATGTAAATATTCGGAATGTTCCAGCCCTTAGCAAGGATGTTGACGTGCGAAAGCGGCGACGAAGGCTTGGCAACGATTATCCCGCGAACCGGCGGCAGCGACATCGGTAGCTCGCGAAGCACAAGGATCTCGTTTTCCCCGATCTCGACCGTGTCATCGAGCTTTTCGATGACGTGGATACGCCCGACGGCACGGCCCGGATTAAGGGCAACATACTCCTGATTCTTAATTATCTCGCTCTGCAGCACCCGCGGAAACCCGAGCCCGGCCGAGAGATCTTCTTGCCGCGTCGAATTCGGCTTGTACGCGACAGCGGCAAAGAATGTTCGGTTGATGACCTCGTGTGCCGTTTTCAGGTGCTCGGCGGTCGCCATATCGCCTTCCCAGATCTCCCAGGTGTATTTATCGACCGTCCGCTGAAAGGCGACCGTCCCGACGATGAATCTTCGGTCCTCATCGATGTAAACCGGTTTGAAGACATCGGCACCGCGCGGAACTAAATATGTCGCGAGCAGAAAATCTTTATGAAAGCGGTAGCGGTTCGAATCGGCGTAGTAGATCCGGTTGCCTTCTTTGCGGTCGATAAAGAACATCGCGTGCGGGAGCGAGTAAGGCGTTTCGGGGTGGAGGGTCCGGGCGACCTTTGCAAAGTCTTCGGCCGAGCCGACGCGCGGGAGCGAAAACTTTTCGGCGATCTCCGCCGGTTCAAGGGCAACGTCCTGCGCCGCTACGGGAAGCGCGGTAGCAAACGCAATGGCCAAAAAGATAACGGCCGAAACGGCGTGCCGTCTAAGATAAAAATTGCAGGAATGTTCAGCCCGGAGTGTTCGCATAACGCTAAAACTTCATCTTAGCGTTTAAGATGCCGAGTTTAAAACTTTCTCGATGCGGTCGCAGGCCGCGGCGGTCCCGTCTTCCATGACGACGACGGCGGCTAGCTCACGCGCTTTTGTCCGATAAGACGCGTCGTCGAGTATCCGGTCGATAGCTATTGCGGCTGTGTCCGCGTTGTAATTGCCCCGCCGAACGATCTCGGCGACGCCGGCCCGGCGGCAGCGTGCGGCGTTGTCCGGTTGGTCGTGGCCATAGGGCATTATCAGGTGCGGCACGCCGGCTCTCAAGACCTGTCCCGTCGTACCGACGCCGCCCTGATGGACGACGCAGGCCGCTCGGGGAAATATGCGCGAATACGGCGCGTAGTCAAAACCGACAACGTCATCCGACAAGCCGTCCGGAGGTTCGTTGAAAATGCCGTAAAGCATCACCGCCCGCCGCTTCAGCTTTTTCGCGGCCTTGATGCTCTCATTAAAGAACTCGCCCGGGTCCATTACAGCGGCCGAGCCAAGCGTGAATACGATCGGCGGTTCGCCGGAATTGAGAAAGTCCTCGAGGCCTTCGGGCATCTTGCCGCTATCGGCCTGTCCGTCGTAAAAGCAAAAGCCGGTCTGCAATGTATGCGGCGGCCAATCGGGCTGCGGCTCGCCAAGCACACGCGAGAACATCGCGAGGTGAGCGTCTTGAGAGAACTTGCCCGCAAAGATCGGGTCGTGGTCTTCGCTGAGGCCGAGGCTGCGGCGAAATTTGCGATAGTCGGCGAGCCAAGCATGCGTTTGCCGCTTGGCAAAAGAGAAAACAAGGCGGTGAAATGCGGGCCCGAGAAATCGCAGATTCTCAAACCACGGTGCCGGCGGCGGAACCGGCGGGTCGTAATTTGAAAAGAAAGCGATCGGCGAAAGCGTGGTCGAGACCCACTTTATCTCGGTCGTCTCAACCAGCGACTTGATGGCGTAAGTTATCTCGCCCGAAACGACGAGGTCCGCACCGGCGGTCGCCGCGACCAGGTCGTCGTACATCGCCGGCAGGCTCGGCATTATGATCTCCCGCAGTATGGTCTCCGACCCCGTGTCGTTGTCCATCACGTCCTTTGCCAGCGAGTCGTCGTTCGGGTCAAGGTGCGGTGCCATCGGGTGAAAGCCGAGCCCGATCTGGCCGATCTTTTCGCGGTAAAATTCCATCGCGGCGATGGTAACGTCGTGGCCGCGGCGTTTTAGTTCGATGCCGAGAGCGATCTTCGGGTGAAGGTCGCCGAGCGAGCCGAAAGTTGCGAGGACGATCTTTGCCATAAATGATAAAGACGCGGAAGGGACGTAAATGCGGAACCCGCGCTCAATATTCAACGCGTTGAAACGCCGCGGGACGTCTCACTCGCCTTCACTACCGTCATTGGTTTCCTGCGTGGCAGCGGCCTCGCGTTCGGCTTCGCGCATCTTGTTCCGCTCCTTCACCTGAAAACGGACGCTCAGGAAAAAAGCCACCGATCCGAGCACACCCGAGGCGAACATCCAGTCGCTATTGCCGGCCCAGAAAAAATAAATGGCGGCCGCTGCAAGCAAGACCGCCAAAGCCTGAAATGCCTTTTCCCAGTTCATTCGTCCTTTAACTCTTCTTCAACGATGCGGGCCGCGGTCATCCGCCGCCGTGCCCTTCTCCAAAGGTATCGGAAGATGAGGTAAGCGGGCAAGCAGATGAAGATCAGAAACGGCAGAGCCGCGATGAGGACCGTTACGAGGCCGAGCACGAAGCTGAGAGCAGTATCGAGCCCTGTGTTGATCGAATCCGTAAGCCGCGAGAAAAAGCCCGGGCCGCCTGCGGAGATGACAGCCGGAGTGCGGATGCGCAGCTTGATCGTCGAAAGGCTTGATTGATTTTCGAGAAAACGCTTCCGGCCCTCGATCCTCTCGATCTCGCCGCGGACGACCGCAAGTTGCCGCTGAACGGTCAAGGCGTCATCGACCGTATTGGCACGCTTCATTATCTCGGTGAACTGAGCTTCGAGTGCCTGCTGTGCCTTGAGCCGTGCCTCGATATCGATAAATTCTTCGGTTACGTCTTGTCCCTTTACGGTCTCAACCACGACGCGGCCTGATGCCTTGCGGATCTCCTCTAGCGTTTCGCCAAACTTAGCCGAGGGCACGCGGAGGGTCATCGTAACGGTATCGCGGCGAGAGGAGCGGACATCGGTCGAGCTTTGCTTCGACTCAACTACAAAACCGCCCATCTGCTCGGCGATCGTGGTGATGCGAGTCTGCGCTTCATCGGGCGTCTCGGATTCGAGGTCAAGTTCGGCGTTGCGGATTATCTTGCGGTCGGTCGGGATGGCCGTTTGCTGAGAGCTCGATGTCTGATCGACGGGGATGTTTTCCTGAAGTGGTTGTGTGCCGCCGCCACCGGCTGTCTTTCGTGCCTGATCTGGAGCGCTTGCCGGAGCGGTGTTTGCCGCCGAAGAGTTTTGAAACTCGGATTCGCCGGAAGATGTACCCGGCGACTGCGAAACGGCGGCCTCGTCACCCATTCCACAGGCCGAGAACAAAAGGGAAGCGAGAACAATCGCGGTCAGAGAGAGCTGTTTCATATCTATTCCTCCTCGAGTTCAGACGAACTATGTGAATAGAACGGGCCAGCCTACCCGCCCTTGCGTGCAACGTCGGATAAAGATTCGCCGCGGAAAAAAGCCCGCACACCGCGCCAGAGCTTTTTGATCGCCCGCAAGATCTTTGGAAAGAACCAAAAGAACGCTATAGAAAATACGACAAGAACAACGGCGATGACGACCGGGGCAAAGACGGCAAGGAGAACGCCGCCAATGGCTATGACATCCTCAGTCAGCGAGAGCACGGTATTTGAGACCGGCTCGGGCGAGAGGTTCGCACCCATTCGGGCCGCTGCTTTTGTCCCATGTGAAGCAAAGGCAAAGCCGCCGCCGATTAGCGTTGCGGGAATAACGATTGCAGGGTCCATGTCGGAAACCGCAGCATAGGCGACCACCGCACCCGCCGGCACGCGGATAAAGGTATGGACGACGTCCCAAACGCTATCGACATAAGGGACCTTGTCGGCGAAAAACTCGATGATATACAGCCCGCCGGCAATGCCGATGATCCACCAATTATCGAGCACATCAAGGCCGCCCGGGAGCTTAACGCCGCCCAGCCGCTGCAAAAGCCCAAGCACAGAAACGGTCGCGTAAAGATTTATCCCGCTGGTCCATGCAGATCCGAGAGCGAGTGTTAGTGTCGAGAACCATTCCATAGTGTTTAGTGACGAGTGGTGAGCGACGAGTGACAAGAATCACCGCTCAAACGTTAAACTTATAGCACCAAACGGCGGAAAACGTAACAAAAAAGTTGTCGGATCTGAACGTCTTCCTGCTCGTCACTCGTCACTTCCCACTCCTCACTCCTCCACAGCTTCTTCATCGCCTTCTTTCTTCACTCCGTACTTCTCGAGGCGATACTGAAGCGTTCGGAAGGTGAGGCCGAGGAGCTTGGCGGATTTGGTGATGTTGCCGTCGGTTCGCTCCATCGCCTGTTCGATCAGGCTCCGTTCGACGTCCTCAAAGTTGACGCCTTCGGGCGGGAGTTTGAAATTTGAATCGCCGCCGATCTCTGCCGGGCGGCTTCCGGCCGACATCTCGGGCGGCAGGTCGTCGAGCGTGATGGTGTCGTTCTCAGAGAGCAGGATCGCCCGCTCGATCGCCGATTCAAGCTGGCGGACATTACCGGGGTAATGGTAATCGTTGAGCAACGCCTTTGCCGCGGGTTCGATCTTGATCTCGCGGTCGGTCCCGCGGGTGTGCTTTTTGATGAAAAAATCCATCAGCACCGGGATATCCGAGCGGCGCTCGCGGAGCGGCGGTATTTCGATCGAGAGCACATTGAGCCGATAATAAAGATCTTCGCGGAACCGCTTTTCTTCGGTCATTTTCAGCAGGTCGCGGTTGGTCGCGGCGAGCACGCGGACATCAACCGGGATTTCCTTGACACCACCGACGCGGCGTATCTCCCGCTCCTGCAGCGCACGGAGCAGCTTTGCCTGCAGGGCGATGTCGAGCTCGCCGATCTCATCAAGAAAAAGCGTGCCGCCATCGGCTATCTCAAAAAGGCCCTTCTTCTCGCCGACCGCTCCGGTGAACGAGCCCTTCTCATGGCCGAAGAGTTCCGATTCGAGCAAATTCTCGTTGATTGCGGCGCAGTTTACCGCCTGAAACGTATTGCTCGCCCGGAGGCTGTTAATGTGCATCGCCCGAGCGATAAGCTCCTTGCCGGTACCGCTTTCGCCGCGGATGAGGACGGTCGAATTCGACTTGGCGATCTTGAGGATCAGCTTCTTGATCTTGTCCATCTCCGGCGAGACGGAAACGATCTCAGTATCGAGTGCCGAAAGCTTGTTCAATGCCCGCGAGACGGTGTCGAGCAGCTTGTCGCTGTCGTAGGGCTTCTGGAGATAATCGAACGCACCGAGACGCAGCGCATCGACGGCCGAATCGACCGAACCATGAGCCGTCAGCAAAATGACGATGATCGAGCGGTCAAAATTCGTCAGCTCTTTCAGCAGGTCGAGCCCCGACATTCCGGTCATCTTGAGGTCCGTCAAGACGAGGTCGAAGCGGCGCGACTCGACAAACTTCATTGCCGCCTCGCCGGAACTCGCCGTCGTTACGTCATACCCCTCACCGGAGAGGATCGTCTCAAGAATCTCGCGTTGGTTCTTCTCGTCGTCAACGACGAGGATGGATTTTCTAGCCATAATTTGTGTATGCCACCGAGTGCACAGAGAGTATCAATTAACAGATCTCTGTGGCCTCTGTGGCTAATTTCCGTTGCTCGGTAGCAGAACGACAAACGTCGTTCCTTCACCTTCTTTTGAGTCTACATCTATTCTTCCGTTGTGGGCTTCGATCGCTTTGTGGGCGATCGCTAGGCCGAGTCCGGTGCCCGTTTCTTTGGTCGAAAAATAGGGTTCGAATATCTTTGAGAGGTTTTCGGCCGGGATGCCGTTGCCCGTGTCGGCGACCTCGATGCGGACAAAGCCGGGCTCCGCGTCCGGCTCGATGCGGACCGTCAGGTTGCCGCCGTTTGCCCCCATTGCCTGCACGGCGTTGATGAAAAGATTATTGAAGACCGAGCGGAGCATCTCGGCGTCGGCGGCGATCTGCGGCACATTTTCGTGCTCGATGACGGCGACCTTGATTCCGTTCTCTTCCGCCGTGCCTTCGACGATGCGGAGCGAGTCTTCAATTATCGCCTTGGCATCCACCGGTTTCAGGTCGGCAACCGCCGGCCGCGAATAGCTGAGAAAATCCGTGATCTGCTGGTTTATCCTCGCGACCTCGTCCTTCACCTGCGTGATCAGCTTTTTGAAAGTCCTTTGCCGGTCCTCTTCCTCGGGAGCAAACTTTGAGCGAAGATGATCGAGCGTCAGGTTAATGTAGTTGAGCGGGTTACGTATCTCGTGTGCGATCGCCGAGCCGAGCCGCCCGATAACGGCGCTCTTCTCCGCCTGCTGGAGTTGCTCCTCAAGCACTTTCGATTTCTCGAGCTCCGAGGTCATCTCATTGAAACGCATCGCAAGCCGGCCCATTTCGTCGCCGCGATAATCGTCCGGAACGCGGACGGTTAGGTCGCCATCGGCAACGCGCCTTGCGGCGCCGGAAAGGTTCGCGATCGGCCGCGTGAACCGCCAGACGAGCAGGAACGTGATAAGCGTCGAGATCGACAGCACGCCGAGCATTACTATTAGCGGCTGTGCGGCACGGGCTGCGGCTTCATTGCGGTCATTGCGGAGCAGGACCATTATGTACCAGCGGCCCTGGCTGGTCTCGACCGGGAGAGCGTGCGCTTCGTCGTTGCGGAGCTTGTTTTCGGCCGTCCGGCGGTTCGGAAACCGCTCGAGGTCAGCACCCAGCCGTTCGCCGTTCATCAGCGGCGGAAGGTCCGTCAAGTCGCCGAGCCGTTTGTAGATGACCTCATCGCCCTCGCCACTCTCGGGCAGATATGTGTCGGTCAGGCTGTCGAGGACCTGCCATTGGTTGGTGATAACGAGGATATCGAGTATCCGCTGCCGCGAGTCGTTATCAAGGTATGCCTGGTCGGGTTGGTCGACGAGGTCGCGGATGCGGTCCTGACGGGTCAGGCTCGAGACGCCGAGCTGAAAGCCCGATGTTATCGCCTGGCTTTGCTGGTCGCGGAGCTCGGTGTTCTCCTGCTGCATCAACAAGTTGATGTAATACTGAACTCCAAGCGTGGCTATCAGCATTAGGGCCAGAATGAGCAGCAAACGGCCGCGAAATGTACCAAAAAACCCCATTTAGGTCACCGAGATAAACAAGTGCTTAAAAACCTCTTGCAACAGCGTGGATTGAATGTTATCTTGAAAATCAGTCGATTCGCAAAGTTCCGCTTCACAACAATTGCTCTTCCTTGCGGGACTCGGCTTCCAAACTTAGAAAAGATCATAATCAGCGTTGAGGTAACGGATGAACCTTTTTTCGATCGCTTTCTGCCGCCGTTCCGGAATTATCGTTTTGATGGCCGTTTTTGTGTTTGCCGGTATCTCGGCGGGCCAAACAAAGAAACGGACCGCGGCAAAGCCCGTCCCTAAGAAGGCAACAGCGACCAAAAAGGCTGCCCCGAAAAAAGCTACCTCAACTCGAACAGCCCAAAATAAGCGAACCGCAGCCAAACCCGCGAAGAAAATGACCGCTGCCGAGCGGCGCAAAGAGGCTTCCCGCAAAAAGGCCGAGGAAGCCCGCCGTCAGGCCGCCCTTGCCGAGCAGCGTCGACGGGCAGAGGCCGCGAGGCGTGCCCGCGAACGAGCCCTTGCCTTTGAACGCGGGCTACAGACCGAGACCGCAGCTAACATCGCCCGCGACAACACCCAAGGCGAAGACCTCGGCATCAGACAGGCCGCCGTCAACGCTCTCGGCGATCGTGCCGGAACGATCGTCGTGATGGAGGCAAAGACCGGCCGCGTCGTAACGATGGTCAATCAGGATTGGGCCATCAAGAAAGGCTATAAGCCGTGCTCGACCGTCAAGCTTGTGACCGGCGTCGCTGGGATCAATGAGAACAGGATCACGCCGGATGGGGCCATAAGCGGAGACTCCGGGAGAATGGACCTTGACGATGCTCTTGCCTATTCAAACAATCCATATTTTCAACGCGTCGGCAGCGGGCTCGGCAGCGATAAGCTTATTTATTACGCAAAACAGCTTGGGCTCGGCCAGCCGACCGGCATCAATGCCGAAGGCGAATACGCAGGCAAGCTGCCCTACGGCAACAACAATCCGCGGATCTATTCGCACGCTGATGATTTTGAGGTGACGCCTCTTCAGCTCGCCGTAATGGTGACAACGATCGCCAACGGCGGCAAGCGGGTAACGCCGCAGATCACCCGCGAACGCACTCAGCGAACAAGCCAGCAGGCAAGGCTCAAGGGCACCGCAAGTGTTCCCAACCAAACGCTCTTGGGCGTGATCCCGGGAATGATCGGAGCCGCCGAATACGGCACGGCCCGCCGCGGATTGGACCAGACGCTCGGCGTCGCCGGCAAAACCGGTTCCTGCATTGGGCAGGGCTCGTGGGTCGGACTTTTCGCATCGGTCGCACCGATCGAAGATCCGGATTACGCCGTTGTCGTCATCACCCGCGGACAGGCCGCCCGCGGACGCATTTCGGCAGCGATCGCAAGTCAGATATATAACGCTCTCGGCAACCGCATTCGGCGCGATCCGCAGCGGCTTCTGGCCCTGCAAAATTTCCGCAATCGTCCGGCGCAGGCTCGCGAGGCGATGATAGCGGCTCGGGCCGGTGATGAAGAAAAGGACGGCGACGAGGACGAAGAATTAGCTGATGAGGCCGTCGAGGCCGCTCCGCAGCGGACGAACGTTGCCGGAGCTTCGCAGCAGCGTCCGACGGAAACTCCGCGGGTCACGCGAACAACGCAATCGGCACCGGTATTTAAGCCGGTGGTTATCGAATACGACCGCAGTAACGCCGCCTCAGCTCCGGCACGCCCCGCGGCAAAGCCCGCAGCCCCGGCGGTGAAAAAGACCGATTCCCGGCCGGTCAACGCACCGGCACGCAAACCGGCTTCGCGGCCGACAGCCGCAGCAAAAACGACCCCGGCAACGGCAAAGCCGGCACCAAGAAAGCCCGTCACCACGGCGAAAAGTTCACCCGCAAAGAAACCGGCGGCCAATTCGGCGAAAAAGCCTGTCGCAACTAAGAAGGTCCCTGCTACCAAAAAGCCAGCGGCCAATACAAAGGCCCCGGCAAAGAGCAACGCTAAACCCGCCGCCAAAAAGCCAGCGGCCGCCCCTGCAAAGAAAGCAAGTGCAAAAACTCCGGCAAAGGCCAAGCCAACAGCTAAAAAGCCCGACCCCAAGGCAAAGCCGAGAACCGCCGCCAAGGAAAAGCCGCGTCCGCGCATCGTCCGTAATTAAGGAACGTGTTGATCGGCCGGAGAGAGTTTTTCGCGCTTTCGCTTGACATCATTTCCCGCAATAAATGATTATTATTGGTCACTACTTTTTCAAAGTAGGCGGGGAATCTATTCCCGGTGAGCAGATAAGAGGGCCCTGATTTTTTAGCAACTATTTTTCCGAACGATACATCAGATTTCACGCGAAACCGATTCGATGTTTTCCGGTTTTAGCAGAGTTAGTAACAAGCAGGTCTTGGAGGAAGTTAGACAAATGAAAACGATCATTAGATATGTAGGTATTTCGGCACTTTTGGCGGTATTTATGGCCGCCGGAAGCTCGGCCGTTTCGGCTCAGGACCCGTGTGAAGATTTCGACGGGATGAATGCTCTCTATAACAAGGTTATCGAGAATTACGGCAAGCTTGAAACGCTCAAGGTTTCGGTCGATTCCGGTAAGCAGTACCTCGAGAAGTATGGCAATTGCGAGTCGGCCAAAGCTTTTGTCGATTGGCTAAAACCGTTGATGCCGCAGTGGGAAAAGGACGTTGCTCAATATGAGCTCGACCAGAAGCTGAGCCCGCTTTTCCGTAAATATGATGCAGCCGTAGGCGGACAGAATAAGAATTGGGTCGAGGCCTTTGCCGCTGCAAAGGAAATTCAGGCGATCGCTCCGAGCGACCCGCGTATCCTCAATGTGATCATCCCGCTCGGGCAGGCAGCTCTTTTCGAAGCAGCTCCGCCGAAGAAGAACAACGCGTTCAATTCAGATTCGCTGATGATGGCTGACAAGGCACTCTCGATGCTTCGCAGCGGAACCGCAGCGACAAAGAAGAACAAGGCCGGTCAGGACGCATTCGGTGTGTTCGAATTTGAAGGCACCAAGGAGCAGGTCATTGCCGACCTCACCTATGCAAAAGCCTACGTCAAGTTCTACGGCCAGGGCGACAAGAAAGCCGGTTTGGTTGATTACTTTGAACTGACCCAGATGCCGGTTGGTAAATCGAATCCGGCCGTTTACGGTGCCATCGGCGACTACTACTTTGAAGAGGTGACCAAGCTTGCGGATCAGGTCAAGGAAATGATCGTTGCCCGCAATGCCCTGACGACCGACGAGGAGAAGATCGCCAAGGACACCGAGATCGCGGCAAAGGAAGGCCTTCTTAAGGCTACCGCCGAACGCGGAGTTGATGCCTATGCCCGTGCTTATAAGAACACGAAGGCCGATGCCGCTTCCAAGGCTTACCGCGACGGGCTTTACAACAACGTAAAGACGCTCTACAACGTTCGCTTTGAGAAGGAAACGGGAGTGGACGAGTTCATCGCATCGACGATCCAGAAGCCGATGCCGAACCCGACCTCAGAGGTCACGCCGGTCGTCATCGAATCGCCGACCGCCGCTGATACCTCGACCGATACCGCTTCGGGTAACTAACTTGCCGGAAAGGCTTGAAAAAGCTTTGGACACTATCTAACGATCGGCCGGACGTTCTTTCAAATGAAAGGGCGTCCGGTTTTGTATTTGCTGGGCGACCGCTTAAACTATCTCGTGGCCTCGATTAGCATTGCGGAACTGGAAGACAGGATCGGACATAAATTTGCGGATCCCGCACTGCTACGGCGTGCACTTACGCATAGTTCGGTCGCAACCGAACGTGAAGCCGGCCGCGAGGCCCGCAGCGAACCGCGACGCACGACCGACGATTATGAGACGCTCGAGTTTCTCGGCGATGCAGTGCTCGGCCTGGTGGTAGCCGAGGAGCTTTTCAGGCGGCATCCGCACTCGCACGAGGGAGAGTTGACGCAGATGAAGCACCAGCTTGTAAGCGCGAAAGCATTTGAAGCGATCGCACGCGAGCTCGGGCTTGGGGAGGCCTTATTGCTCGGGACGGCTGAGGAAAAGTCGGGCGGGCGCGATAAATCGACGTTGATCTCGGACGCGTTCGAGGCAGTCGTCGGAGCCGTATTTCTCGATGGCGGGTATCCGGCCGCACGGGATGTGACACTAAAGCTCTTCGGTGAGCGTGTTGCAGCAGCAAGCCCTGCGGACTCGTTAGATTTCAAATCGCTGCTTCAAGAGCGGCTGCAGGGTGCCGGGTTTCCGCTGCCGGAATACCGAACGACAAAAGAGGAGGGCCCGCCGCACGACCGGACGTTTCACGTTCGCGTTAGCTGGAAAGGCGGCTCGGCCGAAGGCGAGGGCCGGAGCAAAAAGGCAGCCGAGATCGCGGCGGCTGAATTGGCACTCGCCGAAACAAAAGATCTTGATGAGAGACAGTAAGCTATGAGCATTGACAAGCCTGAGGTTGCAACGGCCGAGGTTGATGAAAAACAGAAAGAGCAGGCGAAAAAGCCAACCGGCCCGCCGAAGTCGCTCTTTCGCGAGTATTTTGAGTCGCTGACGGTAACGCTCGTAATGGCGCTCTTTGGGATGACCTTCATCCTGCAGGCGGTGACCGTCCCGACCGGGTCGATGCAGAACACCATCCTCGTCGGCGATTATCTGCTCGTCAACAAGTTCATTTTCAACCCCGCGGGTGATCCGCTGCCGTTTCTCCCGATGCGAAATATTGAACGCGGCGACATCATCGTTTTCAAATATCCCGGCAACCGGGCTAAGCCCGAACGCGACCGCTTTCGCGGCTCAAATCCGCCGCTCAAGGCCTATCAGATCAACTACGTAAAACGCGTCATCGGGCTGCCGGGCGAGACGGTCGAATTTCGCAATAATCGTGTTTACATCAACGGCGAGCCGCTGGCCGAAAATCGCGTCATCGGCGATGCTCCGAACAGTATCTCGCAACTTGAGACGCTCGAGTTCGAGGAGAAAGACCCGAACGCGAAGTGGACCGTCTATTACAGCAAGACGACGATGGACGCTGTTCGTGCGGGGCGGCGGCTGCCGACCTCTGGCTATGAATTTGCCGTCGAGGGTAAGACGATGGTCGTCCCGCCTGATAATTTCTTTGTGCTCGGCGATGCACGCGACGACAGCGAGGACAGCCGCGTTTGGGGTTTCGTTCCGCGTGAACTTGTCATCGGCCGGGCAATGTTCGTCTATTGGTCGTGCGACCGCGGAGCTTCGAACGGGAGCATGGTGGGCTGCCTGACGCACCCGCGGCTCGACCGCATAGGTAAGTTCGTCAAGTAATTTTCCCGCATTCACTGATGAGGTTCGATCTTAGCGATGAGGTCTCCGGTGCGGTCCATTTCGACCGCCCGATAGTCGCGCTCGAATCGACCGTGATCGCGCAGGGGCTTCCATACCCGCAAAATATCGAAACTGCACTAAAGCTCGAAAGCATCGTCCGCGAGGCAGGTGCGATACCGGCCACGGTCGCCATCCTCGGCGGGCGGATAAAGGCAGGGCTAACCCGCGAGGAGCTTGAACATCTTGCCAAGTCAGAAAGCGTCCGCAAGGCCTCGATCCGCGACCTTGCGATCGCAATTGCCGGCAAACTCGATTGCGCGACGACGGTCGCAACAACCGCTTTCATCGCCCGCAACGCCGGCATCCGCGTCTTTGCGACCGGCGGCATCGGCGGGGTTCATCGCGGCGGGCTTTCCGACATTTCCGCCGACCTGCCGCAGCTTGCTGCGAATCCGATAATCGTTGTTTGCTCCGGTGCAAAGGCCGTGCTCGACCTTTCAGCGACGCGCGAATGGCTTGAGACGCATGGAGTGCCGGTCATTGGCTGGCGATGCAGCGAATTTCCCGCGTTCTTTTCGCGTTCGAGCGGGCTCGGTGTCGACGTCCGGCTTGAAAAGGCGTCAGACGTGGCAAAGATCGCAGAGGCACGCGGCGAGCTTGGGCTTTCTCAGGCTTTGCTCGTCGTCAATCCCGTGCCGGAGGCGGATGAGTTTCCGCGGGCCGAGGCCGAGCGTTTGATCGCCGACGCGTTGAAAGAGGCGGCAGCGAAACGCATCACCGGCAAGGCCGTGACTCCTTTCCTGCTCACCGAGCTTGCCGCAAAAAGCTCCGGCCGAACGATGCAGGCAAACATCGCCTTGCTTGAATCGAACGCCCGCGTCGCGGCCGAGATCGCCGTCGCTCTTTAACGCGACTCCGTCCTTTCCATTTTTTCTTTCAACGAATCAAGCCGCTTTTGGGCTTCGGCAGATTCGGGGCTTGCCGCGTGTTTTCGGACGACCTCGGCCCACGATTCGCCGTCGTAATGGAACCGCCGCGTTGAAGAATTGAAGACGAAGCGGATGCCGAGCCGGCGGTATCGGTCGAGGCTTACGAAGTTGAGATAGTAGCTGTGGACCGGCGCTCCCGAGGCGGCCATTTCCCGGCGGTCGAGCCGGTTATTGGCATCGCGGCTGAGGCGCGTGGCGGCGTCCTCGAGCAGATCGCCGTAAAGCAAAAGGACAGCGGGGCGGAAGCTCGACGCCGGGTAGAGCTTTAGAAAATGGGTCGCGAGCTCGACCTGCTCAAAGCCGCTTGAGGCCTGAATGAGCGAAACGAAACGTTCCTCATCGGCCGGACGAAATTTACCGAATACCGAATCCGCCTGCAGCCAACCCGCCGCCGGCGGCACCGCCGAGACGCGGAAGAACCGCACGCCATCGGCCTCGGCAACACCGAGTATTTTCACAATGCGGCCGCGGCGCATTCGCTGGACAGCATTGGCGAATAGGCTCGGCTTGTCGCGGAGCACGGAGATCGTCTCATCCATCACGACCGCCGTCTTACCGACCTCGGGCGGTTGCGGAGTGCGTGCACGCGACCGCCTTTGTGCTTCGGCGGTGAAGGTGAATAAACAAAGAAGTAGCAGCAGGAGAGCAGGTTTCATAAGCTTTGCTTCAATATTCGGGCGGCGGCTCCGGCATGGTGAAAATGGCAGATGGCCGTCGCGAGAGCATCGGCGGCATCGTGTGGCTTCGGGACGGTGCGGAGCCCGAGCAATATCCTGACCATCTCGCCGACCTGATGCTTTTCGGCATTGCCGTAGCCGACGACCGTTTGCTTTATCAGCCGCGGGGCATACTCGGCGATCGCCAGCCCACGCTGCTCAGCAAGCAGGAGCACGACGCCGCGGACCTGGCCGAGCTTCATCGCAACGCTGACGTTCGTCGCGTAAAAGGCTTCCTCGATCGAGAGAACATCCGGCGAGTGCTCGTCGATGACCTCCGCGACGCCGGCATAAATGCCCATCAGCCGCTTTGAAAATGCATCACGGCTCTTTGAGCGGACCGTGCCGAAGGCGACCGAAGTGTACTTCGAGCCCGAGCCCTCGACCACGCCCCAGCCGAGAGTTTCGCTTCCCGGATCGATACCTAAAACACGCATATTACTCAAAAATCCTTAGAAAGATAACTGAAAGCCGAGTGCGAGGCAAGAGGGCAGCCAAAATGCAACGCGTTTGTAAATCCTGGGGGCAATCCGTATCATTGCGAATTATACCGAATAGACTGCCTGGAAAGAGATGAACGCCGCCGCCGAACCCGTAAAACCCGTTGATTCCGTAAAAACGCTGCTTGATGATCTGATCGACTACGCCGGGCTTTTTCCGCCCTCGCAGCTTTCGATGCAGGAGGCCGTCGTCAATTATGCGGCCTACCGGAGCGGCGAACTCGGCTGGATGATGGGCCGCTTTGTGGTGCCGACGGCACGGCTTGACGAGTTTCTTGATTCGGCCCGTGATCTTCTTTCGGGCGGCTCGAAGCTTCCCTGGCGGCTGAGCGCGCTTTCAGGCGAGGACATCACGGCGACCATTAAGACCGTCAACGACTTTAACCGCGACAACGAGGGCCGGGCCGTCATCGACACGCTTGAGGTAAAGGCGACGACCGTTTCGAAGATCGAGAATACGGTTGCAATATTGCCCGAGGGGCTGACGGCATTTTTTGAAATAGCGACCGGCGATGAGTTCGTCGATCTTGTCATGTCGCTTGCCGCCCATAAACAGCGGGCAAAGATGCGTACCGGCGGTGTGACGCCGACGGACTTCCCGACATCGCGGGAGATAATCCGCTTCGTAAGAAGCTGTATGGCGGCGAATGTGCCTTTCAAGGCGACGGCCGGGCTGCACCATCCGCTCCGGTGCTTTAAGCCGCTGACCTATGCCGCGGACGCGCCCCGCGGTGCGATGCACGGCTTTCTCAATATGCTGCTGATGACGGCATTTGCCCGCGAGAGCTACCGGCCATCGTTGCTCGAGGAGCTGATGGAAGAGGAGTTTGAAGAGGTATTTTCATTTAGCGAAGCCGGCGTCGCCTGGCGAAGCGAATACTTCCTGACGACCGCTCACCTAAAGCTTCTCCGGACCCGCGGGATGATCTCCTTCGGCTCATGCTCATTCGACGAACCGGTAGAAGACCTCCGCGCAATGGGCTTGCTCTAAGACAGTATCTACCGGTCGGGTTTCCGCCTGTGGGAGAGCTGAAGGGGCCGAGAGTACTACGTCGGCGCGGTAGCAGGGTGTGAGTAATGAAGAATATGTACGAGATAAACGAAACACATGACCCGAATCTGAAGAGCTGGGTCGAATCCGCCAACGACCCGAATACGGATTTTCCTATACAGAATTTGCCGTTTTGTAACTTTCGCCACAAAACTTCGGAGTTTGGAAGCCGTATCGGAGTGCGAATAGGCGATCAAATTGTCGATTTGGTCGAATATGCCGGTGCAAATCCCAGCAGCTGGTGGAGCACGGATTTGCAGGAATGGAAGCTTGATGACCCGCGTCGTTTGTCTGCGGGTGCCTCTGCGGAAATTCGACGAGATTTATTGAAGGGACTCGAATCGGGAGCGTCGGAGGATTCGAGAAACAGACTGGAAAACGTATTACTTTCGGCTGATGAAGTCGAGTATTTTCCAACGTTTGCCATCGGTGATTACACTGATTTCTATTGCTCGATCTATCATGCGACGAATGTTGGGTCGATGTTTCGGCCGGACAATCCGCTTTTGCCGAATTACAAATACATCCCGATCGGGTATCACGGGCGGGCTTCGTCGATCGTGATATCAGGAACCGATATCAAGCGGCCGCGGGGCCAGAACCGGAGCGATGCGGAAAAGCCGCCGGTCTTCATCCCGGCGAAAAATCTCGATTACGAGATGGAGCTCGGGTTCTTTGTTGGCAAGGGAAATGAGCTTGGGGAGCCGATCAATATCAGCGAAGCCGAAGAACATATTTTCGGCGTTTGTCTGGTCAATGACTGGTCGGCCCGCGACATACAGGCCTGGGAATATCAGCCGCTCGGGCCATTTCTTTCGAAGAGCTTTGCGACGACCATCTCGCCGTATGTCGTTACAATGGAGGCACTTGCACCGTTTCGCACGCCTGCTTTCGAACGCGATCCCGATGACCCGCAGCCGCTCGAATATCTCAGCGACGAGCGGAATCAGAAGCTCGGCGGGCTAGATATCAACCTCGAGGTTTACATCCAGACCGAAAAGATGCGGAATGAGAACATCGAGCCGCATCTGCTCTCGCGGTCGAACCCGAAAGACCTCTACTGGACGATCGGCCAGATGCTAACGCACCACGCCTCGAATGGCTGCAACCTGCAGACCGGCGATCTGATGGCGACCGGCACCGTCAGCGGGAAAGAAAAAAGCGAACGCGGCTGCCTGCTCGAAATGACCTGGCGCGGAACCGAGCCGATCGATCTGCCCTCGGGCGAACAGCGGCGTTTTCTCGAGGACGGCGACGAAGTGATTATGAAGGGCTACTGCGAACGCGAAGGGTTTCGCCGTATAGGCCTAGGCGAATGCCGCGGACGCATCCTCCCTGCAGATTAAGGCATTTTTACCACAGAGCACGCAGAGAGCACGGAGTTAATATGGCCGGTCCCGCGGAAATGAAGTTCGATTCCTCAGTGGCCTCGGTGAACTCTGTGGCACGAACCGATGTGCATCGCGTTGTTGGGGAATCGAGGGCGAAAGCCTTGGACGATCTCGCGATAGAAGAGCCGCTTGAGATTCGCCTCGGGTTTCATGACGCGAAGCATCGTGCGGTCTCGATCACGATGCGGACGCCGGGCGAAGATGCCGAGCTTGCCGCCGGGTTTCTGTTCACCGAAGGGATCGTCAAAGTCCCCGAACATATCAAAAAGATCCATCATTGCGGAAGGCTCGGAGTTCCAGCTTCAACTGGCAAAATTCCGACCGACGAGCTAACTAAAGCTGGAATTCCAAATTCAAACACGATCCGCGTCGATCTCGCTGAAGGTGCTACGGTCGATATCAAAAAGCTCGAACGGCATTTTTACACGACATCAAGCTGCGGCGTCTGCGGCAAGTCTTCGATCGAGGCACTTCGCACCGAAGCGAAGCCGATCGCCGCGAACTGCCTTCGCGTTTCGGCTGATCTGATCCACTCTTTGCCAAACAAACTCCGCGGATCGCAAAATGTGTTTGACCGCACCGGCGGGCTGCATGCCTCGGCGTTGTTCGATTCTGATGGCAGGCTCGACATCGTCCGCGAAGATGTCGGCCGCCATAACGCACTCGATAAGGTGATCGGCAGAAAGTTTCTTGATGGCGAAGTACCGCTCGGCGAACGCGTCCTGCTCGTCAGCGGCCGTGCGAGTTTCGAGCTTGTTCAGAAAGCACTAGTCGCCGGCATTCCGATCCTCGCCGCGGTCGGTGCGCCCTCGAGCCTCGCGGTCGAACTCGCCCGCGAATACGGAATGACGCTGGCCGGCTTCGTACGCGATGGCCGGTTCAACGTTTATTGCGGCGGCGAACGCATTCCTGCTAATAGCTGATAGCTAACGGCTTACGGCTGTTTTTGCAACAACAGCTTTTAGCTATAAGCCTCAAGCTGTAAGCTCTTTTTTGGATGACCGAGCGTGACGAAAAGCTCAAAGTGACGCCGCCGCCGGAGACCTCGGCGGGCATTCATGCCGTCACGAACGCGCTTCGGCATCTTTACGGCAAAATGGGGCCGATCCGTGCGACGCACGGAATGCTGCGCCTCAATCAAAAGGGCGGCATCGACTGCCAATCCTGCGCCTGGCCCGACCCCGAGCACCGAACGATAAACGAATTTTGCGAGAATGGCGCAAAGGCACTTGCCGACGAGGCGACGAAGCAGCGGATCGGCCGCGAGTTCTTTGCCAGCCGTTCGGTCGAGGAGCTTGCTGCTCGGAGCGATTTCTGGCTCAATTCGCAGGGCCGGCTGACCGAGCCGATGGTCCTGCGTGAGGGCGGCACGCACTACGAGCCGATCGCTTGGGAAGATGCGATCTCGCTCGTCGCCGGGAAGCTCAATTCGCTCGCTTCGCCGGATGAGGCGATCTTTTACACCTCGGGCCGGACGTCGAATGAGGCTGCGTTCTTGTATCAACTTTTCGTCCGGCAATTCGGCACGAACAACCTTCCTGATTGCTCGAACATGTGCCACGAATCGACGAGCGTCGCGCTTGCCGAATCGATCGGGCTCGGCAAGGCGACGATCAGGCTCGAGGATTTCGAAAGGACCGATCTTGTCATCGTTATCGGGCAAAATCCGGGGACGAATGCCCCGCGGATGCTCTCTTCGCTTGCCGCCGCAAAAAAGGCCGGTGCGAAGATGATCGCAATCAATCCGCTGCCCGAGGTCGGGCTGACGAGCTTTGTCGATCCGAATCCGCAGCATGGCAACCCATTGTCCGTGCTCGGTTTACGCCCGTCAAAGCTTGCCGATCTGCACCTGCCCGTTCGCATCGGCGGCGATATGGCCGTGCTCAAGGGGCTGATGAAGATCATGCTCGAACGCGAGCGTGCCGAGCCCGGGAGCGTTTTCGACCGCGACTTCATTTCACAAAGAACGGCGGGCTATGCCGAGCTTGAGGCGGAGCTTGATGCGACCGAATGGGCCGCGATACTTGAAGGTTCGGGGCTGACCCGCGGCGAGATCGAAGAGGCGGCGGAGATGATCATCGCTGCCCGCTCGTTCATCACCTGCTGGGCGATGGGCGTCACGCAGCACACGGCCGCGGTCGCGACCATTCAGGACATCGTCAATCTGCATCTGCTTCGCGGGGCGATCGGGCGAGAGGGTGCGGGGCTCTGCCCTGTTCGCGGGCATTCAAATGTGCAAGGCGACCGGACGATGGGCATCTGGGAAAAGATGACACCCGTTTTCCGCGAGAACCTCGAACGCGAGTTCGCTTTCAAAACGCCGGAACGCGACGGGTTTAACACGGTCGAGAGCATCGCCGCGATGCGGGACGGGCAAGCGAAGGTCTTTTTCGCGATGGGCGGGAATTTCGTCGCGGCCTCGCCGGACACAGCGGCCGTTTCCGCGGCGGTGCAAAACTGCGACCTGACCGTTCAGGTGATCACAAAGCTCAACCGGACGGCGCTCACGCCCGGCAAGGTGTCGCTCATATTGCCCTGTCTTGGCCGGTCGGAGATCGACAGGAGCGCGGACACTCCTGTCCGCATGAGCGTCGCTTCGACGCGAACAGATGTCGGCGAGACTGGATCGATGCACTATAGCGATGGTCTCGCCGGAGGAACCGGCGATGCGGACAAGAGTGTCCGCGCTCCAAGCCGCGCTCCACGCGAGCAATTCGTCTCGACCGAAAGCACGATGCTCAATGTGCAGATGTCGAAGGGCATTTTCGAGCCGGCATCGGAGCATCTCCGCAGCGAGGCGTGGATAGTTTGCCAGCTTGCCGCGGCGACGCTCGGCGAAAGGTCGAATATCGATTGGCAGGCTTTTGCGGCAGATTACGACCGCATTCGCGACGCTATCGAGCGGGTCGTTCCGGGATTTGAGAATTACAACGAACGCATCAGAAAACCGGGCGGTTTCTATTTGCCCAATCCGCCGCGAGACGGCGTCTTTGCGACCGCCACGGGCAAGGCAATGTTCGCGGCATCGCCGCTTGAATACACAACGGTCCCGCCGGGCCGGATGCTGATGACGACCATCCGCTCACACGATCAATTTAACACGACCATCTACGGGCTTGACGATCGCTATCGCGGCATCGATGGCGGCCGGCGGGTCGTCTTTATGCACCCGGACGACATCGCCGAGCTCGGCCTCGCGGGCGGCGACCGCGTCGATGTCACAAGCTATTGGGAGGACGGCGAGCGGCACGTCCGCGGCTTTACGGCCGTACCGTACAAGATCCCCCGCGGCTGCACGGCGGCATATTTTCCCGAGGCGAATCCACTCGTTCCGCTCGGTAGCTTTGCCCGCCGGAGCTTTACGCCGACTTCGAAGTGCATTGTTGTGTCGGTAGCTGTGAGTGATGAGTGACGAGTGATGAGCGACAAGGGACAAGGGACGAGGGACGCGGGCGGAACTGGCAATTAGAAATTAAGAATTAGAAATTAGCCAGAGTGAATGGTGATTGGTGAAGAGGTTGTTATTACGGGCCGTTTGAAAAAGTTTGGTTTGCTCCGTGCTCTCTGGGGTCGCTGTGGCTAAAATAGAAGAGATGGATCTCGTCCTCGATAAGTTTCACGAAGAGTGCGGCATTTTCGGCATTTTTGGCCATCCGGAGGCTTCGACACTAACGCAGCTAGGGTTGTTTGCGGTACAGCATCGCGGACAGGAGGCGTGCGGCATCGTCTCTAGCGACGGCGAGAACCTGCATCAGTTTCGTTCGCAGGGACTGATCGCCGATGTCCTGACCGAAGATGTGCTCAATCGCCTCATCGGCTCGGCCGCGATCGGCCATACGCGATATTCGACCGCCGGACGAAATACGATAAAAGAGGTCCAGCCGTTTTCGGTCATTTGCCAGCATGGGCAGATCGCCGTCTGCCACAACGGCAACTTGCCCTTTGCCGAGGCACGCCGTGCCGAGCTTGAAAAGGCCGGTGCGATCTTTTCCTCGACCTCGGATACCGAGACCATTCTCCACGGCATCGCCCGAACTCCGGCGGCAAATGCGATAGAAGCCGCGAAGCAGGTGCTCAACGAAACCGAAGGCGCCTTTTCGCTCCTGTTCCTAACGCCCGAGGCATTGGTCGCCGTCCGCGACCCGCGTGGGTTTCGGCCGCTTGTTTTGGGCAAGCTTAAGGACGCCTGGTGCGTGGCTTCCGAGACTTGTGCCTTTGACCTGATCGATGCCGAATATATTCGCGAGGTCGAGCCCGGCGAGATGATCATCGTCGATGCCGCCGGCCTTCATTCCTCAAAGCCATTCAAGCAGAAGCCGCACTCGGCGTGTACATTTGAGCATGTCTATTTCTCGCGGCCCGATTCGATAATTTATGGCCGCTCGGTCAATGAATCACGCCACAAAATGGGCAAGCAGCTCGCCATCGAGCAGCCGGTGGAGGCCGACCTCGTTGTGCCGGTCCCCGACTCGGGCGTTGCGGCTGCTATCGGTTTCGCAAATCAATCGGGCATCAACTACCGGCAGGCCATCATCCGCAACCACTACGTCGGCCGGACATTTATCGAGCCCTCGCAGTCGATCCGGTCGTTTGGTGTCAGGCTAAAGCTGAACCCTATCCGCGACCTGATGCGCGGGCGAAGGGTCGTGCTGGTTGATGATTCGATAGTTCGCGGGACCACGTCGAAAAAGATCGTCCAGATGGTGCGCGAATCGGGTGCGATCGAGGTCCATATGCGGGTCTCGTGCCCGCCGACGATAAGCCCTTGCTACTACGGCGTCGATACACCGAGCCGAGACGAACTGATCGCGGCGAAGTTGTCGGTTGCGGAAGTTTGCGAATATATCGGTGCGGATAGCCTTGGCTACCTCTCACATGAGGGAATGCTTGAGGCGATCGGCCTGCCGGCGGAGACGTCGTGCACGGCATGCTGGACCGGCAAATACCCAACGCTGATCGCCGAACAGAAAAGCTCGCCCGCTAGCGGCGTTTCTTAGTCGGCGGCCCGTCCTTATCTCCCCAATAAAAGAAATAGACCACCAGACCATAGACCAGCAGCGAGAGCGCCGTCAGGACGACCAGAAATAACAGCAGCCAGAGCAAGGGCGTCATCGCTCGTCGCCCTCCGGGGGTTCGGCGACAGGGTCGGGTGCCCGAAGGCTTTCGAGAAGCGTCCGCCGGCCCTGATGCTCAAGCACGTGTTTGTACATCACGGTAAGAATGGCGACGATCGGTATCGCCAGAAAAACACCCGTAATGCCTGCGATCTGCTCGCCGGCGAGGACCGAAAGAATGATCAGAAGTGGATGCAGATGAATGCCTCCGCGGACGATCCGCGGGTATGAAACGTAGTCGTGGAAGACCCTTAGAATGATGAGGAAAATCGCGACCCAGATGCCGCGTTGCGGGTCCGATCCTAGAGCTCCAACAGCAGTTGAGATAATACCGATCGTCAGCGGCCCGAGTAGCGGGACGAATTCAAAAACACCCGCAAGTATTCCGAGCAGCAAAGCATAGCGCATGCCGATGATGTAAAACCCGATCGAGCAGATCGTGCCGATAAAGACCGACGAGATGAGCATCGCCCGGGTATAGGCTGCAATGGTGTTGCTGATGTCCGTAAGTACCAGGCCTGCACGCTCCCGCCAGCGGCCGGGCGGAAACATCCTGAGCGTCGAGATGCGGATCAGATCGCCATCCTTGAGCATAAAGAATGTCAGGATCGGGACGATAATGAGCCACGGAAGATATATCAGCGTTGAAAAAACGAAGCCGCCGGCGGTGGTCGTGATCTGTTCGCCGATGGCTACGAGTTGGTCATTGATCCGTGTCTGGACCTCTTCGGGCACCCGCAGCCGGTCAAAGCGGCGGTTCATGTCTTGGATCGCTTGCCGAAGGCTATTCGCATAGCTCGGAATGCTCGCCCCAAAATCCCTCGCCTGTTCGACCGCCCGCGGAGCAATGTAGCTGACGGCAAGCCCGACGACCGAAAGCACTATCGCGAAAGCGAGCACGATGGCCAGCGGCCGCGGCATAAATCGCTCGAGATGACGCGACTGGAACGGCCGGCGGATCAGCCCTACTAGTGGATCAACAAGATAAGCGAGCAGGACCGAAAGAGCGACGAAGAAGAGCAGCAGCCGGAGGGAACTGACGACGTAGCCGAGAGTGACCGCGGCGAAAAGGACTAGCAGGGTGATCGCCACCCAGCGAAATATCACCCGCGAGGAGAACGAGGCCTCATCGAGCGCAATAGCACGAACACGGACGGGCGTTGCGGTCGGCTGTTCCTGCGGTTCGGGTGTTTCGTTGTTCATCAGCCCTGGTTGTTAGCGTTAGCGTTCGGCGGCGGTTCGGGCCGCGGCCGCGAAAGGTCCTCGAAGGCGAATCGCTCCCGCAGCGTCGTCATCTGCGGTTCCGGAAGAGGAAAATTCGAGCCGAAGATCACGGCACGGCCCTCGTCCGATAATTTTACACGATTTATCTCCGGCGGCTTCTGCTCATTTAAGAAACCACGGTCGTCCGCGTCAAGCACGCCGCCGTCCTTTCGCCGGAAGACGTAAACGAAGGTAAAATCCGCGGTCCGCATCGATTCGATATCGACCTCGATCTGCGGCCGACGCGGGCGCGTCTCGTTAGCCTCGGCGGCGTTTTGCGGAGCGTTGACGTTGGCAAAGCGCGGATGCGGGCCGCACCCGGCAAGCAAAAAAGCCGCCGCCAAAGTCAGAGCGATAATGCTGCGGTTAATTTGCATTCGCAGGTTCTTCATCTTCGGGCTCCGCATTGGCATTGGCGTTCGCCTCGAACTTTCGCTCCTCTTCATCCAGCAGCCGCTTCTCCTCTTCGGTTTCGGGCTCGTTCTCAAGCTCGGTCGGCACACCTTTTTCCTCGCGGATGCGGATGATCCTCGCCTCGTCGTCCTCGTAAATTATCTCGCCCCAGCCGCTATCGAGGAGCTGTGCGATCATCGCCTCATTCTCGCGGGAATCGACAAAAACGTGCCGGGCGCCAAACCGCTCGCGGATCATCGGCCCGGCGTCCTCGATCTTGCCGGCGGTTATCTCAAGCAGGAGCATATAGAGCTCGGGGTTTTTCGAATAGAGATAATTTGGGTCGAGGCCGTAAACGTACGCGTGCTTCGTATTGAGGAAAAAGAGCTTCGGAAAATCGTCCCAGTTGGCGTTGAAGATGCGCTCGCCGGCCGGGATGTTCTCCTTGCCTTCGCTATCAACACCGGTCGCCCAGGTCATCGCCCGGCGATATTTTTCATCGCTCTCATTGTTCTTGATGGTGGTCATCAGCCCGCCGTGCTCGATGCCGATGGCCTGCAGGCCGATCATATTTATCATGAAATAAATGATGAGGACCACGCCGAGCGTCCAGACAAAGCCTTTCCGGACGCCCTCCCATATGATCTCGGACCGCGTCTTGACGGCGTCAAGATAGGGCTCGATGTCGCGGCGAAATTCGTTCGGGAGTTCGACGACCTGTTTGAAATTGAACGACTGCCAACTGAACGCTGCAAAGAGAATGGCGAATGGCGGAAAATACTCGGCAAAACGCTTTGAGCGAAACTGCGCCGCAAGCAGGATGGTGACGAAAACGAGAAAGAAAGTCGCCTTTTCCGGGAGCTTGCCGTTCCGCGGCATAAAGAGAATATAGCCGACAAGCATCGCCGCGAGAGCGACTGGAAAATGCGTGATCAACTCCATTCCCGTATAGGGATACCACTCGCCGCCGACCGCGACGGCAAAGTCGCTGCCGACCTTGAATTTCGTTACGAAATGCTCATAGAAGAGCGTCAGATTGTTTGGAAAGTATGGGTTGATGATATTGCCGAGGATCATCCCGCCGCCGGTATATGCAAGCGGCCGCCACTCGAACCTGCGTTCGTTAAAGGCAAGGATCGCGACCCAGATCATCGCCGCGATGAAGAGCAGCGGAAAGAGGCTGTACGTCCAGACAAAGGCGAACATCAGCGGCAGAAGCCAGACGTATTTCCGTTCAAAAAGAAGATAAATGCCTGCGATGGTCAAAACGATCGTCAGCGGCGGAGCCTTCGCCATGTTCATCCGGTAAAAGAACATATTGGCGCAGGTCATGATGGCCCCGAACCAGATCAGCGGGTAATCGACCTTGTAGCGATGGAGCAGCCAATAGACCGAAACGATGGCGGCGGTCGCAAACACGACGGCCCCGACCTTCGCGGCCATTACGGGCTCAAGGAACCAGAGAAACGGTATCTGCAAAAGGTGGAAAAGAAAGTGGTGGTCGTTGTATTGCTCGGGCCCGAGGACCGTCAGCGGCAGCCAATCAAAGCTTGGGAGCCACTTGCCGGCCGAGAGGCTTTCCCAGAGAAGCTGGCTCCAGCGGATGTGGTAATACCCGTCCCAATCGCCGCAGCAGATGGCATCGGTCCTGAACTGCAGAAAGCTCATCACCATCGCCGAGGCAGCGAGGGCAAAGACGAGATAGACCATTCGGGTGGCGTCCTCGCTTTCGAGGTACTCGCGCCAGCCCGTGCGCCCCTTTTCGGGCAAAACTCCCTCGGCCGCCTCGGCGGCAAAGGTATCGTTTGGGTTCTGTTCTTCCATTTGCAATAGAAAGCCGTGCAGCAAGCCTCTGGCCCGCAAAACATTAAACAGAAAAGTTATCACGAAAGGACGGGCGAATTCTATCGGGTCTGTTCGTATTTGCACCTTTGGCGTCGGCGGGAGTGTTTGCTTATCGCGGGGCCACTATCTAGAATCGAAGTTTCGGTATGTATCCAAAGGGGAACCTGCTAATTCCGGCTCCGCACGGGCAGCTTGAGGCTATTCTGAAAGAGCCTGCGGGTGAACGGCGTGGCGTCGGCGTGGTCTGCCACCCGCATCCGCTCGGCGGCGGGACGATGCATAATAAGGTCGTCTTTCGGGCAGCGGCGGGGCTTGTAGATGCGGGGCTCGCGACGCTGCGGTTCAATTTTCGCGGCGTCGGAGCATCGACCGGCGTTCATTCGGAGATCCCCGGCGGAATGGAGGACGTCCGCACGGCGCTCGACCATATGGCCGCCGAGTATCCGGGCGAGGATATGACGCTCGCCGGTTTCTCGTTCGGTTCGCGGACGGGGATGGAGGTCGGCAAGGACGACCCGCGTGTCCGGAGGCTGATCAGCATCGGGACGCCGGTCGATAAATACGGCGATTACCAGTTCCTCCTCGAGGTCCGCAAGCCGATACTTTTCGTCCACGGCGACCAGGATGAATTTGGCGATCTTGAAAATCTGAAACGGCTCGTGGACGAAGTGGCAAAGGTGACCGATGCGGAACTTGTCTGGTTCAAAGATTGCGGACACTTCTTCGACGAACACCTCGACGAACTCCGCAAAGCCATCCGCGACTGGACGGTGGAGAAGATAGCGAAATGAATTCTTCGCTCAGTGAAAATGAGCTTTCGTATCAGGTGATCGGAGCCGCGATGGATGTGCACCGGTCGCTCGGGCCCGGGCTTCTTGAAAGCACCTATCACGCGTGTTTGCTCTACAAGCTACGGAAGAACGGACTCTTCGTTGAAAATCAGAAACCAATGCCCCTGATATACGAAGAGGTCAATTTAGAGATCGGCTATCGCATCGATATGGTGGTCGAGAAGAAACTGGTCGTTGAAGTGAAGGCCGTTGAAGCCCTGCACCCGATATTCGTGGCACAGACGCTCACGTACATGCGGTTGGGTGATTACAAGCTCGGGCTACTGATAAACTTCAATGTCGAATTGTTGAAAAATGGCATCAAGCGATTGATCCTTTGATGATCAGCCGGGAGCTCGAAAGGTGAAGGGAGTTTAAACACAAAGGTCGCAAAGTTTGTGCACAAAGTTCGCAAAGGGTTGATCGAAGCTTTGTGCCCTTTGTGCAAGTCCTTTGAGTACTTGGTGTTTAAGCTGCCTTGATGATCAGACAGGTATTGAATTGTGAAGGGTGCTTAAACACAAAGGTCGCGGAGCTTGTGCACAAAGGCCACAAAGGGTTGATCGAATTGCTTTTATCGTAAGACGATTTAGCATCTTACGATTACGCGATTACTTGGCTTTGTCCAGATAGTTATGAGTAATGAACAAGAGACTGAACCCGCGGGCTTGATCCGCGATGCGGCGATACGGCTGACGATGATGCCGCGGGATACTAATGCCCACGGGACCGTTTTTGGCGGTGTGATCCTGAGCTATATTGACGTCGCCGGAGCGGTCGAGGCCGGCCGGCACACGAAGCACGACCGCTTTGTCACGGTCGCGATGAAGGAGATCATCTTCCACGAACCGGTCTTTATGGGCGACCTTGTCAGCTTTTACGCCGAGACGATAAAGGTCGGCACGACCTCGATCACCATTCATGTGGTCGTCGAGGCCGAGCGTTACGGAAGCAAGGGCCAGAAAGTGAAGGTGACGGACGCCGAAGTGGTTTACGTCGCGATAAATCAAAATCGGGAAAAAGTGAAGATCGGAGACAAAAAATAAAATCAAAGAAAATTGGGGGAATATATTAAATATGCCAAGAATTACGGCTGAAACAGCAAATGGACAGCTCGCATTCGAGTGTGACGAGAGCAAAAAGCTAGTGCTTTGCCTTGAGGATAACGAGGTGGATATTCTTCACCGCTGCGGTGGCAATGCCCGCTGCACGACATGCCGGGTCGAGGTGCTCTCGGGCGATCCGGGCCCGATCGGCGAACCGGAAAAGGCGATTCTAGCCACCAAGACCGACCTCGGCGAGCACACGCGGCTTTCATGCCAAGTGCGGCTGATGGATGATCTCCACGTCCGCGTCATCCGCCAGGCAAGCGTCGAAGGAATTGATGCCGGCCCGCGTCCGGTGGATTGAATTTGATATAGTTGAGGAAAATTATGTTTGAGAAACTAAGACTTACACCAACAAATATCGGAACCGCCGAAGCACATTGCGATGCTCCGTGCGGAGTATATGACCCTGCATCCGCCCGAATTGCGGCCGAGGCAGTTCTCTCGATGACGAAGAAGATCCTTGATCTCCAGGTGCCGGATGGCGGCGATGCAAAGGCGACCGCAAACTATCACAATACGCTGACCCGCTACATCGTGGTCAAGGAAGAGCAGGCACAGGTCGCCAAGGATGAGTTGCTCATTCTCTGGACCGATTACTTTAAACCGGTCCACCTGGAAAAGTACCCGAACCTCCACGACACGTTTTGGAAGGCCGCGAAGCTTTGCTCCGCCTGCAAGGTCGAGGTCAGCCTTGAGCACGCAATGAGCTGATGGACGCGATCAAAGAGATCCACGAGATCTTTTGGGCGTCCAAAGATCGACAGGTCGAGTGGTACACGACCTAAAGATCGCTCCATTGATCAGATCGGCCGGAACGGTTCATCGCCGTCCGGCCTTTTCCGGCTTTGCTATGGACGAGATCAGGGATGCACGTTTGCTTGATCGACTGCTGCTCTTTCTCGGCAAGAGGGAGGCGGTCCGTGTTGAGGGCTCATCAATGGAGCCCTTTATTTCGGAGGGCGATGTCTTGATATATGAGCGGGCCCGGGAGTTGAAGCTCGGCGATGTTGTTGTCGCTCGCCACCCTTATAAGAGCGGCACCCGGATGATCAAGCGGATCGGCAGTATTACTGCGGACGGGCGATTTGAACTGATCGGTGACAGCCCCGAGGAAAGTACCGACAGCCGGACCTTCGGAACCGTCTCGCCCTCAAGCATCGTCGGCCGTGTGGCGTGCCGGATCGTGCAATAGAACAAAGCGTTCGATGGTCATCTTGAGTGAAGCCTCTCACGACTTTCGATGTAGATTTGGTATTCTTTAGCTTTATGATCGAAGAAAAAGTGCTGGTTCAGAAGTTTTTGAACCGGAAAGGTAGAGAGAGGCTGAAGAAGCCGGATTGGCTCAAGATAAAGCTTGGCGACCCGACGAATCAGAATAAGGTCCTTAACTTGATCGACGGGCTGAATCTGCATACCGTTTGCCAAGAGGCGAAGTGCCCGAACATCTTTGAGTGCTGGACGGACAAGACCGCCACATTCATGCTCGGCGGCGATACCTGCACGCGGCACTGCGGCTTCTGTGCCGTCAATAAGGGCAAGCCGATGGACCTTGACCCGATGGAACCGACGCACGTTGCCGAGGCCGTGAAGCATCTTGAGCTCAAGCATGCCGTGATCACTTCGGTCAATCGCGACGACCTGCCCGATGGCGGCTCGATGCATTGGGCCGGAGACGATCCTCAAGGTCCGCGAACTTAACCCCGGCTGCAAGGTCGAGGTGCTGATACCCGATTTCAACGGCGATGAGGACGCGCTCAATAATGTCCTCAAAGCCCGCCCAGACGTTCTCAATCACAACACGGAAACCATCGCCCGGCTTTACCGCCGCGTAAGGCCGGATGCGAAATATGACCAAACGCTTGAGCTGCTCGAGCGTTCGGCCCGCTGGCGCGACACGCAGCAGCCCGCGATGAAAACCAAGAGCGGCATTATGGCCGGGCTTGGCGAGACCTTCGAGGAGGTCGTCGAACTGATGCGCGACCTCCGCAGCGTTTCGTGCGACATAATGACCATCGGCCAGTACCTGCAGCCCTACGAAAAGCGGCTGCCGGTCGAGCGGTACGTAACGCCCGAAGAATTTGCCGAATGGAAACGGATCGGGCTCGAAATGGGCTTCAAACACGTCGAATCATCACCGCTGACGCGAAGCTCATACCACGCCCGCGAGCAGGCGGAGTAGCTTTACTCATGTTGCGAAATTAGCATTCGATTTAGCAACGTGTGTTAAACTAGAGAGATGAAACTCGTCCGTGATATTCAAAGCCTGAGCGTCTTCAAGCGCGATACGGCAAAATTCAGGCGGCAGCTAAAGAAGACCAAACAGCCGATCGTGCTTACCGTCAATGGAAAGGCCGACATGGTGGTGATCGACGCCGAGTCGTACGACGAGTATCTGCGCGAAAAAGAAAGTCTTGATCTCATCGCGAGCGTCAACCGCGGTATCGAAGACATGCACGCGGGCCGGACAAAACCGGCGGAGCAGGTGTTTCAGGACTTCGAGAAAAAGTATAGAACGCTGCTCGGGAAATGAAGCGATTCGAGGTCGAGTTTACCGATCAGGCCATTGCAGATCTTGACGCATCATTTGAATGGGGTTGCGAGGTTTGGGGCCCGGAGCAGGCAGCGAAATGGTATTTTGAGATGCGCGATATGCTCATTGAGCAGCTCAGCCGAGCTCCTCTTGGGTATCCGCTGACGCCGCAACAGCAGCTCTACAACGCGGAAACCAGAGTGCTGGCCGTCGGTCGTTACAACGTACTTTTTCATCTTGACGGAAACGTGGTTACCATTCTCCACATTCGCGGCCCCTTCACGGAACGCTAGCAGTGTAACCAGATTCTTGTAACCATCGGAAACTATTTAAGAATAGTAATCGAAACAAATAATGAGGTTTTAATTATGAATAAACGAGTGTTTTTGCGTCCATTTTCGTTGAGCTTTGCCATTTTTGCTTTGCTTATGAACGGGCTGGCCGTTGCGGTTCCCGCTCAAACCGCGGCGAAGCTTCCCGAGGGCATCGTAAAAGGTGCGACTGTCGAGGGAATCACCGAGTATCGGATGGATAACGGCCTTCGCATACTGCTTTTCCCTGATCAAACTAAGCAGACGGTCACTGTCAACGTCACCTACATGGTCGGCTCGCGGCATGAGAATTACGGCGAGACCGGAATGGCTCACCTGCTTGAGCATCTCGTTTTCAAGGGCACGCCGCGTCACCCAAATATCCCGAAGGAGCTCACCGAACGCGGCGCCGCTCCGAACGGTACGACATGGTACGACCGCACGAACTACTTTGAGACCATCGCGGCCACCGACGATAACCTCGAATGGGCACTCGACCTCGAAGCTGACCGAATGGTCAATTCTTTCATCGCGAAGAAGGACCTTGAGAGTGAATTTTCGGTTGTCCGCAATGAATTCGAGTCCGGCGAGAACAGCCCGTTCCGTGTAACGCTCCAGCGGATGATGGCGTCGGCCTTTGAGTGGCACAACTACGGCAAGACGACGATCGGCGCACGTTCCGATATCGAGAATGTCCCGATCGAGCGGCTGCAGGCCTTTTATCGCAAGTATTACCAGCCGGACAATGCCGTTCTGCTCGTCGCGGGAAAATTTGACGTTGATAAAACACTCGGCCTTATCAAAAAGACCTTTGGCGCGATCCCGAAGCCGGAGCGCCAGCTTCAGCCGATCTATACGGTCGAGCCCGTTCAGGATGGCGAGCGGATGGTAACGGTTCGCCGCACAGGCGACATCCAGCTTGTTGGCGCCGGTTATCGCATCCCGGCGGGGTCACATCCGGACGCTGCGCCGCTCAGCATACTTGCGGACGTTGTGGCCGGTAGCCCATCGAGCAAGCTCTACAAGTTGCTTGTCGAAACCAAGAAGGCAACCGGCGTTAGCGGCAACGTTTTCGAGTTTCACGACCCCGGCTACAAGTTTTACACCGCCACCCTTGCTAAGGACGGCAATGTTGACGAGGTCCGCGACATAATGGTCTCTACGCTCGAAACTTTCGGCAAGGAACCGCCGACCAAGGAAGAGGTCGAGCGTTCAAAGACCGCGATGCTAAAGGACTTTGAGCAGACGCTCAACGACCCGAACCGCGTCGGGCTCGGGCTTAGCGAATACATCGCAATGGGCGACTGGCGGCTGTTTTTCATCAACCGCGACCGCATCAAGAATGTAACGCCCGAGGACGTCCAACGCGTCGCCCGGCAGTATCTGAAGCAATCGAACCGGACGATCGCAAAGTTCATCCCGACCGAAGCCCCGGACCGTGCCGAGATCCCGATGGTCTCGCAGGAAGAGCTTGCAAAGCTTGTAAATGATTACAAGGGCGGCGAAGCGATCGCGGCCGGCGAAGCATTTGACCCGACGCCTGCGAATATCGAATCGCGCACCGCCCGTTCCCAGATCGGCGGCATCAAGACGGCGTTCCTCGTTAAGGACAACCGCGGCGATACGGTCTTTGCCAACATGCGGATCCGCTTTGGCGATGAGAAGAGCCTGATGAACCGCTCGTCTGTCGGCAACATGGTCGGCAGCCTTCTGACCCGCGGCACCGCAAAGCGAACCCGGCAGCAGATCCAGGACGAGTTCGACCGACTGAAGGCGACCGTTCGCGTTTCTGGCGGGGCAACGAGCGCTAACGTCAGCATCGAGACGACGCGGGAGAATCTGCCTGAAGTGATGAACCTTGTCGCCGAGGTCCTCAAAGATCCGAGCTTCCCTGAGAACGAGTTCGAAACGCTCAAGCTGCAGAACATCACCAACCTCGAATCCGGCCGAAGCGATCCGACACAGGTCGCGCTTCGTGCATTGCAGCGGCATTTCAATCGCTACCCGAAAGGCGACGTTCGCTATTCGGGAACGCTCGATGAAGACATCGATGCACTTAAGGCGATCACGCTCGCCGACGTAAAGGCTTTCCACAAGGATTTTTACGGAGCGTCGCAGGGTGAGCTCGCCGTTGTCGGCGATTTCGATCCGCAGGCGGTCAGCTCGCTTGTTGAACGTCACTTCGGCAACTGGAAGAGCTCGAAGCCCTATGCACGGATCCTCACCGGATATGCCGACATCGCGGCGGCAAATGAGAACTTCGAAACGCCCGATAAGGCGAACGCGTTCTTCGTTGCCGGCCTCAACATTCAGATGAACAATAGCCACCCGGATTATCCGGCGATGCAGATCGCGAGTTCGATAATCGGCGGCGGATTTCTCAACTCCCGGCTCGCGACCCGCATCCGGCAACAGGACGGCCTGAGCTACGGCGTCGGCGCCGGGCTTCAGGTACCTTCGGTCGGCGATAATGCGGTCTTTTTCGGCCAGGCCATCTATGCTCCCGAGAACCGCGATAAGCTCGAGGCGGCCTTCATGGAAGAGATGGTCAAGGTGGTCAACGAAGGCTTTACCGCCGAAGAGCTTGCGAGTGCAAAGCAGGGTTACCTGCTTGCACAGCAGCGTCAGCGTGCGGCAGATGGCTCGATCGCTTCGGGTCTTGCCAGCTATCTCGACATCGGCCGGACATATCAATGGAACGCCGATCTTGAAGCGAAGATCGAGGCATTGACACTTGAGCAGGTCAATGCCGCCGTTAAGCGGCACATCACGCCGAGCAAGATCTCGCTCTTCAAGGCGGGCGATTTTGCCAAGGCAAAGGCGGCCGGGCAATAGCCCTCGGCCGAGATAAAAGAACGGCGAACGCGGTCCACACCGGGCCGCGTTTTCCGCTTTAAGAGGGTGTGAACTAGAATTATCTGGCAGAGTTCTGGAATGACGTTTTGCATCTGAGAAATTCGCCGAGTGGAAAAGCTCTGCTTTTCCATCTAGGTGCACCATTGTTGCGGCTGTGCCGCTCGTTTGAATGGCGGCATAGCCGCGGATGGTGGCAAGCATCCCGGCGAAGCAGAGCTTCGCCGCTCGGCGAAAGAACGAGATTCAATGTATGACATTAAGAAGCATACAGACCGACGAACCGACGATATGAAATACGGCCTAATCGCGGGCAATGGGCAGTTTCCGTTTTTGGTCGTCGAGGGAGCTCGGCGGGCCGGGGCTTCGCTTTCCGTTGTCGCCATCAAAGAAGAGACCGATCCACGGATCGACGAGGTCGCCGATAAAGTGACGTGGGTCGGCATCGGCCAACTGGGCAGGATGATCGACTTTTTCAAACGCGAAGGCGTCGGCCGGGCGATAATGGCCGGACAGGTCAAGCACGTGCAGATCTTCTCGGGCTCGCTGCCGGACGTTAGAATGCTCAAGATGCTCTGGAACTTGCCGAAGCGAAATACCGATGCGCTCATCGGCGGCATCGCGGACGAAATGGCAAAGGAAGGCATCGAGCTGATCGACTCGACACATTTCATCAAGGACCAACTCGCTCCGAGCGGCCCGCTCACCAAACGCACCCCGAACGAGACCGAGCGGGAGAATATCGAATACGGCCTCCACATCGCGTCTGAGATCGCGAGGCTCGACCTCGGGCAGACGATCGTCGTCCGGGCGAAGGCCTGCGTCGCGATCGAAGCGATGGAGGGAACTGACGCGACCATTCTGCGGGCGGGCGAGCTCGCAAACAGCAAGCTAACGGTCATCAAGGTCGCCAAGCCCGATCAGGATATGCGGTTCGACGTCCCGGTCGTCGGCGTCCCCACCGTTGAAACGATGATCGCCGCTGGTGTGACCTGCCTTTCCGTCACCGCCGGCAAGACGCTCATTTTCGACCGCGAAGAAATGATAAAGCTCGCCGATAAACACAAGATCGCGATTATCGGCAGCTGAACCGAAACTTGCCAGGCCCGCTTTTCGTATCTACAACATCAGCTAACCTTTTGTTCATTGGAGAGATAATGAGAAAAAACCTATTTGCCCTTTTGATGTTCATCAGCCTTCTGGCGCCGAGCATTGCCTTGGCCCAGGCTCCGGTCCGGGTAACTCCGGCCGAACGTCGCATCGCCGAGACCATCACCGCCGATAAGCTCAGCAACTGGCTGCACTTTGTCGCGTCCGATGCGATGGCCGGCCGCGATACGCCCTCGCAGGGCCTCGACGTAACGGCCGAGTTCCTGAAGATGAACCTCTCGCGTTGGGGCTTTAAGCCCGCCGGCGATAACGGCACCTTCTTCCAGAAGATGACACTCAAGACCGAGTCCATCGACGCCGAAGCGACACGGCTCAAGATCGGCGAACGATCGTTCAAGCTCAATGACGACTTCTTCCGCTTCGGCGGGAATAGTTCCATCTCGGGCGAAATGGTCTTTGCGGGCCACGGTTGGGTGGTCAAGTCGAAAGGCGTGGATGCTTACGCGGGCGTCGATGTTCGTGACAAGATCGTCGTGCTTTACGAACCGGGATTTCCGGCCCAGAACACGTTGACGCGAATGCCCGCCGGTGTCACGGCTGCAGACCTGACCGGAACAAAAGGCACGGACTGGGCCGACCCGGTCACACATGCCAACGCGAATGGGGCGAAAGGCATCATCATGATAGGCTCGCCGCAGGTCGATGCTGCTTGGGGACAGGTTCGGAACTTCCTTTCCCGCGGAAGTTCATATATCGAAGGTTTAAGAGACGCGCCGGCCGCGGCCCAAGCGATGCCTGTCCTGCTCGTCTCGGGTGCGACCGGTGCCGAGGTGCTCGCGGGCCAGTCCGGAACGCGCGATTCAAAGACCGCTTTTGCAATAAGCAAGACCGCCGAGATCTCGGTTGCCGCTAAGCAGGAAACCCGAATGACGCAGAACGTTGTCGCCCTCTGGGAAGGCGGCGATCCTGTGCTAAAGAATGAGATGGTTGCCGTCGGAGCCCACTACGACCACGTCGGGACCAACCCGAACGCGCCGGGCGAGGATAAGATCTGGAACGGGGCCGATGATGACGGCTCGGGCACGGTCGCACTTCTCGCGATGGCCGAGGCGTTAGCCGTTTCAAAGGTGCGGCCTAAGCGTTCGGTGCTTTTTGTCTGGCACGCGGGTGAAGAGAAGGGGCTCTGGGGAGCCGAATATTTCAACAAGTTCCCGACCGTCGATATCAAGCAGGTCATCGCCCAGCTCAATATCGACATGATCGGCCGAAGCAAGAAGGCCGACGATACGAACCCGCGAAACAAGGACCTTTCGGGCCCGAATGAGGTTTATGTCATCGGCTCTGAGATGATGAGCTCGACGCTTGGATCCATAACCAAGGGCACGAACGATGCGTTTCTGAAGCTTGACTACAACTACAAGTATGACGATCCAAAGGACACGAACCGCTTCTTTTTCCGCTCAGACCACTTCCACTACGCGGTCAATGGGATCCCGATCGCTTTTTGGTTCACCGGTGTTCACGAAGACTATCACCAGCCCGGCGACCACCCGGACAAGATCGATTACGCTAAGTATGAAAAGATAACGCGAACGATCTTTTTGACGATGTGGGAATTGACCGACATGCGAGAACGGCCAAAGGTTGATAAAGAACTGCCGCCGGAACTCCGTAGCCGATAAATAAAAAGGGGAAGGCCGGAAGCCTTCCCCTTTTTGTCTGTTTAGCGGCATCTACTTAGCCGCCGTAGTAAGCACAACCTCGACACGCGAGACGAAGCGTCCTATCAGTTCATCGCGAAGCTGGCCGAAGGTCTTGACCGCGGCCGGGTTCTTGTTTTCCGCGTTCGGGAATATACCGCTTTCTTCGGCGGTAAGCTCCATTTCTCCGGCACGCTCGGCCGTAATGGCCTCATCGGTGTCCATATAGAACACGCCGGAATATCGCTCGGCGATCTTTCGTGCATCGGCGTCATCGATGATGCGGACGATCTTTTCCATCATCAGCGAAGCCTGATAAGGCTCAATGTTGCCGCGAAGCGAATCGGCCATCTTGGCGACCAGCCGCGAATCGCCCCACCGCGAAACGAGTTCCATCAGCATCCGGTCGCCTTCGCTCATTTCCGGATATTTGGCATCGCCCTCGGCCGGCTTTGGTTCGACCTCAAGGGCCAAGGCGAGAAGCTCTTCTTTCTGTGCTGCGGTCAACCGGGTCGCGAGCCTCGCACTGCCATATTCTCTCGAGTCTTCAGCGAGTTCCTTCAGCTCCTCGGCTTCCCATTCTTCAAGCCCTTCCGGCTTTGCCTTTTGTTCCTTAAGGTAGTTAAGCCGCTCCTGGCGATACTCACCGTATTCGACCGAGGTCAGAAGCTCGGCGACGCCTTCCCATCTCGTAAGCGGATCGCGTGCGACCGACATAAGCCAGCCGATAACGGCGTCGTCCGTCGGTGTGCCATTGGTGTGGAGGCTATTGAGGCTGCCGACCATCTTTTCATAGGCGGACATCTCTTCGGCCTCAAGCTTCTTTTCCGCATCGCGGTAATGCGATAGCACCAGCTTAGTATTGTCTTCCTCGCTCGGTTTGACGAAGAGCATCACGGTATCGCCGACCTTGGTGCCGACCACGTGCTCATCCGGCCCTTCCTCTACCGGCTCCGCCTCTTGCCCGGTGTAGCGATATTCCTGGTCGTCAATGGCGATGAACTTGCGGGTCTCGCCCTTCAGCGTCGTTGAGATGGAAAACTGCCGCTGGATGCCCATAACACGATAGCTTTCGCCCTCTTCGATGATACCGGTCTCGATCTGCCGATCGAGCTTTGCGATATGTATCTCGGCGCTTTCGCGGTAAAGGGCGAGCAGCGTCTTCGGCGGCTCTTCGCCGCAGCGGCGGGCCTCTACGCTCAAGGGAGCTGTCAGGATGGAAACTACCGCCACGGCGGCGGATGCGGCTAATGCTAAGCGTGATCTAAGCATGATCTTTCGTACCTCGGCTATCAATTGGTTCTTCGCTATCTTGCGCTTCTCAGAATCCTAATCTTCGGAAAAAGTTGCTTGCGGACCTGCGGTCCTTTGCAAAAAAAGTTTGGGGTGAGCGTTCGGGCTATTCGCCGTCGATATGCAAAAGCCTGTAGGCTTCGGACCGGGCAAGCCCGAGTTCCTTCGCCGCTTTCTTTAAGGCTTCGCGGGATGTCATCCCTTCTGCCTCAAGTGCTCTGACCCGTTCTTTCAAATCCGGGGTGTCTTTATCGGCGATTGCCGCCTCAGATGTTCCCCGGTCAATAACTAGAACGAATTCGCCTTTAGCTTTTGCATCAATTATTGTGATGAGCTGACTAATTTTTCCGGTGAGGGTCTCTTCGTGGATCTTTGAGAGTTCGCGGGAGATCGAAGCCTGCCTGTCGCCGAGCACGGCAAGGCAGTCTGCAAGGCTCGCGGCGATCCTGTGCGGAGATTCGTAAAAGACGAGAGTTGCCGGAATTTCCGCACATTCGCGGAGCCGTTTGCGCCGCTGGCCGGGCCGCGAGGGAAGAAAACCGCCGAAAAATATCGAATCCGTCCCAAGCCCCGAGGCCGCCGCGGCCGCAATCAATGCAGACGGCCCGGGCAACGAGATCACCTTTATGCCCGCTTCATGAGCAGCACGGACAAGGGGCACACCGGGGTCGCTGATCGCCGGTGTGCCCGCATCCGAGACGAGCGCGACCGAGAGCCCGCTTTCAAGCTTGCGGATGAGCTCGGCGGCCCGCTGTTGTTCATTGTGTTCGTGGTAGCTGACGAGCTCAACCTTGATGCCGAAATGGTTCAGGAGCTTTTGAGTGTGGCGGGTATCTTCGCAGGCGACGACGTCGGCCAAGCGCAGGGTTTCCTCGGCACGCGGCGAGAGGTCGCCGAGATTGCCGATCGGTGTCGGAACTATATAAAGAACGCCTGCCATTCGCTTCTCAAGCCACTTTAATACAAAAAGGCCGAACGCGTTAACACGTCCGGCCTTGGTAATCAATAAGGGAGCGATCAGCTAGTTAGAAGGGCCACGGGAAGCCGCCCGTGTTGCGTCGCGGGAAGTTGCCCCTGTTGTTGTAATTGTATCCATAGACCTGAGCGACGACGTTGAGGTCACGGCGGATGCGGTTCCATTCGTTCTGTGCCTGACGATTGACGCGGACGTTTCGCATTTCCTGCTCGATCTGCTGGCCGAGGTCGAGAACCCGGCGAGCCTCGTCACGGCTGCCGTTCAAATTGCGGCCGTTGCCGTAGTCGTCGCGGAGGTCGTCCGTTGCCTTCTTAAAGCGATCGGCAAGATTCTCAAGCCGCCCAACATTCCCATTGCGGTTGCCGCCCCAGTTGCCACGGTCATTCCGGCCCCAGCGGTCATCTCTGTTGTTCCTGTTACGGTCGTTGCGGCCCCATCGGTCATCGCGGTCATCGCGGCGATCTTCGATCCGATTGGTCGTACGCTCAAAGTTGCGGGCACGGTTCTTGAGATTTTCAAGCGTCCCGCGAATGTTGCGGTTGTAGTTGCCGCGTCCGTAATAATCATCATTGCGGTCGCGGTCACGCCACTGTGCCGAAGCAACCGTTGGCAGAGCCATCACAGCAAGTGCAAAAGCGGCGATCGCTATGGTCCCTTTAAGATTCTTAAACATTATTTCTTTACCTCTCCTATTTTGAACTCGCAATGGGTCTGCCATTGCCCGCCGTGTAAAAAAGCAAGGTGCGTGCCAAAACCGGACAGATAACTGATGTCGTGGATAAATCTCCTGTTTACAATAATTTACACTTGCAGCTTGTCGAAAAAATTAAATGGCCCCGGATCTTCCGATACGGGGCCTGCTCCAAATCGTCGATTGCCGACCGATATAGTTGAGCTTTACTTCGCGAGTGCCTTTGCGGCATTTATGCGGCCGCCTGAGACGACCTTGCCGTCGACTGTTTCAAGCTTGTCAGTAGCTGCGATCAGACGCTTGCGAAGTGTTTCGACCGTGATTTCCGGTTCGGCGGCAATCATCAGCCCTGCGATGCCAGCGACGTGCGGCGTTGCCATTGAGGTGCCAGATGCTTCGCGGAACGCTTCCTTAAGCCAGGTCGAGACGATATCGCGTCCCGGAGCGGCAACGTGGACCGTCTTTGCTCCGTAATTTGAAAACGACGAGAGCGAATCGTTGCGGTCGAGTGCGGCCACGCTGATCACGTTCGGCAGATCGTAGTTCGAGGGATAATGCGGGCGGCGGTCGTTGTCGGTCGAGGAGTTGCCCGCAGCGGCGATGAAGAGAATGCCGTTCTCGCCGGCGGCACGGATCGCATCTTCAAGAGCTTTCGAATATTGCGTCGAGCCCCAGCTTGCTGAGATGACGCGTACGTTCACGCCGTTCTGCTTGCGGTCTATGGCGTAGTTGATCGCCTCGATCGCGTCCTTGGTCGTGCCAAATCCGCCGCGGCCGAGAAACTTGAGCGGCATTATCTGCACGTTCCAATTCACGCCGGCGATACCGAGGTCGTTGTTGCCTTCGGCTCCGATCACACCTGCACAGTGCGTTCCGTGGCCGTTGTCGTCCATCGGGTCGGCGAGGTTGCTCTGTGCGTTAAAGCCAAACCGGTCGTTGAAGGTGCCGAGCTGTGCGTCCGAGTATTGCGGAATATTATCCGGCCGCGTCCACATATTTGCAACGAGGTCCGGGTGCGTGTAGTCAACGCCTGTATCGAGCACCGCGACGACCACCTCTTCGCTGCCCTTTGTCAGCTCCCAGGCTTTTTGAGCATCGATGTCCGCACGCGACTTGCCGCCATTCTCGCCATTGTTAAAGAGCGCCCATTGATCATTGAAATAGGGATCGTTCGGCGAATTTACCGGAGCCTCATCGCTGCGTTCGGCAACGGGACGAAAATCCGGGAGCTCGGTTTCGATACGGAAATTCGGTTCGGCATATTCGACAAGATCCGCCATCGCCCGATATTGTGCCGCTACCGTTTCAGGGTCTGCATTATCGAGGTCATCGATCGATTTCAATCCGCGGACGAATTCGATGCGATCCTCAACGCGGTCATTGAACCGGCGCGTGAGTCGGTCGATCTCGGTTCGGGAAGCTCCCGGCTTGAACCGCACCAGCACTTCGGGTTCGCCGTCGGCACGAACTTGCTGCCGGGCTTCGCCGTTATTGCGGGCAAGGTCGCGCGTCTCCGATGTTGCCGGCCTTAGGCTCGAACGCCATCTGTCCATCTGGCCGAGCACGCCGGCGAGGGTGACAAGCACGAGAGCGATGACGAAGTGGATAAGAAAATTATTGCGGTTCATACTGCTTTACTCCGAACGGAAATTAGTAAACGATGACGTGGTTGCGGCCCTTAAAGTCCTTCAGCCTGAGCTGATATTTGTCCGCACGATATTCGTAGTCCTTGCCATTTGATGCAAGCCCGATCTTCCAACCGGTGGCGATCATCTGTGCGGCCATCTCGCCATCTTCGGGGGCACCGAGCGACATATCTGGGAACTCTGTGCTGGCGACCTTCTTAACGCTGATCTCGTTTTCGCCGACGCCGAGGCGCTCGGCGAGGTCCCTTTTGGAACGCTCGACGGCACTTTTTTCATCAAACTTCATTGGTAACCTCAATTTTCTGATTTTTTTAGCACTTAAGTCAATATTAATACGACTTAAGTCCGGCAAGGTTCCCGGCTGATACGTTTCCGTGAAGGTCATGCCGCGGCCTGCCGGGCCGGCGGTCGGAAGTTGCGCGTTATCTCAACAAGGGCGGGCAAGATGTAAACGCCGCATGCAAAGCCGAGTATCAGGCCGGTCAGCGTCCGCGTGAAAAAGGTATTTTCCCAGAGGCCAAATATGGTCAGCGCCCAATCGACCGCCATCGGAACTACCGAAAGAAGCAGCCAGATGCGCGGAAGCGGTTCGATATTATCCACCGCCCGCCAGAGCGGATAAACAACGACCGCCGCAACGAGCCCGGCATAAACACCAAAGCAGCGCGAGCAAACGCCCAACTGGTGGCCAAGCCAATGGAACGAACGCTCCGGGATCTGGTGGCAGATGTTACCAAAGAACCCGAAAACCGAACTGCCCGCCGAGCCAAAGCCGGCTGCGTAAAGTAGAGGCGGCGAAAGGATCAGAAGAAGCCAAACCGCGGTTACGATACCGGTGATGGCAACGACCCGAACGGCCTGTCGGCGAAGGCTGCCCGAATCGGTGAGCGAAATGTATTCATCTGCACGGCGTGCCATTGAGGTCAATTTATCATCTTTGATGAGCGGCGGGTAACCGCTCAAGCTTCGGAAGTCGCGGCCGAGCTTTTCATCTTCTTCTCGGTTTCGAGAATGTGATGAGCTGCGCTGATCACCGTATCCGGGTTGAGCGAGATGGAATTGATGCCGTGCTCGACGAGGAAATCGGCAAACTCCGGATAGTCCGAGGGAGCCTGGCCACAGATCCCGATCTTTTTGCCATTGCGGCGGGCGGCCTCGATCGCCATCGCGACCATTTTCATCACCGCGCCGTCGCGTTCGTCAAAAAGGTGGGCGACCATTTCCGAATCACGATCGAGCCCGAGGGCAAGCTGGGTCAGGTCGTTCGAGCCGATCGAGTAGCCGTCAAATACCTGAAGGAACTCATCAGCAAAGACGACGTTTGCCGGCAGCTCGCACATCGCGTAGATCTCAAGGTCGTTCTCGCCCTGCACAAGGCCGTGTTCGGCCATCAGAGCGATCACTTTTTCGCCCTCGGCGACCGTCCGGCAGAACGGGATCATTGCCTTTACGTTGGTCAGGCCCATATCCTCGCGGACGCGCCGCATCGCAAGGCACTCAAGCCGGAAGCCGGCCTTGTAGCGGTCGTCGTAGTAGCGCGAGGCTCCGCGAAAGCCGAGCATCGGATTTTCTTCGTGCGGCTCAAATTCGGCACCCCCGATCAGCATCGCGTATTCGTTCGATTTGAAGTCGGACATCCGGACGATCACCGGCTTTGGATAAAACGCGGCGGCAATGCGGCCGATGCCCTCGGCCAGCGAACGGACGAAATACTCCTTCGGGTCTTCCTCGAGAATGCGGTCGGCTATAAGCTGAACGTCCTCGCGATTGCGAAGCCGCGGATAATTGACGAGAGCCATCGGGTGGATGCCGATGTGGTTGTTGATGATGAACTCGAGCCGGGCGAGGCCGACGCCGTCGTTCGGCAGGCGAGAGACGGTAAACGCATGGTCGGGGTCGCCGACGTTCATCATGATTTGCGTTTCCGGGCGTTTATCGGACGAGATCTTGTGCCGCTGCACTTCGAAATCGATCTTGCCGTAATAGATGTTTCCGACGTCGCCCTCGGCACAGCTTACAGTGATGTCAGTGCCGTTCTTGACCTTCTCGGTCGCGTCGCCGGTGCCGACAATGCAGGGAATGCCGAGCTCGCGGCTGATGATCGCCGAGTGGCATGTCCGGCCGCCGCGTTCGGTAACGATGGCGGAAGCCTTTTTCATGATCGGCTCCCAGGCCGGATCGGTCGATGAAGTGACGAGGATCTCGCCTTCCTTGAACGAATTGAGCTTGCTCGAATCGAGCAATACGTGAGCCTTTCCGTGGCCGATCCGGTTGCCGACGGCGACTCCGGACGAGAGCGGAGCTCCGTGGGTGCCGGTCAGCGCATATGTCTCAATGTAGTTATTGTCCTGCTGCGTGTGGACGGTCTCGGGCCGAGCTTGAAGAATATATAGCTCGCCGGTGACGCCATCCTTTGCCCACTCGATGTCCATCGGCTGCGACTTACCGGCAAGCTTCGAATAATGGTCCTCAATAGCGCAAGCCCACTTGGCAAGCTGCAGCACCTCAAACCCCGCGAGGCAAAAACGCTTTCGCTGCGATTCGACGACGTCGCGGACCTGCGTTCCGCTTCCATCATCGGCAAAGACCATCTTCACTTCTTTTACGCCGAGCTTTCGCGTGACGATCGGCCGAAAGCCCTGCTTGAGCGTCGGCTTGAAGACGATCCATTCGTCGGGCGTCGTCATTCCCTGAACTACCGCCTCGCCGAGTCCCCAGGCGCCATTGATAACGACCGCGTCGCGAAAGCCGCTTTCGGTATCGAGCGTAAACATCACGCCGGAGCAGGCCGCATCCGAGCGGATCATCGGCTGAATGCCGATAGAGAGTGCGACGTCGAAATGGTCAAAGCCTTTTGCTGTCCGATAGGAAATAGCACGGTCTGTCCAAAGCGAGGCATAGCATTCGTGGCAGGCTTCTATCAAGCGGGCATCGCCGCGGACATTGAGGATCGTGTCTTGCTGGCCGGCGAACGAGGCGTCCGGCAGATCCTCGGCAGTTGCCGACGAGCGGACCGCGACCTCGAACGATTTCTTGCCGATACGCTCGCCGAGTTGCTCGTATGCGGTCTTGATCGCCGTTTCGACCTCGGGCGGAAACGGCGTTTCAAGCATCAGCCGCCGAGCCTCGCCACCGACGCGGGCAAGTTCATCAACGTCATTGACATCAAGGCCCTTCAGGAGCTCTCGAAGCCTCTTGCGAAGCCCGCCTGTTTCAAGCAGGACCTCGTAGGCGTGGCTCGTCGTCGTGAAGCCGTCAACGGCGTTGACGCCCTCGGTCGTCAGCTCGCGGAAGAGCTCGCCGAGGCTTGCGCACTTGCCGCCGACGAGGGCCACATCGCCCGCTCCAACCTCTATGAGATCGAGTACAAATGGTTTGCTGTCGTCCATCATTAGCCCAGACTAAAACCTGATAACGGCATCGGGCCCGCCTTCGACGTGGACCGTATCGACAAAGCGGATGCTCTTCGAGTCCGTCGTCATCACGACCGAATGGGTTCGCTTGCCCTCGCCAAAGAAACGCACGCCGCGGAGCAGCGAGCCATCGGTCACGCCGGTCGCCGCAAATATGACCTTCTTGCCGGGTGCAAGGTCATTGGTGTCGTAGATCTTGTTTGGGTCGTTGATTCCCATCTCCTTTATCCGCTCAATGACCTCCTCGGCCGGCGGGACCTTTGAGGCGTCAACACCGAGCTTTTCGGGGTCGAAGACAAGCTTCGCCTGGATCTCGCCGTTCAGGCACTTCATCGCGGCAGCCGTGATAACGCCCTCGGGCGCTCCGCCAATACCCATGAGGGCATGGATATTTGTCCCGGCTACGGCCGCGGAGATTCCCGCCGAAAGGTCGCCGTCAGATATGAGCCGGATGCGCGCTCCGGTCGCGCGTACGTCCTGAACAAGCTGACGGTGACGCTTGCGGTCAAGGCAGATAACGGTCAGGTCCTCGATCTCGCGGCCAAGCCGGCGGGCGATATTCTTGAGGTTTTCCGCAACGGGGGCATCGATATCGACCGAGCCGCGGCACGAAGGCCCAACAACGATCTTATCCATGTATATATCCGGAGCATTGAGCAGCCCGCCGCGTTCGGCCGCCGCAAGCACGGCGATCGCATTATTGGCACCGAGGGCACAAAGATTTGTTCCCTCGAGCGGGTCAACGGCGATATCGACCTCGGGAAACTCGGCACGCGATTCGTCCGTAAACGCACCGCCGCCGACCTCTTCGCCGATGTAGAGCATCGGCGCCTCGTCGCGTTCGCCTTCGCCGATAACGATGCGGCCGCGCATCGGGACGGTGTCCATAACCTCTCGCATCGCCTCAACGGCGACGTGGTCGGAGTGCTTACGGTCGCCTTGGCCCATTGTCCTGGCTGAGGCAATGGCGGCGGCTTCGGTCACACGCAAAAATTCGAGGGCGAGCTCATGCTCGGCTTTGGTATTCTTCATCGGGATCTCCGCAAAAAATCAATATTTGTCCTACAGGATGCCTCATTCTAACATTGATTCTAAAGGATTTGACAACTTCTTATGCGAATATTAGTTTGTATCTTTGGCCTGCAGGCACCTTGAACATCGGAGATCCAATAGTAGATGACATATATCGTTGCTGAACCTTGCGTTGAATGTAAATATACGGATTGTGCCGCGGTTTGCCCGGTCGAGGCGTTCCATGAACTCCCGGACAAGCTTTTGATCAATCCCGATACCTGCATCGATTGCGATGCGTGCCTGCCGGAGTGCCCGGTTGAGGCGATCTTTTCTGATATGTCGATCCCGGAAGAATATCTCCCGTGGCTTGAGATCAATAAAGAGGCCGAAAGTTATCCGATCATCAGCACAAAGCAGCCGGCCCTTTTTGGCGAGGGTTGCAAAGGCCAACCCGAGTAGCGGGTTTCGATATCGATCATGAGAGGCGGGCTACGGCTCGCCTTTTCTATTTCCACCGGATACCGAGGCGAACCGAGGCAGGTGCGGCAACGCTTCTGAGCGGCGTTAGGCCGATCGAATAGCGGCTGTTGAAGATGTTTTCGGCCGCAAGGAAGAGGCCGAGATTTTCATTCACCCGAAAGCTAAAGAGACCATCTAGTTGAAAGAAGGGTTCGAGCCGAAACTGGTTCTGGTCGTCGTCAAACTGCTGTCCCGCGGCCCGGCCTTGAAGCCCGAGGTCCCAGCGGCGGGCGGTGTAGCGTGCCTGAAAGGTGAACTGGTGCCGGGGCACCTGCGGAATGAAGTTTCCAACGAGCGCCGGATTTGACGGGAATTCGGTTATGCGGGAATCAGCAAAAAGATATCCGGCATTGAGCGTCAGCCGCGAAATCCGCACTTCGGCGTCGAGTTCAAACCCTGCTGACCGCGTCGTGCCGGCATTTTGCCTTTGGCGGGTGATCAGCGCAGGCGTGACCACGAGAGTGACATTCGCGACCGCCCGGTCGATATCGGTAAAAAATCCGGTCCCGCGAACGTACACCGGCCCGCGTGCAAAACTCGCTCCGGCCTCGTAGTTCGTTGCCCTTTCGGCCCGCAGATCGGCATTGGCGTTGGTCACGATGTTGCCAACGCGAAATCCGCGGTAAAGCTCGTTGAGCGTCGGTGAGCGAAAGCTCCGCGAGGCCGAGCCATTGAGCGAAAGCTCCGGCGTAATGCGATAGAGCACGGAAAGCCGCGGGCTGAGAGCGTCTTCCTCGCGGTCGGGAAAAATCGTTGTCGTCGTGATGCCGGTAGCGAGGCTTTGCATTGCCGAAAGCCCGCGGTCGTTTGACCAACGGTCGTAGCGTGCCGAACCGGCGATCACCGCCCGCGAGCCCCACGCAAAGACGTCCTGAACATAAACGCCGAACGAGCGTTCGCGGCCGCCCGAGCCTAGAAGCGATGTCGGGTTGCCCCCAAAGTAGCCGACCTCGTCGCTCGAGCCGCGGACCTCGCGGACCTCAAAACCGGCACCGATCGAATGGCTGCCGAGCAGCGAGAAGACCCGCGCCGAAAGCCCGGCGTTCTGCGAAGGCGAACGCTGCAGCCGCGAAAGCGTTTCCGCATCGCGAGCGGCCGAGACCGCAGTGAACGTCTGGTCATAAACCTGCGTCCCGCCGAACGCGCGGAACTCAGTTCCGAGCTTTCCGTCCGCACGCTCGAACCGGCCGCCGGCGATCAAACCCCGCGAATGAGTCTGATTTCGCTGGAGCGGCGTGCCATTGGTTCGGTCTTCGGAAAAGTACGACGGGCGAACAAACAGCGAGCCCGTATCGCCGAATCGCTTTCCAAAGCGGCCGCTCAGATTCACGGAGCGAACCCCGGCGGCCTCATCGATCGGGCCTCGATCCTCACCTGAGACCGGAACGTAGCCCTCGGTCTGCAGGCGGTCGAAATTGAGATCGGCGAACCAGCTCTTGTAATTTGTGCCGAGAAATCCGGCGGCGGAAAGCGTCTCCTGCGAACCGGCCGAAAATTCACCCGAAACGGCGAAGGGCTCCCGCGTCGAACGCGGTTCGATGGCGACGGTGCCGCTCAATGATCCGCTCCCGTAAAGGCTCGAAGCGCCGCCTCGGACAACCTCGACCTGCTCGACCGCAAGCGGCGAAATGCGGTTCCATTGCACCCAGCCACCGAATGGGTCGTTGATCGCAACGCCGTCAAAGAGAACCGCTGTCCGGCTCGCCCCGCTTGCACCGACGCCGCGAAGCGAGACGCCCTGCGTGGTCGGATTTGAGTTGCGGCTGCTCGAGCGGCGAAAGGTCGAAAAGCCCGGAACTTGCCTGAGCGCGTCGTCGACCGTCGGTGCCGCCGTTCGCTCCAAAGCATTGCGGCCGATGACGGCGATGCTGACCGGCGAATCGCCAAGCCTCACCTCCGTCCGCTCGGCGGAGACGACGACCGTCTCGCGCAGCCCGGCGGGTTCGAGCACTATCTCGATCTCGCCTGACGCAAGTTCATCTGCTGAAACGCTTCTCTCAACTCGGGCAAAGCCGCTGGCCGAAACCGAGACCCTTTCGCCGGGCTCGATGCGGCAAACGAATCCGCCAACCGCTTCCTCGCATGGTCTTGCGGTTCCTCCTGTTGCCTGTACTTCAACCGCGGCGGTCGCCAGCGTCCTTCCGGCCGAATCGCGAACGGTGACGCGCACCTCGCCCATCTGGCCAAAGGCACCGACGGCAGCGAGAAGCACGAAGGCTATCTGTAGGGCGAGTTTTCTCATCCGTTCCAAGCTCAAGCTTAACTAACTGCTCCGTGATAACGAATTCGACCGGCAGGCGGGTTCGGGTTCGGTCAGCGGCGGGTGCGGATCATCTCGCGGGCTTTCGCGAGGTCGTCGGGAGTGTTGATATTGAAAAAGAAGCGTTCTGAATCCGTAAGATCTTCAAGCTCATCAAACGGCACGAACCGTGTTCGGACCCAATCCAAAAGGCTGAACATACTGAGATTTCCATCCGCGATCGCCTTCTCCGCCGCGGGCAGACAGGCCGCCACGCGATACGCCGCAGAAAGCGGCTGCGGTGTTCCATCAGGCTGAACCGGAACAACAGCGTCGAGATCGTCCGAACACTCGCTCAAGAGCCGCCTGAATAATTCATCCGTAACAAAAGGCAGGTCGCAGGCCGCAGCGATTAGCCACTCGCTCTCTGAATCCAGCAACGCCGTGTAAAGCCCGACGAGCGGCCCGCCGGCCGTTTCCGCGGCACTGATCGGCGGCGAATCTGCGATGACCCTAAAACCTTCAACCTCGATAGGCCGCCTCGCAACGACCGTCACTTCGCCGTCCTCAGCTACCTCCGAAAGCGCTTCCGCGATGAAAGCGATCATCCGTTTTCCACCGAGCTCGACCGTCCATTTCGGCTGCCCGAGCCGCTTTCCCTCACCGCCGGCAATGATGTAAGCCGCTGCTTTCATTAAATCTTCGCTTTATGACCGGGGTCATTTTTTTCCGCACCGCCGGGCAACATAATCAAGAGTGACATTACCTGTCTTAGGAGTAATTATGCAAAACCTTTCAACCATGACCGTACGCGAGATCGCCCTTGAAATGCCGCAAACGACAAGGGTCTTTGAAGAATTTAAGATCGATTACTGCTTCGGCGGCAGAAAGCCGATCGCCGAGGCCTGCGAGCGTGCGGGCGTTGACACACGAGACGTGATCGAGCGGCTCGAGGCTCTCTTTGCCACGGGCGTCGCGGCCGATCCCTGGGTCGGCAACGCTTCGCTCCCTGAACTTATCTCGCACATCCTTGATAAGCATCACGTTTTCACGAAGAACGAGCTTCGCAGCCTCGCACCGCTGATGGACAAGGTCGCCCGCGTCCATGGCGACAACCACTCAGAGCTGATCGAGCTCAAGGCCGCCTTCGAAGAACTCTCAGATGACCTTTTCCCTCATATGATGAAAGAGGAAGAGGTGCTTTTTCCCTTCGTCGAGCGGCTGGCCCGCTGCAAAGAGAAAGGGCTGCCCGCACCGATGCCGCCCTTCGGTACGGTCCGCAATCCGATCCGGATGATGATGAGCGAGCACGATACGGCCGGTGATATACTCAGGAAAATGCGGTCGCTCTCGAAGGACTACACGCCGCCGCCGGATGCTTGCCCGAGCTTTACGGGGCTTTATTACCGATTGGCCGAGCTCGAACGCGACCTTCACGAGCACATTCACCTGGAGAATAACGTGCTCTTCCCTCGTGCCGTCGAACTCGAAGACGCCGCTCTCGCAGTCGCGGCCTAGGGCAAAAATACAAGCAATGCAGCAGGCTGCCGAAGTCGAATTCAAACGCCCCGCGATCCGAGCAAGCAAGATCGTTCTTCCGGTTGAGCACGGATCGTGGGGGTTTTTGTTCGAGCCGATCGTCGCGGCTACTGCGATCGCGTTTTCGGCAGCTTCATTGCCGATTGCAGTAATGGTGATCGGCGCATTTATGATGCGGCGGCCGCTGCAGATCTTTCTCGTCGATCGGCTCGCCGGCAGGTCGCTTCCGCAAACCCGCATCGCGCTTCAGTTCGTGTTGATCTTCTTCGCGGTGTTTGCGGCCGGCCTTGCAGGTTCGTTTCTGACCTCGCCGCTTGTCGCCTTTTTGCCGTTTGCGGTGGTCGCGCCATTTGCCCTTTATCAGATCTATTGCGATGCCTCGCGAAAGAACCGCGAGCTTGCCGCGGAGCTGACCGGTGCCTTTGCGATGTCTTCATCGGCCGCGGCCATCGCGCTTGCCGGCGGTTTTGATTGGCCGCAGGCCGCGGCGATCTGGGTGTTCTTCATCGCAAGGTTTGTTCCTTCGATACTTTACGTCCGCAGCCGGCTGCGGCTAGAAAAGGGCAAGCCGTTCTCGTTCGCGGTGCCTGCCGCTTCGCATTTGGTCGCTCTCGCCGTGACCGCATTGCTTTGGAACGCCGGGCTTCTGCCGCTGCTTGCGGCCGCGGTCTTTGTACTTCTTCTCGTTCGTTCGGTGATCGGCCTTTCTCGCTTCCGCCGGCCGGCAAAGGCGATGAAGATCGGCGTCTGGGAGGTCATCTATGGCCTCGCGGCTGTCCTTTCGCTCATCATCGGTTATCATACGGGCATCTGAACGCGATGGCCGAAGCTGAACACAACTCGATCTATGGCCCGGTCGATTCCTGGCGGCTGGGGCGTTCGCTCGGTGTGGACGTCCTTTGCGTCGATTCGATCTGTTCGTTCGAGTGCGTTTATTGCCAGCTAGGCAAGATCAACCGCGTAACCACCGAACGGGCCGTTTTCATCCCGACCGAAAAGGTCATCAGCGACCTGCAAAAAGCAGATTGGCAGTCGGCCGTTGTCATCACGTTCTCCGGCAGCGGCGAGCCGACGCTTGCCGCTAATCTCGGCGAGATCATAACGGCGATCCGCGAGCGGACCGGCAAACCGATCGCGATCCTGACCAACTCGACCCTTCTCGGCGATGCGAATGTGCGGGCCGAGGCCGGCCTTGCCGACCGCGTTTACTGCAAGCTCGATGCCTGGTCCGAAGATTCGCTCCGCCGCGTTGACCGCCCGGCAGCGGGCATCGGTCTCGATTCGATCATTTCCGGCATCCAGCAGTTCCGGCAAGAATTTGCAGGCTTTCTCGGCATCCAGACTATGCTTCTGACGCGGCCCGCCGAAGCAGACATCGAGCGGCTCGCCGAAATCTATCGCGAGATCGGCCCGGACGAGATCGAGCTCAACATTCCGCTCCGCCCGATCCCGAGCGAGTGGGTGCTTGAATCGCGTGGAAACATTACCGGCCGTCCCGAAGGGATGCACGTCCTCAAAACAATGGAACCGAGCGAAGCGGGTGAGATCGGTGGCCGCATCGCCGGGTTTGCGGGCATCCGGGTCATAACGCCCTTCGACCGGCCGCAGCAGAATTGAACACGAATGCATGAGATAGACATTGACCTCATCGAAATGACGCTCGACGTCATGAAGTATGCGATAAACCGCATCACCGATACGGATCCGCATCTCGGCAAGCCGAAGTCGGAGCGGGAACTCCGCTCGCTGGTCGGTGAGACCGTAACGCCTGCCGGAATCGGCGGCGAGAAGGCCTTCGAGCTTTTCCGTGATGTGCTTGTAAAGGCGAGTGTGCCGATCGATCATCCGCGGCATCTCGCTTTCGTTCCGGCCTCGCCAACGCGGGCGGCGATAATGTTCGACCTCGTCACCTCGGCGACCAGCGTCCACGGAGCCTTCTGGATGGAAGGCGGCGGCTGCATCTTTGCCGAAAATGAAGCGATGCGGTGGCTCGTTTCGCTGACAGGTTTGCCCGAGGGCGCCTTTGGAGTTTTCACAAGCGGCGGGACCGAGGCAAATCTATCGGCGATGGTAGCCGCCCGCGAGGCATGGCGAGAGGCGGATCCTTCGCGTAGCACGACCCGCGGGCTGATCATCAGCTCTGCGGGAGCGCATTCTTCAGTTCGTGCGATGGCGAAAGTGATCGATGCGGACGTGATGCTGATCGATACCGAAGGCCGGCTCGGGAGCGAGATGCTGGCCGAACGCATCAGCCTGCTGACGCCCGAGGAACGCTCGCGGTTCTTTGGCGTGGTCGCAACCGCCGGGACTACCAACGCCGGTATCATCGACGACCTTGAGGGCATCGGACGGATCTGTCGCGACCTCGGCGTTTGGTTTCATGTTGATGCCGCTTATGGCGGCGGAGCGCTCGCGGCCCCGTCGGTGCGGCATCTTTTCAATGGCATCGAGCTGGCGGACAGCGTCACAATCGACCCGCACAAGTGGCTCTTCTCGCCCTATGATTGCGGTGCTGTCATCTATCGCGAGCCGGAGATCGCCCGCCGTGCGCATTCGCAGGGCGGGTCGTATCTCGACATTTTTTACGACGAAGGTGCTCGCGGATTCAACCCGGCGGATTATCAGATTCAGTTGACGCGCCGCGTCCGCGGGCTTCCGCTCTGGTTCTCGCTGGCGATGCACGGGACCGACAGCTACGCCAAGGCGATCGAACGCGGCATTGAGCTTGCCCAGATCGCCGGCCGGCTGATCGACGCCGCACCGCACGTTGAGCTTGTCCGCGACCCGAGCCTTTCGTGCGTACTTTATCGCCGGCTCGGATGGCAGCCCGACGACTACAACCGCTGGACCTATAAAAACCACAGCGATGGCTTTGCCCTCGTCGCGCCGACCAAGTGGCGGTCACATGGAGTTCACGAAACCGTCGCCCGATTTTGCTTTATCAATCCCGACACGACCGAAAAGGACATCGCCGATATTCTTGATTCGATGAAGTGATAGATGTTCCGGCTATTGCCCCGGGTTTAACTTTACCCACTCAGCACGTAGCAGAAAGCTTCCGGTCGTAACGACTTGGTCGCCGACGTTAACGCCTTCAAGCACCGGATAGCGGCCGTTAGTCTCACTCCCGAGCGAGACCTGCCGCAGTTCGAAGACGTTCGGGTCGGCCGTCGCGAGGAAAACGGTCGGCCTGCCGCTCACCGTTTGCACGGCGTCGGCCGGAATTACGGGCACGGTCCGCTCGCTCTGCTGAAGTGCGCCGAAGGCGACGTTGACGAACATCCCGAGCCTGAGCACTCGATCACCGTTCGGTATCTCAACGCGGACCTTCGCCGTACGCGTTGCGGGGTCAATGGCGGGGTCGATGTAGGTCACCTGCCCGCGGAAAAGCCTATCAGGAAAGGCAGCGGTCGTGACCGACGCCCCGCTGCCGGTCCGGAGCTTTGGCAGGTCGCGTTCAAATGCCTGGGCGATGACCCAAACGGTCGAAAGATCAGTTACGCGAATGAGTTCCTTATTGGCGTCGACCACTTCGCCCGGGTTGGCCGTCCGGGTCGTGACAGTGCCCGAGACCGGTGCCGGCACTTCCATTTCCGACCGGATCTGCGAGGGCGAACGAAGCCCGTTCAGCCTCGCCTCGCTCATCCCATATAGAACAAGCCTCTGCCGTGCCGAGGCAAGTTCGCCCTCGGCGGTGCGGAGTTTATTGAGCGCCTCTTCATTCTGCGAACGCGTTTCGGGGTTTATCTCAAGCAGCCGGCCGGCACGGTCGTAGCGGTTGCGGGCCTCGGCCACTTCGGCCTCGGCCGTGCGAAGTTTCGTCGTGTCTTGCTCAAGTTCCTCACGGCTTGCACCGCCGATGGCGAGCAGGCGGGTCGTCCGCTGAAAGCGTGCCTGCATCTCGTTGAGTGCGGCCTCGGCGGCCTTCATCTGTCGTGCGGCGGCGTCAAATTCGGTTCGGCCCGGCTGATTGATTGCGACTAGCCGCTGTGTTCGCTCAAAATTTCGTCGGGCATTTTCGGCCTCGGTCAGCAGGGCGACGTAGCGCGACTGGGCATCGGCAAATTCATTGCTGAAAACCACTGCAACCGTCTGCCCTCGCGAGACCTGATCGCCGAGCTCCGGCCCGATGCTGCGAACGACTCCGCCGACGAGTGGCAGCACGGGGGTGTTGCGATAAGCATTCGGCTCGACGACGCCGGTCGCCGCGGTTAGCCCAAGCTCGGCGGCGAGCTGCTCGCCGATGGTCTCGATAACGAGGCCGGCGTTCTCACGCTGTTCGGCGCCGATCGTCAGGGTCTGGCCGGTCAATGGCTGGCTTTCGCTCGGAGCGGTCGGCAAAGAACGCGGAGCGGGCACCGCCCTGCCTGCCGCACCGTCTCCCGCGAACGCGAAATACCAGATGGCGACTGCCGCAAGCAAAACAACTACCGCTCCGCCCGCGATCGCCACGATCAGCTTTGTGTTGCGAGGTGCCGCCGCTTCCACTTCGTTGTTTTCGTTCTCGTTCATTTGCCCGTCAACTCCTCAGAATTTGTTGCTCGCAGCAGCTCGATCCGTGCCATATATGCCTCTCGTTGGGCGTCGATATATCCGCTTTCCACCTCAATATACCGCCGTAGCTCGCCGATATATTCGAGCAAGTCTCGAGCGCCAAGCTCGTACATCTGCCTTACGACCTCGAGGTTCTCGGCAGCCTGCTCGCGAACGCCGACGCGATAGATCTGCTCGGCCCGGACCGACCGGTTAAACTTCACATACGCCGCGGCGACCTCACGCCGGACGACCAGTTCGCCAAACTCCCGCCGCTTTCCTGCCGCCTCTTCTTCAAGCTTTGCCGCCGCGATCATTCCCTGCTTCCGGTCAAAAACCGGAAGATTTAGCCGCACACCGAATGTGAAGAAATTCATCCGGTTCTCGATCGGCATCAGCATTCCTTCGCTATCGAAGGCACGAAAAGGGAAGCCGGCTTCCATCCGCTGATAGCCGAGCATCAGGTCGGCATCGACGCGGCCCTCGGCACGGGCTTGTGCACCGCGTGCGGCCGCGAGTTGCTCAACCGCACGTGCTCCGGCGAGGTCCGTCCGGCGGATGAGAGCCGCGGCTACGGCATCTGCCTGCAAAGGAAGTGCGTCCGGGGCAACATCGAGCGTGCCGCGGAGCCGCATCGGCGCGTCGGGCGTAAGGCCCATCAGGTTTCGCAGATCGAGCAGGGCGATCTCGGCCGCGGCTTCTGCCTCTTCGCGCATCGCACGGATACGGTTAAGCTCGACCGCTTCGATGTTCCGCTCGAGCGGAGCCCTTCGGCCTTCTTCGACCTGTGCGGCGACGAGGTCAAAGTTCCGCTCGGCCGCGACGAGCATTTCCTCGGTAAATCGCAGCTTGAGTATCGCCGCAAGTGCCTCGCCAAATTTCGTCCGCACCTCGCCGGCAAGCTGCCGTTCGCTTTCGGCCGCGGCAAGCCGGCGGATCTCAAGTTCGCTTTCGGCTATCCGCTTGCGTGCCGCCCGGCGGCCGCCGAGCTCGAGCGGAATGCCGCCCTGGACCATATAGCTTTTATCCATGCCGGCGATCTGCCGCTCGCCGCCGAGTTCAAGGCTCGGGTTTGCACGCAAACCCGCTTGCCTCAGGAGTTGCTCGCCGGCTTCGACCTCTTTCCGCATTGCCGCAAGTTCCTGATTGCCATCGATCGCTCGGCGGACCGCTTCATCGGCGGTCATTCCGCCCTGCGGGTCGAGGTACTTTTGGACCGAGACCGACCGCGGTGGATCGATCACCACTTGAGCCGAAATGCCTGCCGCAAAGAGAAACACGAAACCGAGTCCGCCGGCGGCGATCAGGGTCAGGGCGGAAAATCGATCACGCAGTCGCATCGCGTTCGCCCTCCCTCTTTAATTGAAATACCCGCAGCCAATAAAAGATCACCGGCGTAACGATCAGCACGTGCAGCAGGCTAGAGACCATTCCGCCGAAAACCGGCGTCGCGAGCGGCCGCATCACCTCCGAGCCCGCTCCCGTGCTCCACATGATCGGCAAAAGCCCGAAGATTATCGTCGCGACCGTCATCACCTTCGGCCGCAGGCGGAGCAGAGCTCCCTCGATGACCGCTTCCATAAGCGTTTCGCGGTCGAGTTGGCCGAGTTCCTCGGTCTTTCGCCGCACGGCTTCCTCAAGGTAAACGACCATCACCACGCCCGTTTGCACCGCCGCACCAAATAGTGCAATGAACCCGACCCAGACCGCCACTGAGAAGTTGTATTGCAACATCCAGAGCAGGTAGAAACCGCCGGTCAGCGCAAACGGCACGGCGAGCATCACATGGGCCGCCTCGAGGAATGAGTTATACGTCAGGTAAAGCGTCCCGAAGATTATCAGGATCACGATCGGGATAACTATGATCAGCCGCTCGCGAGCCCGGACCTGGTTTTCATATTGCCCGCTCCAGTTAAAGTAGTAGCCCGTCGGCAATTGGACGCGTTCGCGGACAACCTTGTCTGCTTCGGCGACGAAGCCACCGAGATCGCGACCGCGGACGTTGAGCAGCACGGTCCCGCGTAGAAGCCCGTTCTCACTCTGGATCATCGCCGGCCCTTCGACCGATCTGATCTCGGCTAGAAGCGAGAGAGGTATTGCTTCGCCGCTCGGCGAGAGCACCGGTATGCGGCCGATCGCCTCGGGCGAAGAGCGATATTCCTCGCCGTAGCGGACGCGGATCGGGAAGCGGTTTCGCCCTTCGATGGTTGTCGTCAGGTTCGTTTCGCCGATGCCGCGTTCGATCACATGCTGAATGGTCGCGACCTCGATGCCGTAGCGTGCCGCGGCTGGCCGGTTGATCTCGATATCAATATACGGAGCGCCGCCGATCTGCTCGGGATAAACATCCGCCGCCCCGGGAACATCGCGGAGCACGGCGGCGATCTCCTGCCCGGTCCGTTCGATTGTGTCGAGGTCATTGCCGTAGACCTTGATGCCGATCTGCGAGCGGATGCCGGTCGCGAGCATCTCGATTCGGTTGATGATCGGCTGGGTCCAGATGTTCGTAACGCCCGGCATCCGCAGTGCGGCGTCCATCTCGGTGATCAGCTTTTCGCGGGTCATCCCCGGCCGCCATTCGCTCTCGGGCTTGAGGTGGACGACCGTTTCATTCATGTTTATCGGCGCCGGGTCGGTCGAGCTCTCGGCCCGTCCGGCCTTTCCGACCGCCCATCTCACCTCCGGAAATGAAGCAATGATTTGGTCCTGTTTGCTGAGCAGCCGCGTCGCTTCATTGAGCGAGATGCCGGGGTCCGTCACCGGCATATACATCAGGTCGCCTTCATTGAGCGGCGGCATAAATTCGCTGCCGATCTGCGTGGTAAGGAACATAGCTCCCGCAAAAAGAACGAGTGCGATGGCGATCGTCGTTAGGCGATGCTTCAACGCAGCAAGCAAAACGGGCTGATAGATCGCCCGCAGGAACCGCATTATCGGGTTCCACTCCTCGGGCCGGAGCTTTCCGCGGAGCATAAGGCCGCACAGCACCGGCACCAGCGTGATCGCCATTACGGCCGCCGCGATCATCGCAAACGACTTTGTAAACGCAAGCGGATGAAAGAGTTTGCCCTCCTGACCCGTCAGGGCAAAGACAGGTGCAAAGGCCACGATAATGATCGCCATCGAGGCAAAGATCGGCCGTCCGACCATCTTCGTCGCGTCGGTGACGATCTCCCAGACGCGTTTGCGGTCGGTGAAATCGACGCCCTCTTTCTCCAACGCCCGATAGGCATTTTCGGTAACGACGATCCCGGCGTCGACGAGGTCCGAGATCGCAATGGCAATGCCGGCGAGCGACATTATGTTCGACGTAATGCCGAACAGATACATGAAAAGGAACGAAGCGAGTGCTGCGAGCGGAAGCGGTATCGTTACGATAAAGCTCGAGCGGAAATGCGCGAGGAAGAACAGGTTGACGAGCGTTACAAGGATAAGTTCTTCGATGAGCGCGCCCTTGAGCGTATCGGCCGTCCGGTTGATGAGTTCCGTTCGGTCGTAAAAGGGCTCGATGGTTACGCCTTCGGGCAGCCCAAGTTTTATCTCCTCGATCTTTTTCTTGACGTTGTCGATCGCGACAAGAGCACTAACCCCATACCGCATGATGACCACGCCACCGACGGCCTCTTTGCCGTTCTTGTCGAGCGCGCCGGTGCGAAAGGCATTGCCGATCTTCACCTCGCCGAGGTCGCGAACGTAGATCGGCGTGCCGTTCTGTGAGCCGACGACGACCGTTTCAACATCCTCGACCGATTCGACCAACCCGACGCCGCGGACGACCGCCCATTCGCCGGCCTGCTCGACGACGTTGCCGCCGACGTTCGAGTTCGCTGTCTCAACCGCCTCGAGTACCCGCGAAAGCGGAATATTGTATGCCCGAAGTTTATTCGGATCGATATCGACCTGATATTGCCGGACGTAACCGCCGACTGTCGCGACCTCCGAGATGCCGTCGACCGAGTTGAGCTGATAGCGGACGAACCAATCCTGCAGGGTCCGGAGTTCCTGCAGGTTGTGCTTGTCTGATTCAAGCGTGTACCAAAAGACCTGTCCAAGCCCGCTAGCGTCCGGCCCGAGCGTCGGCGTAACTCCGGCGGGAAGCTGCGCGGCGACCAGATTGAGCCTTTCAAGAATGCGCGTCCGCGCCCAGTAAAGCTCAACATCGTCCTCGAAGATGATGTTGATCATCGAGAAGCTAAACGCCGAACTCGCCCTTACGGTCCGGACGCCCGGCAGCCCCTGCAGATTGGAGACCAGCGGATAGGTTACCTGGTCTTCCACCTCCTGCGGCGAGCGGCCGGGCCAGTCCGTAAAGACGATGACCTGGTTATCGGAAACATCGGGAATGGCATCGATCGGCGTGTTGAGCAGCGCATAGAAGCCCGCCCCCGCAAGTGCCAGGTAAAGGGCGATCACGATAACGCGATTCTTAATGGACCACTCGATCAGCCAATTGATCATCGATGCCTTCCTCTGCTTCTCCGTGCGTTACTGTGCGACTATCGGCAAGTTTGCCGTGCCGCTTCCGGCCGGGCCTTCATACTTGATCTGTGCCTGCCATTCGCCGCCCATTTCAAGATCGGTCTTGCCGGCATAAACGCCGGGCGTCGAGGTCGTCGTAAAGGTCGCCGGGTTGTTCATAACGGCCATTGTGCCCATCGCCGGCATGTGGAAGTTAAGCGAGACCGAGCCGACATCGACCGGCTTGCCGCCGGCATCAGTAAACGTCAGCGTAAAGTCCTGCTTGCCCTTGCGGAGCACGCCGTCCTTGCTGGCGAGCGTCGCGGTCAGGTTGTTGCCGGCCGGGCCGCTCTTAACGGTCTTGCCGCCCGCGGCCGCATCTCCGCCGCTCGATGAACCGCCGCAGGCGGCCGCAAACACGGCAAACGCCGCGATGATCAAAAATACAGTTGTCTTCTTCATAGGTCTTCTCCTTTTGATTTGTTCTGGCTTAAATGCAATTGCGGCCCCGCGATCGCGGGCACACGCGAAAAACCGCCGGGGCTCGAGGCACACGAATGCGCTCAAAGCCCAACGGCGGCCGTTGAAAAAAATTAGATCAGGAAGGAATTATGCTGTAGGAAAAGGTCCGGCGGCCGCGGAAGTTGCGGCGTTGCGATAAGGCGTTCTGCTCCGGGCGGTGGTGCGTGTTCGACAATCCGAACCGGCGTGAAGGGAACGAATGGCTCGGCCACGACAAGCTTAGCGACAGGGAGCTTCACCTGCGCATCGGCATTTGCACGATGCACATTGACGAAACCTTCGTCGCCGCAAAGCTCTTCGCAGCAGGGCTGGGCGCTCATCGCGGTGCCCTGAACCTTCTCGCGTTTGCAGCAGCTTGAGACCGAATCGCCGCCCATCTCAACACAATGACAAACGCCCGCCCAGATGTTGCCGGCGATGGTCAGTACGAAGATGATGGCTGCAAATCGTCGCTTCATAGCTCCAACTTTGAAATATGAACTTGCCAGATGCTTCTTGTCAAGCATCTTTTCAATAATACACGCGAAGGCCAAAACTATTTCCTATCGTCTTTCGGCACAGATAAAGAAGAAAGCGAACGAAAGCCCGCCTCCGAGTTCCGAATTCATCGCAATCTGAGAGGTCCGCCCATTATCCGGCTTTCTCAAACCGAAGGATGGTCGTCCGGCCGTTTGCCGAGGTCACATCGAGCCCGTCTTCCTCGCCCGACTCTGAGAATTTGAATTGGATCGCCTTGACGTCCTCGATGCTGCGGGTCATGTCGCCGACCATCAACTGGACAGCCGGCCTCTCGTCCTTGGTGTCAATATCGGCACCGACAAAAGGCAGGCCGGACTCGAGCCAGTAGTCATTTCCGTTCTCGAAAACGCCGAGCCGCGTCGGCCGCCCTTCAAACTTCTCACTAAAAAACTTCAAAAAATCTGCCCATTCGTGTTTTTGTGCTGCTTTTGTCATTTCAATTACCTCCGGGCAATGCCCGAGCTGCGAAATTTCTCGCACCTTAGGAAAATTCCACGCACATCTCGTCCGCTAACACGCCGTTCCCGCATTCGGGTTCGGGAACATATCCGACTCATCCTCGCCCCGCCGCGGGTTGAGACATGCAAAATCCTTTTCGATCAGCACCCTCAATTCGGCACCATCGCCGACCATCTTTGTAAACTCGATCGAGACCTCGTCGCCCGCCGCCCATTGGACCGCCGCCGTCCGCGGAAGGCTAACAACCACGCGGTTACCCCCAAACCGTGCGTCGGCTTCAGAGGCTTCATCGGAGCATTCGATCCCGTAAGCAAGAACCGCTTCCGCTCCGGGGCCGAACGCCACGGATTCCTCGACCGCCGTGCACGAGGCGAGTGCTTCAACCTCGGGCCGGGTAAGCCGTATGCGGATCGAATTGTGCCTTAAACGCAGTTTCACAAAATGCATTGTCTCAAATTCCGTTCCGCTTTTGTGGACAGGTCTTTGCAGATCGTATCTTCGGAAGCCGAATTTTATAGAAAATCGGCACTTCGAAATGAAGGAACAGCGACAACGATCAGGGGCAAATGCGAGCGATGCGGCCGCGAACACGGCTCTCGATGCCGTATTTCAGATCCGCGGGGTGACGAAGGTCTATCACATGGGCGAGGTCGAGGTCCACGCCTTGAAGGGCGTCGATCTTGAGCTTTACCGTGGCGAGTTGGTCGTTCTCCTCGGTGCCTCGGGAAGCGGAAAATCGACCCTGCTCAACATCATCGGCGGGCTCGATACGCCGACCGAAGGCACGGTGGTTTACCAGGACCACATCCTAACCTCGGCCGATGAATCTGAGCTTACGCGCTTTCGCCGGGAGCACGTCGGCTTTGTCTTTCAGTTCTATAACCTCATCCCGAGCCTGACCGCGCTCGAGAACGTCCAGTTGATAACCGAGATCGCCGAAAGCCCGATCTCGGCCGAAGAGGCGCTCGAAATGGTCGGGCTCTCTGAGCGGATCGATCATTTTCCGGCACAGCTTTCCGGCGGCGAGCAGCAGCGTGTGGCTATCGCCCGTGCCGTTGCCAAGCAGCCCGATGTTCTGCTTTGCGATGAGCCAACGGGGGCTCTGGATGTGACGACCGGGAAGCTTGTTCTCAAGGTGATCGAGAAGGTGAACCGGGAACTCGGAACGACGACCGCGATCATCACACACAATGCGGCGATCGCGGCGATGGCCGACCGCGTTATCCACATCGGTAGCGGACGGATCACCGAGATCATTCGTAATGCCGAAAAGATAAGTCCCGATTCTATGGTCTGGTAGCGATGAAGCCGCTAAACAAAAAGATGGTCCGCGACCTCTGGCACCTGCGGGGCCAGGTGCTGGCGACGATGCTTGTCGTTGCCTGCGGCGTGGCGTCTTTTGTGGCGATGAAAAGCACCTACGAGTCGCTCGTCGAAAGCCGCGACAATTACTATTCGCATTACCGTTTTGCGGATGTCTTCGCCGGGCTCAAGCGAGCTCCGCGTTCGGCTGCGGCCGAGATAAGGGCGATCCCCGGCGTTGCCGAGGTCGAGGCTCGCGTCGTGGCAAAGGTTACACTCGACCTGCCCGATCTTCCCGAGCCCGCCCAAGGCCGCCTTGTCTCGGTGCCGGAAACAGAAGCCGGCCATCTCAATTCGCTCTTTCTTCTCCGCGGCCGTTTGCTCGAGCCCGGCGATCGGGACGAAGTTGTCATCAGCGGAGCCTTTGCCGATGCCAACCGGCTTCAGCCCGGCGATCAGGTCAGCGCCGTGCTCAACGGCAGGCTGCGGCGGCTGCGGGTCGTCGGCATTGCGCTTTCGCCCGAGTACATCTATGAGATCCGGCCCGGCGACATCTTTCCGGATAACCGCCGGTTCGGCATTCTCTGGATGAACGAACAAGCGGTCGCGAGCGTTTTCCAGATGGAGAATGCCTTCAATGACGTTGTCTTGACGCTCGCTCCCGGTGCCGGCGAGGCCGACGTTATCGAAAAGCTCGACCGGATCCTCGAACCATATGGAGGATTCGGCGCCTATGGCCGCAGCGACCAACTCTCGCACCGCTTTGTCGCGAATGAACTCTCTGAGCTCCAAGTCTTCGGCACCGTCATACCGGTCATCTTTCTCGGCGTGACAGCGTTTCTGCTCCACCTTGTTCTGACGCGGCTCGTTAATGTCGAGCGCGAACAGATCGGACTCCTCAAATCCTTCGGCTATTCGAACGCGGACATTGGCCTGCATTATCTTCAGCTCGCCGTTCTGGCGATCTTTGGCGGCATCGTCATCGGCATCGGGCTCGGTTGGTGGACGGGCCGTGGAATGGCAAGGCTTTACGGCGAGTTCTTTCATTTTCCGATCCTCGATTTCAGCATCTCGCTCCCGGTCGTCGTCTGGTCTTTCGTTATCAGCATCGGGTCTGCGGCCATTGGTGCTACTGCGGCCGTCCGCGATGCGGTCTCGCTCCCACCCGCCGAGGCTATGCGGCCGGAGCCGCCCGCGAACTTTCACGCCGGCTTCATCGAATCGACAGGCTTCCAGCAAATGCTCTCGACCGAGTCGCGGATCGCTGCCCGCAATCTTGCCCGCCGGCCGGTGAAGGCCCTTCTTTCTGCCTTCGGCATTTCGCTTTCGATCGCTCTGCTATTCATTGGGTTCTATTTTTTCGATGCCATCGACCGGATCGTGATGGTCCAGTTCGATCTTGTTCAGAGGGAGGACGTCGAGGTCGGTTTCAACGAGCCGCGGCCGGGCCGTGCGGCACTCGAACTTGCTGGGCTTCCAGGCGTCCGGCGGGTCGAGCCCTACCGGGTCGTTTCGGCCAGGCTTCGTTTCGCCAGCCGCTCGCGGCGCGTCGGGCTGATCGGGCTCAGCTCGGACGGAGAACTCCGCCGCATCGTCAATGACGACCTGCGGATAGTCAACCTGCCGCCCGAGGGGATCGTCCTCGGCAGCACGTTAGCCGAATCGCTCGGGGTCGCAAAGGGCGATATCGTTACGGTCGAAGTGACCGAGGGCTCGCGGCCGGTCCGCGAAGTGGCCATCGCCGATGTGCCGCGGGAGTTGCTTGGGCTGAGTGCCTATATGGACATTCGGGCCTTGAACCGATTAATGATGGAAGGCGAGACGGTCTCGGGCGCCTTCATGAGCGTAGATGAGGACGCAAGAACAGAGCTTTACTCCAGGCTCAAACGCACGCCGGCGGTCTCGGGCGTTGGCCTGCCGAAGGCCGCACTCGAAAGTTTCAACGATACTATGGCAAAGACGATGGGCACAATGACGTGGTTCCTGATCGGCTTTGCTTGTGTCATCGCATTCGGCGTTGTCTATAACGGAGCCCGCATCGCACTCGCCGAACGCGGCCGCGAACTATCGTCGCTGCGGGTGCTTGGGTTCACAAATCGCGAGATATCCAAAATGCTTCTCGGGGAACAGGCCGCGCTGACGCTGCTTGCGATCCCGATGGGTTGGTTTCTGGGTTTCGTGACTTCGTGGCTGGTCACGAGGGTCGTCGATGCTGAGATCGTCCGGTTGCCGGTCGTCATTTCGGCAGAGACGTTCATCTACTCGGCCGGCATCGTCGTCATCGCAGCCGCCGTCTCAGGAATGATCGTTGCAAGAAGGATCAGGCATATGGACCTGATCGCTGTGCTTAAAACGCGGGAGTAAAGTCATGAAGTTACCAAAGAATCGCTATCTTTATATCGGAGGCGGCCTCGTGCTCGTTCTCATTCTGGGCTATTTCATGTTCTTCCGATCCGATGCGGTCCTGGTCGAGGCCGGAAGCGTCACCCGCGGCGAGCTTATCTCATCAATTGACGCCGAGGGCCGAACCCGTTACCACGAACGGTTCGTGGTCACCGCACCGGTCTCCGGCAAGATGTACCGCATTCAGCTCCATGAGGGCGACCGTGTCCCAAAGGGCTATGTCCTGACGCGCATCGATCCGGCACCGCCGCGGCCGCTCGACCCGAGCCGGGTGCCCGAACCGAAAGTGTTCCCATTCGCCTATAACGTCTATGTGCCGGCGGACGGCATCCTGACCAAGATCTTCGCCACAAGCGAGGGCATCGTTCAGGCCGGTGCGCCGATCGCCGAGGTGAGCAAGCCATCGCAGATCGAGGTCGTCGCCGACCTTCTCTCGGCGGATGCGACGCTCGTCCGGCCCAATATGCAGGTCCTCATCTCGAACCGGGCAGACGATGCCCAACTTAAAGCAAAGGTCCGAAACGTCGAGCCGCAAGCATTTACAAAGGTCTCTTCGCTGGGCGTTGAGGAACAGCGAGTCAATGTCATCGCCGATTTTGTCGATCCGCCCGAAAGGCTCGGGGATAACTATCGCGTTGATGTCCGGATCATCGTCTGGGAAGGGAAGGACGTTCTGCGCGTGCCCGCAAGCGCTCTTTTCCGCCGCGGCGAGGAATGGCAGGTCTTTGTTATCGAGGGCTCAAAGGCAAGAACGAAGACCATTGAGATCGGCCATCGGTCGCCGTCGTTTGTCGAGATTCGCGGCGGGCTTGCCGAGGGAGAACCGGTGATCCTCCATCCGCCCAACAGCGTCGCGGAGGGAACGAGGGTCAGCCGGACAAATTAGATTGCCGGCATCGAGCGGCGATTCCGGGACGGCATTGCAAATGAATCTGTTCCAACATAAACTACCTGTGATTATAGAGGTCTGAGAAGCCTGATGATATCTGCGATCGATCCAAAAGTGACCGAAAAGCCGCTTGCGCGTTGCACCGAGTGCGACCGCGAGGTGACGCACTACAACACATTTCTATCGCCGACGAACGACCGGACCGTTGTCTGCTGGGAGTGCCTCTCTCGTGAAGAGAAGGGGTTCTTTGCGCATCGCGGCTATACCCGCGGTGCCCGGACCGGCGTCATCCCTCGTTGATCCTCATCGCTCCGACCGCAATGGCAATACGCAAGATAACTGAATATCCCGAGGCCGTTCTCGGGCAGATGGGAAAGCCCGTCGAGAAATTTGATGCCGAGCTCGAAGCGCTCTGCGAGGATATGTTCGAGACGATGTACGCGGCCGAAGGCGTCGGGCTCGCCGCTCCGCAGATCGGGCTCAACCTCCGGCTTTTTGTGATGGACTGCGACGGTATAAAGCTGATCGCGGCCAATCCGGAGATCGTTCACACCGAGGGCGAACAGACCGGACAGGAAGGCTGCCTTTCGGTCGGCAAAGTGCCGGCGGTCGTTACGCGGCCGATGAAGGCACGGCTCCGGGCACAGGACACGAAGGGCGAGTGGTTTGAAAGCGAGGCCGAAGGCTACGCCGCCCGTGCATTTCTCCACGAGACCGACCACTGCAACGGCAAGCTATTCATCGACCACCTTCCGAAAATGCGTCGCGACATGGTCGTAAAGCGTTTCCGCAAAGAACAAAGCTGGCGTTAGTTTCCGACTACTTCAGCCCGCTGAGGATCTCATCGACATCATCCGCTTTTTCCTTGTCGGCAAGGATATTCCGCAGGATCATCATCCGGGCGAGCACACGCGTCTCGGGGCGGTCAAATTTATCGGCCGCGGCCTTTGTCCGCGCAAGGTCTGCATCGACTAGCAGCCCGATGGTCGCCTCGGCGATGTTGAGTTCATTTGAAAGCCCGCGGATCATTCCGCCGCCGAAGGCACCGAGCTGTATCTCGCTATCGACGATCATCTGCTCCGTCACATCAATGAATTCGCCGACCCGGACGAATGCCCCGATCACCTCATTTGCCCGGTAGATCGTGTCATCGAGCATCATAAAGGCACGGTCGGGCTCGGCCGAGGCATAGCCGGAAATGATCATCCAGGTTGCGAGAAAGTCCTGATAATTTCGCGGATCGGGCCGGACGAGCGATTCGGCCTCGCGCATAATCTCCGCAGTGAGTGCGACATCGCCGGCTTGCTTGACCGACGTCGCAAGAGCGCTCAGGGCCATGATCTTCTTTTCGCGGCCCGGCGTTTTCATTATTATCTCGCGGGAGCGGGCGACGATGCGGTCGCGTTCCTCTTTCGGCAATTCCTTTTTGCCGAGGCCACCGATGTCTTCCATCAACTTGCGCTCGGCTTCTTCGCGTGCCTCGCGTTCACGTTCAGCGGCTTCCCAATCCGGATTCGGTGTGCTGCTTACGCCTATATTCGCAGTCGTGTTAGCGGCGTTTGCCATCGCGTTCGATGTCCCAATGTTTCGCCCACTAGAACGTCCCGCCGGGCCCATTTTGAACTTGGCCCGAACCTGCGCCGCACGTGCCGGGCTGTATTTATCTATGATCGATATATAGCTGATCCCGGCGCCCATCTCCGGGTCGCCCTCCAGCATCGCCCGGCCCATTATGTCCGCAAGCTCGCGAAGCTCCTGCTGTGTGTAGAGCGGCTTTCGGTTTGCGGCGTTGCCCCGCTCCGGCATCAATTCGTCCGACAGCCCTACAAGGCTTGCGACCACATAGATCTCCAGCTTCTCCGGCCCGTCGTTTTTGATCTTTGAAAGAAAAACGCCGGCCAGTTCGACGCCCTTGTCCGCGTCTTTATCGTAAACCTGACGCAAAAGCCCGATGTGCAGATAGTTGAGCCGCCCCTTGAGCGTATTCTTCGCCAGTTGGACCGCCCGGTCAAGATCCTTCTTGGCGACGCTCTGCAGCAACTGCACCTCGAAATAACCGTCGTTCGAGGTCATCTCTGCGAGTCGCGGGTTTGTGATGCCCGCTATCGCGTCGTAATAAAAGCTCAGGGCAAGCTCGGGCTCGTGTTCGGCAAGGCTCATCGCTATCGCCTGCCTAACGGCCATCGCCGAGCGAAACTTCGTAGCCGCGCGTAACGCATCGGTCGGTTCGTTGAACATTCCCGGTCCGGGGCCGAGATCGCGCAGGTCAGCATCTGCGGCCGCCTGGGCCATGTTCATCTGAGTATCGATCTGGGCGATCAGGTTCTTGAAATCCATTACCACCGAGCCATACATCGCCCGTGCCTGGTCGCGGTCGTGCATCCACATTAGCGAGGCAAGCTCGGCCATAAAGCTGATCCGGTTCTCGGCCGTGCGGAGATTGGCGACCGAAGAGGTCGTTTCGCGTAGCATCGCAACGGCTTTCGCCTTCACTTCCTCGGCCTTTTTCTTTTTCTCATCCTCCGGATTTTGCGGAAAGGCGACCGCCGCGAAAAGCATTAGTGTGCACGCAAGTTTGATTGGCCTCATAGAAAACCTCGAACAGAAGTTCCGAACATAATATATTGAAAGGACGCTCTCGTAAATGATTTCTTGCCGAAAGGCGTTTGGTATTTGGAAGCCGCAGGTGCGAAATTAGACAGAACGGCGATGCTGCTTGTAATAGACAACTACGATTCATTTACCTATAACCTCGTCCAATACCTCGGCGAAATGGGGGCGGAGATGCGCATTTTCCGCAACGACGAGATAACGGCCGACGCCATCGAAACCGACCTCAAGCCCGAGCGGATCCTTATCTCGCCCGGGCCGGGAACGCCGGATGACGCCGGAATCTCGCTTGAGGTGATAGAGCGTTTTGCGGGCCGGCTGCCGGTCCTCGGCGTCTGTCTCGGCCATCAAGCGATAGGCCAGCACTTTGGCGGTAAGGTCATTCGTGCCCCTGAGCCGGTCCACGGTAAGCCGGTTACAGTAAATCACGACGGCCGATCGATCTTTGCCGGCATTCCCGATGGCTTTGCCGCCGGGCGTTATCACTCTCTCGTTGTTGAACGCGACTCGCTGCCGGAGTGCCTTGAGGTCTCGGCCACCTCGCCCGATGGGCTTGTGATGGCGATGCGGCACCGCGAACTCGCGATCGAGGGCGTTCAGTTTCACCCGGAATCTATCCTGACGGAGCACGGCAAGACGATGCTCCGCAATTTCCTCGAACTCTGATGAATGCACTCTCGCCATTCGGTTGGGCGTATGCGGCCGGTGCCGGGCTCCGCAACGCGCTTTACGACCGCAAATGGTTTGAAGTGCACAGCCTCGGCGCACCAGTGATCAGCGTCGGAAATATCACCGCCGGCGGAACCGGGAAGACGCCCGTTGTCGCTCTCGTCACCGAAATTCTTGCCGAAAGCGGCGAACGAGTTTGTATCCTGACCCGTGGCTACGGCCGCCGCGAGCCTGGCAAGCGGGTCGTCGTCTCCGATGGCTCATCGATACTTGCCGATGCCGAAACGGGCGGCGACGAACCGGTCGAGCTCGCCCGTCGCCTCGCAGGAACCGCAGTCATAATCGCCGATGCCGACCGTGTCGCGGCAGCGAAATACGCGAGAAATGAGTTTGCAGTCTCCTGCTTTGTCCTCGACGATGGCTTCCAGCATCGGCGTGCCGCCCGCGAACTCGACATCGTCTGTATCGACGCGACCGATCCCTTCGGCGGCGGCGAATTGCTGCCCGCGGGCAGGCTCCGCGAATCGCCCGCAAACCTTTGCCGTGCGGATGCGGTCATCATTACCAAGGCCGAAGCCGCGGCCGACCTTGCAAAGCTCGAACAAGAGATCAGACGCTTCGCATCCGAGGCCGAGATCTTCCGTGCCGAAAGCGGCATCTCGGGGTTCACCGAGCTTTCCGCTTTTCTCGCAGGCGAAAACGCCGGTTCAAACCGTGACTTGCCCGGGCCTGCGTTCGCTTTTTGCGGCCTTGGGAACCCCGAACATTTTTTCGCTACGCTCCGCCGAGCGGGAGCCGACGTCGCCGGAACCAAGGCCTTTCGCGATCATCATCGATATACCAAGACCGATGTCGAATGGTTCACAGCATCGGCAAATGCGGCCGGTGCTTCTGCATTATTAACGACCGCCAAGGACGCCGTAAAGCTCGAGCCCGAGCTGTTCTCTTTACCGTGTTTCGTTGCCGAGCTCAGCACACTTGTGGCACCGGAGATCGATTTTCGCGAAAGCCTTCTCAGCGCTCTTAAAGAAAATCATTGACTTCGCGTCTCAATAGCACTAGGCTTTAAACATGTAGCAACTTTAGGCTAAGCGGGCATTCGCCTCAGGGCGAAGTTTGCCTGCGCGGCCATGTTAGTGGGAATAGACATTCAGGAGAAAAGAATAATGTTCAAACGAAATTACATTGCTGCCCTGACCGCTCTTGCGGTCGTATTTGCGTTCGGAGTTTCCGGCGTTTACGGGCAGATGAGCGAAAAAGAGAAACGCAATCAGGTCAAAAAGGCCGGTGAAACGGCAAAGAAGGCCAGCAAGGTCCTTGACGAGCTGATGAGGATACCCGCAAATTCGATACCCGAATCACTGCTCAAAAATGCGAAAGCTATAGCCGTTTTCCCGGGCGTCAAGAAGGTCGCCTTCGGCATCGGCGGAAGCGGCGGACACGGACTCATTTCTCGTCGTCTGGCGAGTGGCTGGAGCGCTCCGACGGCATTCAAGCTCGCGGCCGGAAGCGTCGGATTCCAGATCGGAGCTTCATCGACCGACTACGTGCTGCTCTTTATGAACGAGGACGGATTGAAGAACCTGCTTGAGGACCGGTTCGAGCTCGGTGCCGAAGGCTCGGTCGCAGCCGGACCGGTTGGCCGTACCGCCGCGGCAACGACCGATGCACAGCTTCAGGCAGAGATCCTTTCTTATTCGCGGAGCAGGGGACTCTTTGCCGGCGTTTCGCTCAAGGGTGGCGTAATGAGTCCTGACAACGACCGTAACATGGCACTTTACGGCTTCAAGGCCAACGATCTTTTGACCGGGGTCAACAAGGTCGCCATCGCGGACATCCCGCCGGCAACCAAGGTCTTTCAGGAAGCGGTAACCCGCCACGCACAGTAAATTTGGCGTCGGTTTTCGATAGAGGATGTCGGGAATAAAGCTTTCCCGACATCCTCTTTGTCTTTACAGCCTTGCCCGCCGCCGAAATCTCGGTTTATCTTATTCACATATGAGAATAGCCGCAGCCCTCGCTCTCACAGCTGTCCTTTTTGTAATGAATGCATTGCCGCAAACGCCCGCCGAACTCGCCGAACTCTGGGAACGCGAGCACGTGGTGAAGAAGCCCGCATCGATCCTCCGTATCAAAGACGTTATCGACGAGGTCGAAGCATTGCGCAAACTCGGGATTCGCGTTAACGAGGTTGGCCGGAGCGTTGCCGATCGCCCGATATTTCAGGCGGAGTGGGGCCGCGGGCCGCTCAAGGTCTTTATGTGGTCGCAGATGCACGGCGATGAGCCGACGGCAACGCCGGTGCTCTTCGATATGCTTACCATATTCCACAAAAATCGCGATAAGGAATGGGTCAAGCAGATCGAAGAAAAGATAACGCTCCGCGTCGTCCCGATGCTCAACCCCGATGGCGCCGAGCTCTTCATCCGGCGCAACTTGCAGGGAATTGATATAAACCGCGACGCCGTGGACCTTAAAACGCCCGAGGGCCGTGTGCTAAAGGCGCTTCGCGATTCCTGGCAGCCCGAGATCGGTTTTAATCTCCATAATCAGAATTACCTGACCACAGTCGGCGCAACCGACAAGCAAGCCGCGATCTCGTTCCTTGTCGTTTTTGGCGACGAGGCAAAGACGCTGACGCCCGGCCATGAGCGCAACACGCGGCTCGTCTCGGCTATGTATTCGGCGCTCAACCAGTTCATTCCCGGTCACATCGGCCGCTACGGTGATGACTGGACACCGACGGCCTTTGGCGACAACTTTTCCGCCTGGGGCACACCGACCATTTTGATCGAGACCGGCGGGCTCCACGGCCGCGATGAGTTCTATCTGGCAAAGATGAATTTCGTCGCTTACATCACGGCACTTCGCGCACTTGCCGATGGCAGCGAGGCGAGATACAGCCCGTCCACTTACGAGTTCATCCCGCGGAATAGCTCGCGTCGCATCTTCTATTTCATTTTTCGCGGAGCGACCGTGATCGAAAGGGCCAAGCCGGCCGAGGCCAAGCCGTCCGACATCGCCGTCAACGTCGAGCGTCGCCGTGCCGGTCTCGCGACGCCCGGCTTCGTCAGGTCGGTTGGAGACCTCAGCAGCGTCACCGGGCTTGAGGAGTTTGATGTCTCGGGATACAACGTCATCGGCCGTTACAATCCGATAAAGAGCGGAACCTTCGCGGATCTTCTTTTCTATAAGAAAGGCCGGCAGGTAAACTGGACAAGTCCCGAGCTCGAGACCGAGTTTCCGCCCGACGCCATCTTCTCGCTCGGACGATGGCTCAAGGGCGGCGAGGACGTCCCGAAGATAAAGAGATAGCCGGCCCGCCCGGCATTATGCTGACCGTTCTAAGAATTAAGAACATCGCCCTCATCGATGAACTCGAGGCCGAATTTGGCCACGGGCTCAATCTATTGACGGGCGAAACCGGGTCGGGCAAGTCCATCATTGTTGACAGCCTCGGGGCGCTCACCGGCGACCGCATTTCGACCGACCTGATCCGCGACGGCGAGGAAGCGGCCCGCATCGAGGGCATCTTTTTCCTACCGGCAAATTCGCTACTGCTCACGCTGCTTGATGAAAGCGGCATCGACCATGACGCCGAAGGCGAGATCGAACTCATCGTCCGCCGCGACATCAGCCGCAGCGGCAAGAACCGTATTTACGTAAATGGCCAGTTGGTAACGGCCGCGTTTCTCAAGCGGCTCGGGCCGGAGCTCGTCGCCATCCACGGCCAGGGCGAGCAGAGCACGCTCTTTGACCCGGCGACGCATCTTGCCCTGCTCGATGATTTTGCCGATACGGGCGAGCTTCCGATGGAGGTCGGTTATCGCTTTGCCGACCTCGAACGCGTTCGCCGCGAGCTTGCCACGCTGAAACGCGACGAAGCCGAAAAGCTCCAGCTTCTCGACATTCTCCGTTTTCAGGTTGATGAGCTGAAAGAGGGAAGCCTCGTGCCCGGTGAGGCCGAGGAACTTGAGGATGAAAAGCGGCGGGTGGCAAATATCGAGAAGCTTTCGTCGCTCAGCGATGAGGCCTTCGGACTGCTTTACGAGGACGAGCATTCGGCCCTTTCATCGCTCGGGCAGGCGATCAAGCGGATAGAGGAACTCGCGACCTACGATCGCCGATTTGCTGATTACATCGAAGGCCTGCAAAGTGCTGAGGCGGTCGCCGAGGACCTTGGAACGACGCTCCGCGACTTTCGCGGCGGGCTTGAGCACTCGCCCGAGCGGCTTGAGGAGATCGAGGATCGGCTGGCCGAGATAACGCGGCTCTCGCGCAAATATGGCGGCTCGGTTGAGGCGGCCCTCGAGCATCAGGCCGATGCCGAACAGCGGCTTTCAAATATCGAACTTGCCGAGCTTCGCGAGAAAGAACTTGCCGCCGAGCTCGCCGAGGCCGAGACAGCGTATCTCGAGGTCGCGAAACGCCTCAGCGAGAAACGAAGGTCCGCCGCGAAGAAGTTTGATAAGCAGGTCGAGGCATCGCTCAAGGACGTTGCCTTTGATAAAGCTAAATTTGAAACACGCCTCGAAGGCCTTCCGGCGGAACCGGCCGCGAGTGGCATCGACCGCGTTGAGTTTTTCTTCTCGGCAAATCCCGGCGAAGCGGTCAAGCCGCTGGCAAAGGTCGCCTCGGGCGGCGAGGCCTCGCGGCTGATGCTTGTTTTGAAGACGGCCTCGCGGCCGCGGAGTTCGGCGACGTCATCGGTTTTTGATGAGATCGATGCCGGAATCGGCGGGCGAGTGGCTGAAGCTGTTGGGCTCAAGCTCAAGGCGCTTGCCGAGTCGCAACAGGTGCTCTGCGTTACGCATCAGGCGCAGGTCGCCTCAAAGGCGGATCGGCATTTTGTAGTTGAGAAAGCGGCCGTAAAAGGCCGGACCGAGATCGCCCTCCGCGAACTCGGCCCCGCCGAACGCATCGAAGAGATCGCCCGTATGCTCGCCGGCGAAAAGATAACCGACGCCGCCCGCGAGAACGCCCGCGAAATGCTCGCCGCGGCAGGATAGAATTACTATGGCTTCAAAGGTTCTGGCAAAGGTCTTTCGCGGCGATGTGGTGGAATCGGTCCATCGCGGCCACTACGTGATCATCGATGGCGAAGGCCGCGAGATCGCCTCCGAAGGCAGCCCCAAAACGGTCACGTTCATCCGCTCGGCGGCCAAGCCTTTTCAGGTCTTGCCGTGCCTTACGAGCGGTGCCGCGGACGCCGCTGGCTTCTCGGAAGAGGAGATCGCACTCGCCTCAGCCTCGCACTCCGGCGAGGCTCGCCACGTCCGCATCGCACAGCTAATGCTTGAGCGGATCGGCCTTTCGGAGATACATCTTCGCTGCGGAACGCACCTGCCCTTTTACGACAAAGAGGCCGAGCGGATGCAGCGGGCCGGCGAATATCCGACCGAGCTTCACAACAATTGCTCCGGCAAGCACGCTGCGATGCTCGCCCTCGCCAAGCACATCGGGGCCGACATCACGAGCTACGATTCGCCGGAGAATCCGGTTCAAGCGGAGATACTGAAGGCCGTCGCAGCGATCACCGAAGTCCCGGCAGCGAAGATCAAGACCGCCATCGATGGCTGCGCCGCACCAAACTTTGCCCTGCCGCTTGTCGCGATGGCCCGCGGCTTTATGAACCTCATCTCGCCGCCCGACCATTTCTCTCGCGACCTCAAGGCCGCCTGCGGAAGGGTCGTCTCGGCGATGGTGAAAAACCCCGAGCTGATCGGCGGCACCGACCGGCTCGACACCATGCTGATGCAAGCTGCCGAAGGCCGCATCATCTCAAAGGTCGGCGCCGAGGGCCTTTGGCTCTGCGGTGTCCTGCCAAGCGAAGCATACCCAACAGGGCTCGCCATCGGGCTCAAGGTCGAGGACGGCGACGACCGCCGTGCCCGTCCCGTCGCCTCCGCCGCCATCCTAAAACAACTCGGCCTCATCACCCCCGAAGCCCTCCCCGACCTCTCGCCAATGCCCATAAAAAACCGCCGCGGCGACGAAGTCGGAAGGATCATCGCTTGTGTGGCATTATGATGGGAGTTTCCATTAGTGAACTGGCAGTATGCAACGTGAGGAGAAGATCACACTTGAATCGCTCGAATTAATTTCCGAGGCTGTCTACAAAGGCGACCCGGAGGTTTTCGAGGTGTATTCAGAGTTCGAGTCCGACGTCCGGCATTTTCCTACGAGAGAATCACTACAACAGCTAATTGCCGCCAAACTGGTTAACAACGAAAAGCATAAATTTATTTTCTGTGCGCTGCGGTATCCCGGATCGAATGGCGTGGTGAGAAAGCGTCGTGTCGAACTCAACCCGAAGAAGTGCAATGGGGCGACTTTTCGGTATGTGATGGCGGGATGGGGGTTGATCGCGTTTCAGGTAACACTAACCGACATCGACAATATTAGCTGCTCATTCAGCGTAGAATCCCGGAAAGGTGCGGACACGTGGTCCGATATCAACCCCGAATTAGGGTCTCCGTCCCTGTGGAACTGGCAGATAATTGAGAAAAACACTCGTCGTCTGATCCGTGTGCTTCGGAAAGTGGCCAAACCCCCGCAGTGATACTATCGGTTGGGTTGAGAGCTGCATCAAATAGAGAACGCTCAAAGGCGATGCTGAAAACAAGGACTATTTTCGTTTTCTTTCTTTTCCTTGTTTGTCCGGGATTCGGTCAAACGGGGCCTTCTCCGTCGGAATACGCCGTTTACGGTGCAGTTCTTCGGACGATCTACGCGGAAAGGAGTCAGACCTACTCGAATGAATCAGGTTTTGTGATCATCGACCAAACTTTCAGATCAGAACCCGCCAGCTTTCCGACGGCCAGAAAGTTCAAAGGCTTGGTCGATCGCTTCAAGCTTTTGAACCGTTCGCAGTATCGCATCGAACGGAAATTGCCTCCCGGCCGATACTCAAGGGCTTACGACCTCGTATCGCAGGGTGAACTCGACCGGCTTTTTCTTGAAGGAAGGGCCGAGAATGAGCGGCGAATCGAAGATGCGAAAAAGAAGAACTTACTCACGGTGATCGACACATGCGGTAGTACACATTGGCAGCCATTCTACCGAAAGTTTCCTGAGGCGGGCGGATATTATCAACTCTCACGCGTCGCCATTGGAAATGGATTTGCTTTGGTAAGGGTGAAAGGTGAATTTGCATGCAGCGGGTTCGATTCAACCTACTTGTTGCAAAGGACAAAAAGGGACTGGAGTACCGTTTGGAGTTCGGGGACGTTCTGGGTCGCGTGAGATCGGTCGTTTTGCCCGGCTGACACCAGAACTCGCGCCAATGCCGATACAAAACCGCCGCGGCGACGCGGTCGGCGAAATTCGATCTGCGATAGAGCCCGAGCGGGGATCGTTTTGATCATCTTCCGCACAGGTGACCGCGGTCACATTCTATCGAAATAAAAGGACGAAACTGGAGGTGTAACGGGTTGCTGCACGCAGCCCGGGAGGTCGCTTCAATGAGGCCGTACACTCTATACTTTTTCCTCGTTTTCGTCGTCATCTTCTCTCTTGCGGAGGGCTCCAAGGCTCAGGGGAAAGCGTCGTCGATAGTTATTCACGATACGACCTCTCCGGCCAACGGCGGAGAGAATGCGACCAAAGGCCTCCGCGATAAATTCCGGTCGGCTCTCGAAAATGCAAAACCATGCGTCGAAACCATGGATGATCAGGATTTGCGCGATGCCTTGCAGGATGAGCGCGAGCGTGAGCTCCTTGAGGGCGGCGATCCATCTGATGTGCTGAAAGCGTTGGGCGAACGGCTCGGCGCCGGAATGATCATGAATGTGCAGGCACTGCCCGGCCCCGGTGGCACGACGGTCTATTCGGGTTCCGTAATTGACACCACATCCGCAAGAGCGGTCGCCCGGGAAACCGGAAGCGAAAGCGAGGTGGCGGAACAATTGGTGCGTGACCTCGGCCCTTATCTTGCCGACACGTGCAAGCCGCACTGGACCGGCACGGTCAATTACGTCTTTTCGAGTAGCGAAACAAAGACGACAGATGACAGCGGAGCCGCCCATGCTGTGAGAAGAAACGTCAAACGCAGGACGACTGAAACCTCCAATATGCAGCACACCATCAAGGCGTCGCTTAGCGGAGCTCCCGCGGCTGGAGCTTCAGTCAACTCGCCGAAGGCCCGCGTAATGCAAAGAACGCAATTCACATTCGGGAAAAGCTCGAATTCCAGCGGTGAGGTTCGCTGCCGCGAGCCCGGGAAAAATCCATACTTTACAAATTTCAGCGAGGAATATACTGAGACGACGACCCAGCTCGGCCAGGGCACCGATACGATGCCGGTCTTTATCTCGATAGACAGCGACGGCAGCTACAGCATCAAGGTAAACGCCCCGGCCGGCGTCATCTATGGCAAGTACGAGACCAGACGCAACTATTCCGGATGCCCATCCGAAAAGCCGCCGACCCAGGAAGAACCGCAGTCACTTCCGGAAGGCAAGCTTCAGCCGACAAGTTTTGATGCCGAAGGTAAGGTCGACGCAAAGAACAGGGACAGACTCTCCGGGTCGCACTCTTCACCTGACGGCAAAACGAAGATCACCTGGAACCTCAGATTGGTGAAACCGAAAGGGAAATAGTGGTAGTGGATCCGGCAAAAAAGGGCGGCGGGCATGGCGACCCGCCGCGATCTCTAGAACGTTGTACGACTAAGCAGCTTTTCCGTAAAGCCTCTTGAATTCCTCCTTTCCAAATGCACGGTCCAGCCAGAGGTTCGTTAGTTTCTCTTGAACGCTGTTGGCCCGGAGACGGTCGTTTAGGTTCTTGAAATCGACGAAGTCGAGGTGCTGATCCTGGTTAAAGCATGAGAAGACGAAGAACTCCTCGCCGGTGTGCGGGTTGACGTGCCGCTGCAGACACTGTGCACAGACCTCCTTCATCATGCATTGCATCGGGCTGTTTATTGAGCCGATGGCAACGTGCTGCTCTTTCAGGAAAGGCTTGAGCACGCTGTGGCGTGCCTCGCGGACGCCGTTCATCATCCGGTCAGACCCGATGGCGATGATGCGGTCGATCTCACCCAAGTTCACGGTTTGCTCGCCGAGCCCGCCCTCGGCATATGCCACCATCGCCTGGACGATATTGCCGCGGTAGTGGGCGTCCTGCGGCCGGTGCGGTTCGATAAAATCGCCCGCGTCCGTCGCCCAGATCACCTGGTCGGTCGCGTTCTCTATTTCCTCGCGTTTGAAGAGGTCGGCGCTGTTTTTGTAGCCGGCAAAGTAAACGACCTTGTTGTGCTTTTCCCTCAAGGCACGTGCGATCGAAAAGAGCACCGCGTTGCCGAGGCCTCCGCCCGCAAGCAGGACCGTCTCGTTCTCCGGTATCTCGGTCGGAGTTCCGGTCGGGCCCATTACGAGCACTTCCTCGCCTTCCTTCAGGAGCGAGCAGAGCCGCGAGGATGTGCCCATCTCGAGCACGATCATTGAAAGCAGCCCGGCCTTTTCATCGACCCATGCACCCGTCAGTGCAAGCCCTTCCATCATCAGCCGTGTGCCGTCGACGACCGGTGCCTGCGTCTCAAAATTCTGCAGCCGGTAGAACTGCCCGGGCTCAAATTTCCTCGCCTGCAGCGGAGCCTTTACGATGACATCGACGATGGTCGGCGTCAGCCTTACGACCTTCACAACGTAAGCCCGAAGCTCTTCGTCGAGCGTGGCGATGAGCTTGTCGAAGATCGCATCGCGTTCCTTCTGCGGCACCGCGCCTTGTTCGGCAAATTCATCGGCAAAAAGCTCGACCACTTTCGAATACCCGTGCTTTGCCGAGGCCATCGCCTTTACGACATTGCCGGCATACTGCGGGTGATTGTCGCCGTAGTAGGAGATAAATTTGCCCTCGTGCTCGTATGAGGTAAAGAACGCCGGCTCGCCCTTTGCAGCCTCGGCCACGTACGGTTTGCCGTCGCCGTTCCGCTGGACTTTGAACGGCTTAAAGAACTGCCGCCATTCATCAAGCTGGAATGTTCCCGGCTTTTCCTTCTCATAGATGACGTTCGGCGAGGTGCCCGCGGCCACGCAGACCGTCCTCGCAGGGAATTCGTGTATCTCGCCGGAGTTCGCGAACTTACCGGTCTCGGCGTCGTAATTGACGGCCTCAAACTTCAAGGCCTTCACCGCCCCAAACTCGTCCGGCACAGCCTCGGTCGGCGACATCAACTCGACGATGTTGATACCTTCCTCGAGTGCTTTCTGCACTTCCTCGTGGTTGAGCCGATAGGCGGGCGAATCCTGCAGCCGCTTTCGGTAAACAAGCGAAACGCCGCCCCATGAACGCACAAGCGGGACGAAATTCGGTTCTACTCCAGCGGCCGCGGCACGCTTGCGCTCGGCCCGGATCATGCGGCCGTGGTCGAGAAATTCGAGCATCATTGCCCGCTCTTCGGCGTCAAAGTTTGCAAGCGTCGCTTCCTCGCCAAATTCGGCGATAACGTCTTCGTATTTCGCGAGCATCTTTTCGACCTGCACCGGATAGTAAGCGAAAAGCTCGGTCGCCGTGTCGACTCCAGTAAGCCCGCCGCCGATGACCACCGCCGGCAGCCGCACCTGCAGGTTCGAGAGCGTGTCTTTCTTGAAGGCACCCGTAAGCTGGAGCGACATCAGGAAGTCCGAAGCCTGGCGAATGCCGCGGATCAGGTTGTTTTTCATCGGGACGATGGTCGGGCGGCCGGCACCGGTCGCGATCGCGATATGATCAAAACCAAAATCCCATGCGTCCTCGATCGTCACCGTCCCGCCAAAGCGGACGCCGCCGTAAGCCCGAAAGCGTTTCCGCCGCTGGAGCAAAAGCTGGACCATCGTCAGAAAATTCTTGTCCCAGCGAACCGTGATGCCGTATTCCGAAACGCCGCCAAAGCCCGAGAGAATTCGCTCATCAAGCTCTTCCGTGATCTCCGAAATATCTTTCACCGGCCGCGGGCACTCGGTTCCGAGCTTGCCGGTCCATTCGTCCGGGAGCGGCTCGATCTTGAGGCCATCGATGCCGACCACGCCAAAACCTTCGTTGAGCAGATATTGCGAGAGCGTGTAACCGGCCGGCCCGAGCCCGACGACAAGCACGTTCTTGCCGTTGTAAGGCAGTGCAAACGGGCGTTTCGCATTGAGCGGGTTCCATCGCGTTAGAAGGCTATAGATCTCAAAGCCATAGGGCAGGTCGAGCACGTCCGTCAGCGAAGCCGTCTCGGCCAAAGGGATGTTGACCGGCTCCTGCTTTTGGAAGATGCAGCCCTTCATACAGTCGTTGCAGATGCGGTGGCCGGTTCCGGCACACATCGGGTTATCGATGGTGATGATCGCGAGGCTTCCGATCGGGTCGCCCTGCTTTTTGAGCAGGTGCATTTCCGAGATGCGTTCGTCGAGCGGGCAGCCTTCGGTCTTGATGCCGAGCGGGTTGCGCTTTGGCTCGCCTGAGGGCTCGCGGAGCCCGGTCGAACAGGCGTCCTTTTCGCGCTCGTGGCAGATCATGCAGTAATCGATCTCGTAGAGCGCGTCGCGCATCGTGCCACGGTCGTCCGTCAGCTTAAAGCCGTCGCGCCGACGAAGTTCTTCCTCGCTCCCGCGCATTATGTTGTGGAGCTTCGGTTCCGGGTGGATCAGATGAACGAGGTTCTGATAGTCGAGCGCGTGCGGAGTTTTGAACGCCTTCCAACGCTTTTCTTTCTTGTAGAACTCGGCCGCCGACCAAGCTTCGAGGATCGAAAGTGCTGCCTTTACGGTAAGCATCTCGCCCGTCGCGTCCGTTTTGATAATGTGCTCGGTAAAGACCTTGCCGAATGCTTGATCCTTCTGTCTGTCGTAAAGGGCCTGAATGTTATCGACCGCTGCCTTGTTTGCTCCGTTCGCATTCGGGTCTTTCTGGAATGCCTCTTCGGCCTCGGTCAACCGGGCGGCCATCGTGGCAATGCCAAGCTCATCATCAAAGACGAGCGTCTCATCAAATGCCCGGTTCCGCATTTCGGTGACGGCCAAATTCAGCTCATTGAGGTTAAGCTCGGCTATCGACTCAGGCTTATAGGACTTGATCGCTCGCCGCTGGACAAAGAACTTGTATTTCCAGATCGGGTCCTGTTCGAGGATGGCTTTCTCGATCGCCTCGCGTTCCCGCGAGATACGAAAGATCCGCCCGACAAAGTCAGAAAGAAACGGTGCGGCATCGGTCAATATCTTTGATTCGACCCTTCGCTCGAAGCCCTCGCCGCGGGCGGCAATGTATTTCTGCAAGGCATCGCCGAGCACGGGTTCCTTTTCGGCGACCTCGGCGTAGAACTTTTCGGCAAGCTCTCGGAGCTTCTCTGCATCATAAAGATCTGAGAAATTATAACCGTCGATGCCGAGTTCGAAGTCGAACCCGTCGGCATTATTATTTATCTCGGAAAATGGCGTCATATAGATATATATTCGTGAAGATCACGTAAATAAATTCAACTTTTTATTCTATCACCGCGCCCGAAAGGCCAACAAAACTTGAGGCCCTGCGATCGAGTCCCAGTTAAGTTGTCAGACGGAAAAACCGTGTAAATGCGGGCGGAATATGGTATAAAACAAGTTTGCACGAGATTTCCCCCGATATTATTGATCTCGTTCAGTTTAGAGCTTTTATGGAACAGGAACAGCGGCTAGCTCCATTGCCGAGGGCCGGCGAAATACGAACAGCGGCACCCGAATATCAGCAGAGCTATTTGCCGATGTACGACGATCCGGTCTCCGAGGGCCGGCGAAACCTCCAGAATTACCTGACGGTAGTCATGAAGCGGCTTCCGTTGATCCTGGCGTTGATGGCGATCGTCACCTCAGCTGCCGCATTTTATATGTTTCGCCAGCCGAACCAGTACGAGGCGGTTTCGAAGATGGTGATCGAGCCGCGGCGGCCGAAGGTCACCTCAAAGGACTCCATCAATATCAATTTCGGCGGCGATGCCAATTACATGGCGACGCAGCTCCAGCTTCTGCAAAGCCCTGACATCAGGAAAGAGCTCGTCAAAGAGCTCGGGCTTTATCGTGACCCAAACCTTGCGGGCGGCGGCGGTGGAATGTTCAGCGGCTTTTCCTCGATCTTTGCCGGTTCTGAACCCGAGGGCGAGAAGCAAAGCACGCTGCCAGTCCTGAGTGAAGTTCCGGTTACCGAAGACACGAAACCCGTGCTTTCTCCGGAAGAAGAGGCCCGCGTTATTAGTTATTCGGGGCTATTCTCGGTTTCGGCAACAACTATTGAGCGGACGAACCTCGTCGATGTAAAGGTGCGGAGCAAAAATCAGGAACTTGCCAAGGTGGTTGCAAACAAGCTGCCCGAGGTCTTCATCCGCCAGCATGCCCAGCGTGAAATGGAAGGTGCGATACGCGCTAAAGAGGACCTTGAGAAATCGATGGAAGACCTCTCGCGGACCATCGCCGAGCAGGAACTTGAGCTGATCGCCGCGATGCGCGAGAGCAATTTGCCCCTGCAGGAGAAAGGCCAGGACCTCGCCGCCAGCCGCCTCGGGTCGCTAAGCGAAACCTACCTCAAGACGATGGAAACGCGGCGGCAGCTTGAGAGCCGCTATAACGCCGCACTTGCCGCAAGCCAACGCGGCGAAGGGATGAACATTCCCGACCTTTACGAGAACAAGATCTTTCAGGACACGATGCGGCTCAACAATGAGCGCAAGGCAAAGCTGCAGGACGACATCCGCAATATCGATAAGCAGATCCAACAGGCCGAGACCGAAAGGTCCGAACTGCTCGTCCGCTACACGCCCGAGTATCCGGAAGTGAAGAAGATGGCGGAGCGGATCACCTCTCTCAAGGAAACCCGCACGCGGACCGAACAAGAGGTCACCGCGATCATCGACCGCGACCAGAAAAAGATCGAACGCGAAGCCGTCGGCGGAGCGTTGACCGCGCTCCGGGCACAGCTTGAGGCAAAGCGGAAAGAGGAAGGCCAAGCCCAGTCCGCCTACGATCGCGAAGCTGCACTAGCCAACCTACAAGGCCAGGCGCAGACGCGGCTGACGACGCTCAAACGCGACATCGAAACCAAGCGGAACCTGCTCGATACCTATACCCAGCGACTCAAGGAACAGGAACTAGCCATTGCCAACAGCACGCCGGACAATATCAAGATGGCCGGTGCGGCCGAGACGTCAAATAAGGTCGGCCCGAACCGCATCCGCAACATCATCGTTGCCTTGTTGCTCTCGTTTGCTGCGGGCATCGGCCTGGCGTTCCTGCTTGATTATCTCGACGATTCGGTCAAGACCTCTGAGGACATCGGCCGCCAGCTCGGTCTTCCGACCCTTGCCCTCATCCCGCACTATTTCGGCTCGGAAAAAAAGCGGCTGCGGCTTGCTGCCGAGAATGGCGGCAATCCGGTTACAAGCCTTGTCGCGCTCGATGAGCGCCAATCGCCGATGGCCGAGGCATATCGCCACCTGCGAACATCGCTCCTGTTCTCATCCGCCGGTAAGCCGCCGCAATCGATCCTGGTAACCTCGTCGCAACCCTCCGAGGGCAAGACGACCACCGCCATCAATACGGCGATCACGCTCGCTCAGGCCGATGTTGACGTCATCATCGTCGATTGCGACCTTCGCCGGCCGCGGATCCATAACTATTTCGACCTAGAGAATTCCGAAGGGCTGACCAACTATCTCTCGGGCGACCGAAATACCAAGAACCTGATCAAGGCCTGCCGCGATCTTCCGCGGCTTAAGGTGATAACCAGCGGGCCGATCCCGCCAAACCCGGCCGAGCTTTTGAGCTCGAACGAGATGCGCAACCTGCTTCAGTTTCTCCGGAGCAAGTATAAGCACGTCATCATCGATTCGCCGCCGGCCATTTCGTTTACCGACGCAGCCATTCTCTCGACACAGGTCGATGGGGTCATCTTGGTGGCGATGGCGGGCAAGAGTTCGCTCCACCTGATGCGGCGGTTCAAGCAGCGGCTTGGCAATATCGGTGCACGCATCTACGGCGTGGTGCTCAACGGCATCAAGCAGGGCTCGGTCGAGTACGGCTACTACGGCGCGGGCTATTACGACTATTACAAGAACGCCGAGGATGATACCTCAACGCCCAGGATGGACACTGAAACAAACGGCAACGGCTCGAACGACAAGGCTTAAGCTTTTAGCTGACATTTGCCGTCGCAAGGAATCGCTTAAGGGCGTCCTCCCAATCGGGAAGGGCGCCCAAGCTTTTTACCTCGCGGACCGAGCCAAGCTTTGAACTCTTTGGCCGCGGTGCCGGCCGCTTGAGCGTTTCCCCCGAGACGTCCTCGATGAGCGAAGCGTCAAATCCGCCAAGCTCCGCCAGCTTTTTCGCAAAGCCTGAGTAGCTTGTTCCCTCGCCTGCATTCGTAACGTGGATGACGCCGGTGAAGTCGCTCGCGGCAAGTTCGCGCATTCGCCGGGCAAGGTCGCCGGCGTAGGTCGGCGTACCGTATGAATCGCTGATGGCCTTGATCGCTTTCCCTTCGCCGAGCAAGCGATGCATAACACTCAAAAAGTTCGTCCCGCCGCGGCCATAGATCCAGCCCGAGCGGACGACGACCGCCTCCGGGTTTGCCTCAGCGGCGGCCAGCTCGCCTTCGAATTTTGAGACGGCGTAAACGCCTTTCGGCTCCGGCAGATCGTCCTCGGTGTAAAGGCCTTCCTTCTCGCCGCTGAAAACATAATCGGTCGAGATGGTAACGAACCGCGCGTCAAAGTCGGCCGCCGAGCGGGCGAGATTCCGGACGCCCTCAACGTTTGCCGCATAGCACGCCTCGACTTGGGCTTCGGCACCGTCAACGTCGGTAAACGCCGCACAGTTCAAGATCGCGTCCGGCCGCAGCCGCTCGATCGTCTGCCGCACGGCGTCAGCATCCGCGATGTCGAGCTCAGCTCGAGCAAACGCGTGCACCTCATCGCCGATACTTTCGCAATATTCCCTCGCCGCCCGGGCAACCATCCCGTTGGCACCTGTTATCAAAGTCAGCATTGTATTTAGGCTACAAGAATAGCGCATAGATATTGACCAAGCCGAACGCTTGGTTTACGCTTTCCCGTGCGATCAATATCTGAGCCATCACGGAGAGACAAAATGAAGCATTTAACTACCACAATTCTTTCGATCCTCGCCCTTGCGATGGTTGCCGCCGCGCAAGCGAAGCCACAACCGCCGCCAAAGCCGATGCCGCAGTCAACGCCGCCCGCCGAGCAGAAGTACAAGCTCGAGACGGACAAGCCCTTTGACGGTAAGGTCGAGTTTCCCGAGGTCGATGGCTGGGAGAAGAGCTCGATAACGCGCTACCCGACCGCCGCACTCGGTTATAGCGTTTCGTATGACTCGAGTGAAAACGGCCGCGTTACATTTTATGTTTACAACGGCGGGCTGAAAACGATCTCGGACAGCCTGACAGGGCCGGTCGCCGGCCAGATGACCCAAGCGAGGTCAGATATAGCAGCGGCGGCCGATGCGGGCTATTATCAAAACGTACGCGAGATCCGCTCCGGCACGATCACGATCGGCGAAGGAGATGGCGTTGAGGCGCTTTACACCCTCTACACACTTTCCGCAAACAGGACAGGGCTTGAATCGGAGATCTATCTTTTCGTTTACAAGAATCATTTCATCAAGATCCGGGTGACCCGCCCACCGACGCCCGCGGGCGAAACTAATGAAGCCTTTGACGAGCTGATGAATGAAGTGATCCGGCTCTTTGCTAAGTAGCTTGCGTTGTTGCCGGTGAAGGCTGACGTCATCATCATCGGAGGCGGGGCCGCGGGGCTTTTTTGCGCTATCGCGGCTGGCCGACGAGGGCGTCGCGTGCTCGTCGTCGAGCACAATGCCGAGGTCGGCCGCAAGATCGTCATCTCCGGCGGCGGCCGTTGCAACTTTACCAATCTCAACACGACGGCCGAGAACTTCGTCTCGCGCAATCCGCACTTCGCCCGCTCGGCCCTCGCCCGCTATACGCCCACCGACTTTGTCGAATTGGTCAAACGCCACCGCATCGAGTATTACGAGAAAAAGCTCGGCCAGCTTTTCTGTCGCGGCCGCTCGCATGAGATCGTCGATATGCTGCTCGCCGAGTGCCGCACTTCGCGGGTCGAGATCAAGACCGACACGAGCGTCGAGCGGATCGAGAAAGACAAGCACTTCGTCGTTCGCACTTCCCGCGGAATATTTGAGAGCGAAGCGCTCGTCATTGCCACCGGCGGGCCATCCTTCCCAAAGATCGGCGCCACCGGCTTCGGCTACGGCATCGCCCGGCAGTTCGGCCTCGCGATCGAGGAGACGCGGCCGTCGCTTGTGCCGCTCGTTTTTTCGGGGGCGAATGAGTTTCGCGGGCTCGCCGGTATTTCGATCGATGCCGAGGTCACGGCGGGCGCGCACAGCTTTCGCGAGAATATTCTCTTCACACACCGCGGGCTCTCCGGCCCGGCGATCCTTCAGGCCTCAAACTATTGGTCGCCCGGCGGCGAGGTCGAGTTTAACCTTCTGCCTGCGCAGGATATCGCCACGGCAGTAAATGAGAATCGCCGAAGCCGGCAGCGGCTTGATAACTTTTTGAAGGGCTTTTTGCCCGAGCGTTTTGTCGAGATCTTCACCGCCGGCCGCCTGCCGCAAAAGCCGCTCAATGAGCTGAGCAACCGCGACATCGAAATGATCGAGGCAGAGCTTCACCGCTGGCGGCGGACGTTTACTGAGACGGAGGGTTGGGACAAGGCCGAGGTGACGTTCGGCGGCGTTTCGACCCGCGAGCTTTCATCGCAGACGATGGAAGCGAAACGCGTGCCGGGGCTTTATTTCATCGGCGAGGTCGTTGATGTTACAGGCTGGCTCGGTGGCTATAATTTTCAGTGGGCGTGGGCATCCGGCCATGCCGCCGGCACTGCCGTCTAGCCGAAGGCGTCCCTGAAGGCCTGGAGTTGTTCGTTCGTCCCGAGCATATCGAGCATGCCGCCGGCCGGGAGTTTCGTCGCGGGCGGCGGATTCGCGATCATCTTTTTGCCTTCCTCTATGCCAAGCACCAACAGTCCCGTCTTCTCGCCGATCTCGCTTTCCATCAGCGTTTTGCCAACGAGGCTGTCCGGCACCGCCGCCGCAAAGAATTCAACGCCCTCGCCCATAACGAACGCCTGCCGCCCTTGCACGATCGCCATCACCGATTCGGCCCCGAGCGGTGCATAGCTCAAGACAAAATCCGCACCCGCACGATGTATCGCCTCAAGGTTCCGGTCGTGTGTGATGCGGCTGATTATCCTTACTTCGGGGTTGAGCCGCCGGCAATAGATCGAGAGGTAAATGTTCACCGCGTCGTCGTTCGTCGTCAGCAGAACGAGCGAAGCTTCCATCAGCCCGCCGCGCATCAACGTCTCGCGGTCGGCGGCGTCGCCGGTCGTCAGCCGGTCAAGCGACTCGCTTATCGGAGCGCAGCGGCCGGCCTCGCGTTCGACCATATATACCGTCAGGCCCTTCTTTTTGAGCGCTTCCGCAGCCGCACGGCCGACCTTGCCGCCGCCCAGGATCAGCACCGAACCGGCGAGCGGTTGCTGCCGGTCAAGAAACAGCTCCAGTGCGCCGATCTGTTCTTCGGTCCCGACTGCTACCGGAACGTCAGAATCTGCGAGCAGATGTTCGGGCTCGGCCTTAAGCAGCCTGCCCCGACGCCAAACCCCGACGATGTTTACGCCCGTCGCTTCGCGGACGCCCGTTTCGCGGATGTGTTTTCCCTCGAGCGTGGTGCTGTGGACGGTGAATTCCGCGACCGTCCATGCGCCGAAACGACCGACAACATGAGCGCGGTCGTCGCCGACGCTTATCCGGTTCGCGATCTGTTCGCCGAGCTGCTGCTTGAGCGCAAGCACGTGCGTTGCTCCGCTTAGCTCTAGTATGTCGATCGAATCGGGGTCGGTCGCCGTCGCCGCGATCGGTACGTCCGGCGCCGCCTCGCGGACGGTGAGCGTTATATTGGTGTTCGTCGTATCGGCCAGATTGGCAAAGACGAGCTTTGCGTGGCTGACCCGCATCCGCTCATAGGTGCCGCGGCCATCGACCTTGCCGTTGATCACGGAAACACCGGTCTGGAAAAGCTGGGCACCGGCCGCGGCATCTTCTTCGATCACAAAGTAGGGAATGCCTGCCTGATTGAGCCGCTTTATCAGCGTCGGGGCGATGTCGTCGTAACCGCAGATGATCACATGGCCCGCCGTATCGGGCGGAACCTCACGCGGGCATTGGGCATGTATCTGTGCCTCAAGCCACGGCGCGTAAAAATACCGGATGAACGCGAATGGCAGCATTATCAGCAGCAGTAAAACGCCCGAAAGGAGTACCAGCAAGCTGAACGCCCGGCCGATGTCGCTCTCAAAGGTGATGTCGCCGAAGCCGAGCGTTGTCATTACCACGAGCGTCCAATAGAAACCCGTGATCCACGAAAAGTACTTGCCCTCGACCCAGGCCATTATGAAATGGAACATCACCGAGTAAAAGGTGATGACCGATCCGAGAAAAAGCAGATACTTAACGAGCGCCGAAATGTTCTGCCGGCTCTCCCGCTGGTTAAGAAAATAGCTGACCTGGCTTGCTAGAAATTTCATTTCTGCTTCCTGAAATCGCCGATGTCCATCCCGTAGGTCTCGCGAACGTGCTCTTCCTGTGCGGCGGTAACGGCCCGGAGGTTCTCAAGCCGGCGGGCGGTCTTGCGGATGTGCGTTCCGGCCCGCTCGGCCATTTGCCGGAGCATGTCGCGGCCTTCGGCGGCCTCGATCTTCGACTTGCGAAAGAGCTCGTAAAGCTCTGAGGCCTCCGCCTCGCGGCGTTCGACATCGAGCTCGGCAAACCGCCGCTTTATCTGATAGATCTGGCGGATCGCCCGGACGAGCGAATCGCCCGCCGAATCGCCGCGGACCGTCTCCGGGCTTACGCGATATTCGGCAACGAGCTTGTTGAGCCGCTGCTGATCGCCCGAGGCATAGGCCTGATTAAGCTCGGCCATCAGCCCGTGCCGGCGTTCCTTTTCGGTCGCGTCGAGGGCAAGGTCCGGATGGATCACACGGGCGATGTCGTGATAGGCCTTGCGGGCCTCGGCGGTCGGCTCCCACCTGTCCTGCTCGTGCTCCTCGGCGGCCTTGAGGCGGGCGGCCGATTCCTCCGCGAGGCGGCGAAGTTCCTCTACGCGTTTCTTAATTTCCTCATCGTCCGGGACAAGCTTTAGCTCTTCTTCGGCGATCTCGGCTTCAAGCTCGTCCTGCTCGGCATAGAGTCGCCCGACCTCCATCGTATAACGGGCCTCAAAGCGCTCAAGCTCTTCGCGGAGGTCCGTCATGTCCTCCTCGCGGTCGGCGAGGCGATCCTTGAGCCGCTCAAGCAGGCGGAGTTTTTTCTCGAGCTCCAGCTCTTCCGGCGATGCGGAATCCATAAGCCCTAGATTCTACGCCACCTCGGCTTGCGGGCAAAGAGCCTCGCTCTGCTATCATTCGGCTGATGCGTGTAAAGATACTCGGTTCGGGAAGCTCGGTGCCGCACCCGCGGCGGACGAGTTCGGCAATTTGGGTAGAGACGTCGGACGCGAAGGTACTCCTCGATTGTGCACCCTCGGCCATTCACCGGATGCCCGCCGAGGGCTGCGACTGGGCCGGGCTCGACGCCATCTGGATCTCGCACTTTCACCTCGACCACTGCGGCGGACTCGCTCCGCTGCTTTTTGCGATCAAGTACGCGCCGGAGACCTCGGGCCGCACAAAGCCGCTCCGCATCTTTGGCCCGGCGGGCATTAGCGAGATCGTCGCCGCCTATGACCGCGTTAACAATTTTCGCTTGCTCGAACAGTCCTTTCCGGTCGAGATCATCGAAACGGAGACCTCCGAGCCGTTCGCTATCGCCGCGGGCCTCACCGCCGTCACAGCAAAAACGCCGCACACGCCCGAGAGCCACGCAATCCACCTCCGCGACGCCGCCGGGCGTACACTCGTCTTCACATCTGATACGGGCTTCCACGAGCCGCTCGCCGCCTTTGCCCGCCACGCCGATCTCTTCATTCTTGAGTGCTCATTCGTTCGCAACAAGCCGGTCGAGTCACACCTCGAACTCACCGAGGCAACGTGGCTCATCCGCCGCGCCGAACCCCGCCAAGCCGTCCTCACCCACCTCTACCCCGAATGGGACACCACCGACCTAACCACCGAACTCGCCGACCAGACGCCCCCATGCACCGTCCTCGAAGCTCAAGACGGACTCACGGTGGAATTAGGAATGCGGAATGATGAATGATGAATAGTTAATGTTGAATAGTGAGTGGTGAAATGGTGAGTTGTGAATGCGAATTTGGAATCTGGAATTTGGAATCTGGAATTCGCACCGTGTCAGTAGCCCGACCGTAAGGGAGGGCGCAACTTAATGGGGAATGCGGAATGATGAATGCGGAATCCGCTTGTGTCAGAGGCCTGCGCGTAAGCAAGGGCTCCAATGCAGAAGCCTGCGCGTAAGCAAGGGCTTAACATCCAACTCAGAATGCAGCAGGCAGAAAAGCCAAATTCGTCGAAGACGACGCCATCGATGTAGCCCACGTCGCAAGACGTGGGTCGGGCCATAGCACCAAACCGAGTCGTTGAAGACGACGACATTGGCATCGAACGTGCTTGCATGAACGAGAAGCTCTATCCTACTCGATCGTTACAGCCGCAAGGACACGAATCTGATAATCGAAACGCCGATCCATCTCATTTCTTTTCGCATAGGGTTCAACCCGGATCCGATAAGTACCTCGAACGGAACGCGGCAAGCCTACGTCGCGCCGAATTTTGAGTTTTCGCTCAAAGCGCCTGTGTTGGGCCTTCCCCGTAGCCTTTGCGAATTCCTCGTCAAACAAATAAACGATCGCACTCGTTTGCTTGGCATCACACCCACGAACGTCCTCGAACCAGCCCATTTCGAATCCCGCGACGTAGTCGGCGCGTACCTCGAGCGTTTTGTTGAGAAACTCCGAAGGCTTCGCTTGAATATCGCAAAGATCGATCGTCGATCCAGAATCAGACCGCTCCTTCTTCTCGTAGCAAACCGAATTAATGATTCCTTTTCCAAGAGCCACGTGGTTGGGTGACTTCGTCAGAAATATCACCGACGCCGTGTACATATTTTTACTGTCATCCCAAACATTGACCCCGATCGAATGTTTCCAGCCCGTCAATTCACCAAACTCCCATCGCCAATAACGAATGTTTCCGACAATCGAAACCTCATCCCGAAAGCTCTCTAATCGCCTCTCGAAAGTCGGCCGTGACGCGTCCGGGTGGACGTCAACCGAAAGCAAAATGTCATCATGCTCGGAGACCAAGCTCGTTCCCTCAATTCCATTCACATTTCGGATAACAAAATTTCTGGGCACGCGAAAGGATACGCCTTGAAAGTCAAACTGCTTGCATCCCGCCGGGCCGCAAAACGCATCCGCTTGAACAGATCTCTCCGCAGATGGATTCATCGCACATACGCCGCCCGTCTGCGCGGAAACGGCAGAAACCAGCAAGACCAGCGAGAACATCAACGTAAGCCAGAGTCTAAACTCTCTTCATCTTGTCCTCTTACGGCAGTAACTCGACAGGCAGATCATAATAGAAAAAATACACCCTATGCCGCGGTTCATTCAGTCTCATGATCCCGTCGCGGAACTCCCAAGGATAACTGAAATCGGTAAAGAGTTTTGTATTCGCCTTGATGATCTTCGAAGGAACTGCAAACCTAACGTACTCTCCCGGTCGTATCCAATAGCCCCTTTCAAAAGGATCTGCTCGTTGCTTTCCATTGACACGAAAATCACAACTGTCCTTGAGAGACTCATTCGCGGGGGCTTTCGCTTTTTTATGAGTCGTATTTCCTTGGGGGACGAAAAGCCCCTCAGCGTCAAAGCACAGCTCTACTTCTGCCCCGGATTTCAGAAACGTTCCAAGTCTCCCGTCTGGCATTTGGTAGGAGCCATCCTCGATTTCACCTGAAGACCGATTGTCGAAATTGGCCGCGACATTGATCGGGACCGAAAGATTATTATGAATTCGGAAAATGAACAGTGAATCCCTTTTGCCGCGAGTTCCGGAATTTGACTGCCTTTGATTCTCGAAGGACAAATAAACATTCGGCATGCTAGTGTCGCGAACATCGACTGTCTGGCCAACGACCCAACTAGCAAGGACAACTACCATGAAACCGACCACTGAAAAACTGCAAGTGAGATCAAATGCATTCGATCCCTCTGTACGATTCACAACCAAATACCTCCTTCGTCGTTGCATATACCAATTTACTTGGGCATCCATAGCTGTCTCAATGTGAACGCGCGTTTCTGAGCAGTTCTTGGTGCTGCACCGTCAGTAGCTGTGATTGCTTCGATTCTTTGCCTAACGCATTCACCAGGACATTCACTTTTTCAAGGGTCGCATTGTCTTGTGGGTGCGGACCATCAAGGACGAAAAACCAAAACGAGGACGCCTGCGTTTCAGGCAAGCGGTCTAGAATTTCTTCCGATTCTGCAGGATTCTCTTTGATCAATTCATAACTTGCTTCCTGTATCTTTGCTGTAGCGTCCGCATCCCATTTGCCGCCGACTCCGACGCCAATCGCCTTTTCGAGCCGTTCGCGAATGGAAATGTCCGGACAACTTAAGAAATACTGAACGTGTCTTTCATACTTCGAATAAAGAGGGCTCTCACTCGTAGCATCGTTGAACCCGTAAAGTCGTTCGAATTCCGAGAAAGAACTTGGGAATGTATCGAAGAAGCCACGACAATTCTTAGCGTCATACAGAGCCGAAAGCCTGTTCGCAAGGCTGTCTTCCTTGTCACGTTCGACTGGCACCTGCGTATTGCTAGCTTGTGCCCTTCCAGGAGGATCAAGGTTCGCGCCACCACATGCGACGAATAGGGCAGCTACGAAAAATATGATCGATTTAGCGCAAACGCATCTTGTCTCGGATAGTAAGTTTGACATTGCTCGCTCCGTTTGACTCGATGATAATCTCGTCCGGCTTTCGAAATTGCATGTTTCCAACCATCAAAGATGCTCCGGGCCGGGCGGCGGTTGGCTTGTTGGGATAATTGTAGCAGTGAAGTCAAGAGGGATCGGAAATTCCAAATTCCAGATTCCAGATTCCGAATTCATCATTCCGAATTCCGAATTCGAGAAACCGCCCTTACTTACGTGCAGGCCCCTTCATCGGAGCCCTCCGTCGCGGTCGGGCCGCGCGACGCGTTGGGCGTCACCACAGGCGGAAACCCGACCGGTAGGGAGGGTGTTCCGTAATAAGGAAAAAGGGTAAAGGGTAAAGGAGAAAGCCAAACTTGAGTTCCGGTTTCTTCGTTTCTTTTTTTGTGGTTCCTACTTGCGGCGGGCAGGATGCCCGCGTTCCGGAGGCCAGCTAAAGCTGGAACTCCGAACATCGCAACATCACAACTCGCACCTTCCATATCATCCATATCTTCCATTTCTCACGGATCGCCATTCAATTTCGTCTGACGGCCTAAGAAAATGGACAGCGGGAGGAAGTGAGCAGTGAGCAACGGGGAAGCAGACCGGAGCACCTTCATTCCAGCCAATTAATAATTAGAAATTAGTAATTCGTAATTAAAAGGAATGCCAAGTTCGAGTGTGAAAATGCAAAAAACAAAGACCAAAGACCAAAGCCCAATCTCCATTTTTGACCAATTAACAATGGTCCGATTAACAATTGACAATGCGAGAGAAAGCCACAACTCCAAGACCCAATCCCGGCCGCGTGTCCCAGATGTCCAAGATGTCCCATCTGTCCCATTCGTCCCAATCGTTCCAGATGTTCGCGATGTTTTCGGTGTTCACGGCGTTTCCGCGAACGCGCGATGCCCGAAAAAAACAGAACACTACCAAATGCGGAAGGTGGAATGCGGAATGCGGAATCCGAGAGGCCGGCTAAAGCCGGGACTCAAAACTCCAGAGCGTTTCAAGCGTTTCACGTCTTTCAGGCATTTCATTTCATTCATTCGTTTCAACCGTTTCAGAAACCTATGGCCCTTATAAAAAATGAAACACGCAGCCCAAAAGAAAAAAGCGTTCCCGGCCCGGCCGGAGACGCTTTCTGGTCAGAAACTGCGGAGAGGAGGTCAGTTATGAGTATTTCGTTTGGCGAGGGACATCAGGTCTTCGGGCATCCATTTTTCGGTCACCTTGTCCTCGGCCTCGGCGATCCGCGAGCTTCGGTTGCGCCAGTCCTTGGTCGGGTCGTCCTCGCGGCCGGACTGGATCGGATAGTTCTCGACCTGCTCGAGGCTGATGATGATGCCATGAATGACGTCGTTCCAGTCCTCGTTCTGAATGCCGCGGAGCGTTACAGGCAGCCCGGCGGTCCAGTCCTCTTCCGGCACGATGTTGTCATATTCCGGGATGGTCAGATAGGCGGTGTCCGGAAACGGCTTGCCGGAATACTCGCCGATCAACTGCGACTTCAGGGCCGGGTAATCGGCGTTCGGGTTCTTTTCGCGAAGCTCAAGCGCACGCTTGAAGATCTCGGTAACTGTCGGAGCACTCATAAGTGTTCTCAGATTAGCATAGTCGCACTCCGAATTTAATCCGCACGGGGCCAAAATTGGCGGCCGGCGGGTGTGTTAATCTGGCTTTTTATTATGCGAGCTTTTATCTACAAACTGCATCTTCTGCTCGGCCTCGCGGCCGCCATTCCGCTGCTCGGCTGGGCGGCGAGCGGATTTCTTTACTCGCTCCCGAACGCGGTCGAGGGCGGCGTGGTCGAAAATATCGCTGCCGAGCGCGTCCGCATTTCGCCGGCCGAGGCGATCGCAAGCGCCAACCGGCTCGCCGGACGCGAACTCCCGACAACGGCGCTGACGCTGCTGATGAAAGACGGCCGTCCGCAATATCAGTCGATAGGCGGGCTCGGGGCAGATTCGATATTTATCGACGCCGAGACCGGCGTTGCCGAGTTTTCAAAGCCGCCTACGGCCCGGACGCGTTTCTTCCGCGAGGCGCATTTCTATTTCTTTGCCGGCCGCTGGCAGGTGCCGCTGCTACTCATCCTTTCCGGCATCGCGACGCTCTCGGTGCTGACTGGTATTTACCTCAATGTTGTCTATTGGGGCGGGCGGCTGTTCGGGCGGCGGTCGAAACTCTTGCAGGAGGGCGGCGATGCGTAGGCAATCTGCAACTTTTGGTTGTGTTACTGCGTCTGAACCAATAATCTTTCTCAAGCAGGTTTTTATGAAGCGTTTATCGATACTTTTCGTCATCCTCGCGGCCGCGGCCGTTGCATTTGGGCAATACGAACAGGCCCCGATCATCGACGGCAACTTTGCCTATAAGGATTGGACCCGGAAGAACTTGAATGGCGAAGGCGAGACGAACTTACGTGAGTTCGTCAAAGGCAAGAAGTTCGTGATGGTCGTTTATTGGGCCCCGTGGTGCCCGAACTGGGCCCATGACGTGGACTTCGTCCGCGAGCTGGATGAAAAATACGGCGATCAGGGCCTGGCGATAATCGGCGTCGGCGAGTACGATTCGCTGCGGAAGATGCGCGAGCACTTTGAGCAGAAAAAACTCACATTTCCATCGGTCTATGAAACCGACAAACCGGCCGACCGCGAGAAGACGGTCCACTTTACGCAACGCCGCGAGGCAGGCGACAGGCGAAAATGGGGAACGCCTTGGTATGTCTTTATCGAGCCCGCAGCGGTCATGCCGGATGGCGACGTGCTCGTCACGCGGCCGAAGGTCATCAATGGCGAAATGATCAAGCCCGAGGCCGAAAAGTTCATTCGGCAAAAGCTCGGGCTTGAGACGGGAAGTGAGTTGTTAAGCGCCCGAAATGAACCGGTCGAGGCCTGCGACCCCGCAACCGCCGGGCCTAAGCTGCAAAAGCCCTAAGGCATTTCGACTAGCGTGTCCGAGAGCTTTTCGACCACGGTCAAGAGCGGCCGCCCGGCCTCGGTCAAACGCCCCGCCGCGGCTAGGTCGCCCGAAGTTCGGGCAAGCTCGGTGATACCGCCGATGATAGGCACGTTCTTTTTGAGCGTTTCCTTTGTCCGGAACTCGATCTCAAGTGCCTGCAGGCCGGCCTCGAGGTTCCTGATCGCCTGGACAAGCTCCCGTTTGTTGGTCTCGTTGGCATCTTTCGCCGCCCGGTTCGCTCGAGGGTCTTTGTCAATGTCCTCAATCCCCTTTGCCACGCCGCCGAGCAGGAAAATGAACCGGCTGACATTTTTGATTTGGATCGCCGCTTTTTCAGCCCCGGCCTTACGCTCGGCGAGCGCGTTCGTGGGAAGCGCGGTGCTCGTAACTACCTTTGGCGGTGCGGGTCGGCGGGTCGTCCGACGCGTTTGCGCATCGGCGGCCTCAGCCGAACCGAGCAGAATGAAGGCGAGCAGAAAAGCGAAGCGTTTGGTCATTGAATTTGTCCGTCCTGTAAATTGCTATGCGAAAATCTTATCATAGAGGTAGATGCTAAAACGCACGCTTGAGGTTCGACGCCTTGCGCGTATCGATTACCAAACGGCTCTCGTGCTCCAGAAAGAGCTTGAGCGCGAGGTCATCGAGCGACGCGAACGCGACTACCTGCTCCTGCTCGAGCACCCGCACACCTACACGGTCGGGCGGCGAGCGAAGGAGGCGGGCGTGCTTGCGACCGCCGAAGTGCTACGGCAGATCGGGGCAGAGGTCTTTGAGAGCGATCGCGGCGGAAAGGTGACGTATCACGGGCTCGGCCAGATTGTCGGTTACCCGATAATCAGCCTTTCGCCCGATCGCGAGGATGTGCATAAGTACGTCCGCGATATCGAGGAAGTGTTGATCCGAACGATGGCCGACTACGGAATCGAAGCGTTTCGGATCGAGGGGCTGACGGGTGTGCACACCGCCGAGGGCAAGGTTGCGGCGATCGGTATCCACATCAAGCGATGGGTCACGACGCACGGCTTTGCGCTCAATGTGAATACCGACCTCAGCTACTTCAACTGGATCATCGCATGCGAGGGTGAACCCGTCACGTCGATGGAAAGATTGCTCGGCCGCGAGGTGCCGATGGCCGAGGTTGAAGATCGGCTGATACGGAATTTTGCGGACGTTTTTGGGGTTGCGGAGGTGACCGGCGATATTGAAATTCCGGCTGTTTCCGCAGCCTGATGTTTTTACTACAGGGAGGAAATTATGAAAAAATTGCTTATCTTTACTATGATCTCCGTGGCCGCGTTCGCGGCTGCTTGCGGCTCCGGCACCGAGGATCACTCGGGCCATACCAATAACAACGCGGCCAATGCAAACGTCGCTCCGGCCGGCCCGTTGATACTGACGGATGCAGAAGTGCCGCAGCGGATCAAGGACATGATGGCCGCCCGCGGCGAGCAGGATGCCGCCGCTCCGATGGTTAGCATCACCGCTCCGGTCGAGGGCTCAACGGTCGAGTCTTCGACGGTACGCGTGCAGCTCGTGGTTGGCGGCGATCTGAAGGGCTACAGGCCGGGAATGGACCCGGAGACGAAGATGGGCAATCACATTCACGTCATCCTCGATAACCAGCCCTATGAGGCCTATTACAACATCGACCAGGAATTCGAACTCCGCAACGTCCCGGACGGCGAGCACACGCTGCGGGTCTTTGCCTCGCGGCCCTGGCATGAAAGCTACAAGAACGCGGACGCGTTTGACGTTGTGAAGTTTACGGTAAAGAACGGCGGAGCGAATCTTGACCTCCCGGCGACGACCAATTCTGGCCAGACGATGTCGAATTCAAACGCGAACGCTACGCCGGCCGCAAATGCCAATTCAAATGCCAACGCTGCACCAACGCCCGAAGGCAAGGAAATGCCGGCCTCTGCGGGTGGAGCCATCGACGCCACCAAGCCGCTGCTCACCTACAGCCGGCCGAAGGGCGAATACAAGGGGGCCGACGCCGACCCGATAATGATCGACTTCTGGCTCGCGAACGCTAAGCTCGTCGGAGACGGCGGCGAATACCGAATACGCTATTCGGTCAACGGTGGCGAACCGAAGATGATCGAGAAATGGGCACCGCTGTGGCTCGCGGGCTGGACCGCCGGCAAGCACACGATCAAGCTCGAACTCATCGATAAGGACGGCAATGTCGTGGATAACGGCGGGTATAACTCAACGACGCGAGACATAACGGTAATCAAATAGTGGCCGCGGTTAGATTCGAAAGCTCTAACGTGCAAGACTGGAAATCCTTCCACGAATACTGCATGGAAGTTTTCGGCTTTCCCGATTTCTATGGAAAGAACATGGATGCCTGGATCGACTGCATGTCGAGTCTGGATGAAGAAGGGATGACTAGATTTCTGATCAAACCAGATGAGATGTTGCAGATCGAAATCACTGAGACCGAGGCGTTTCGAACGAGACTTCGGGAGATTTTCGATGCTTTTGTCGACTGTTCGGCTTTCGTTAATCAGCGTTACACAGATAGCGGCAGAACCCCGGCTCTGTCGCTAGTATTTGTGAATTAGGGTGAACTGGATCTACCTCGCAATCGCAGGAATTCTGGAGATCGCGTGGGCGATCGGGCTCAAGTACACCGAAGGCTGGACACGGCTTGTGCCCAGCCTTATTACCGGTGTGTTGATGATCGCGAGCTTCTACTTTCTCTCGCTTGCGGTCAAGACGCTGCCGATCGGTACGGCCTACGCCGTTTGGACCGGTATCGGGACGGTCGGTGCGGCAATCCTAGGGATGGTGCTCTTCAATGAACCGCGGGACGCCGTCCGCATCGTCTGCATAATGCTGATAATCGCGGGCATTGCCGGGCTGAAGATCACCTCGAATTCCTGAAAGGCCCCGCATCGCGGAGCAAAGCTCGCTTGCGGACGGCCGGGATTTCACATATTCTCAAATATTTCGACAAATGATTTATGCCCTCGCTTATGCGCGGGCCTCTGACAAAATATGCGACGCGATATAACCTCGTGGCACAGCCACAACCTGAATATGGACATGCCGCTGGTTGCCTACGGACACGCCGGCTATCCGCTACTGATGTTCCCGACCGCGGCGGCAGACTACCTTGAATACGAGCGCTTTCATCTGGTCGATGCGATCAAAGGACTGATCGAGAACGGCCAGATCCGGGCGTATTCGATCAACTCGGTCAACAAATATAGCCTGCTTAACCGCGAGTCGCACCCGGCCTGGAAGGTCGAGATGCTAAACCGCTACGATCGCTACATCATGGACGAGGTCCTGCCGCTCATTCGCAACGAATGCGGACAGGACGCGCGTCCGCTTACGACCGGAGCCTCGCTCGGCGCATACCTTGCGGCAAATACTTACTTCAAGCATTCACACGACTTCCGCGGGACCATTGCAATGAGCGGGAGCTACGACATCTACAATTACCTGGACAAGGGGTTTTACAACGATAGCGTTTATTTCAACAACCCCGCGATGTACCTGAAAAATCTGAACGACGGCCATCATCTGCCGAACCTTCGAAAGGCGGATTCGATCGTTATCGTTTCGGGCCAGGGATCGTATGAAGCTCCGGATAGGAGCCGCGAGCTTTCCGGCATCTTGCATTCAAAAGGCATTCCGCACCTCCTCGAACTCTGGGGCCACGACGTTAACCACGACTGGCCATGGTGGCGAAAGATGCTGCCGTACTATCTTGGACGCTTTGTTGAATAGATGTGAGTACATCTCAATAGTGCAAAGAGCAGTCGAAAACAATGACGCGGCGAAAGCAATTGAATGCTTCGCCGCGTCGCTTTGTCTCTAGGTCCCCGCGTCGCGAGTTCTAGCCGTCTCCCTTCTTGCCCTTGCGCTGAGTGCCTTCCGGTTGTGAAGGTGGTTTAGCGTCAGGTACTCTTCGCGGTTCAGTCTGCGGTTGCGGGCGAATGACCGGCGGCGGCGGCTCGGGGACTGTCGGCCGCTGATCATTGCCGGGACGTAGTGTCGTGACTGCTGAGCCCGTGCCGGTCTGAGTCTCGGTGGTCTCAGTTTCAACCGTCTGCGTGCTTGCTCCCGATCTTGCTGCCGCAAGCTCTGCACGGGCAAGCTTCTCAGCCTCTTCGCGTTTGTTTCGCTCCATCAATGCCCGGATCTCAGAGGGAATTGGGGGCACGCCCGGAAACGTGTCTCGGGGCTTGTCCTTCATGAACGGGTTCATAAAGGCATTGAAGATCGGAAGTGCCGTGCCGCCGCCGGTCATGCCGCGGCCGATCGATTCCTTCCTTAGCGGATTGCCCATCCAAACACCCGTAACGTATGTCGGCGTGTAACCAATGAACCAAACGTCAGTATGTTTATTTACCGTTCCGGTCTTGCCGGCAAGCGGATGGCCGGCTGCACTCGCCCCGGCCGCCGTTCCGCCGCCGGATGTCACGCCACGCATCATATCGACCATCGTGAGTGCAACGTATTCACTCGTAACGCGGCTGCTCGAGCCGTCAAACTCTTCCAGCAACGTGCCGTCGCGGCTATAAACCTTACGGATAAGATGTGGCTGAATCCGAACGCCCTTATTAGGGAAGACGCCGAAGCCCGCGACCATTTCGAGCAGCGAAGCTTCAGAAGCTCCAAGTGCTGACGGAAGGCTCGGAGCCATCGGGTTTGTGATACCGAACCGACGGACCATCTGGGCACCCGCCTGAATCCCGACCTGATCGAGCAAATGCACGGCAGCGAGGTTATACGACTTGGCAAGGGCGACCTTCATCGGCACATTCGGGTGGCTCGGCGATCCGTCGTAGTTAGAAGGCTGCCAACCGCCCCGCTTGAGCGGGGCACCGCTTACGATCATGTCCGGCGTCATACCGTCCTCAACCGCTGCGGCATAAATGAATGGCTTGTAGGCCGAACCGGTCTGCCGAAGTCCCTGCGTCGCGTTGTTAAATCGATTGGTATGAAAATCATATCCGCCGACCATCGCAGCGATCTCGCCGGTCTTGGCATTAACGGTAGTGATCGCGGCCTGGATCTCGGGCACCTGCTCAAGCTGGACCTCAAGCATTTGCTTCTCGTTATCGACCTTCTTGATCAAAAACTCCGCAAGATATCCCGGCTTGAGCTCGTCCTTTGGCCGCTTGCCGCTCCGGCCCATATCCTTACTGCGAACGACCGCTTTGTAGCGCCCAAACCGAACTCCGACCTCATCAGCGACCGGATTCTGAGTCACGACAAGCCCCTTGATGTACTCGCCCTCTTCGTACTCGTCGCCGTACCAATCGGCGTGCTTGAAGGCGTTCAGAGTTTTCTCTCGTTCTTTCTGGTCGGTGATCGGCTGGCCGTCGTTGTCGACAAGTATGTCCTTGTAATCCGACCGCCATCTGCGTCCCTTATCGAAGGACCGCAGCCGTTCGCGAATGACGCGTGTGGCGATCTTTTGGGCTTCGACGTTAATGGTCGTGTAGACCTTCAGCCCGCCTTGAGCGACGCGGGTCGTGTATCTATCCTCGAGATACTTGCGAACTTCCTCGACCGGGTAATCCCACGGCGTCGATTTCGGAAGCGACTGGTAATAGGCTGTATCGGCAAGCTTGATCGGCTTCGCCTTAGCCGCGTTAACGGCGGCCTGCGAATAGCGCTCGGGGAAATACTTCGCCATCTGATCGAGCACGATATTGCGCCGCATCTCTGCCCGCTTTATGTTCCTTGTAGGCGAATATTCGGGTGACTTCGGGATGGCGGCGAGCAGTGCGGCTTCCTCAAGGGTCAGGTCGTTCAGCGATTTGCCGAAATACGTCCTTGACCCGGCCTCAAATCCATATGCCCCTGCTCCGAGGAAGACGTAGTTCATGTACATCTCAAGGATCTGCCGCTTTGTATAAAAGCGTTCGATCTGGAGCGCGACCATCCATTCGTTGACCTTTCGGGTGTAGGTCTGATCTTTGTAGAGAAAAAGATTCTTGGCAAGCTGCTGCGTTATCGTCGAGGCACCCTCGGTCGACCCGGTGGTGAAGTTCTTGTAAACGGCACCCGCGATGCGATAGGGGTCAATGCCGATGTGGTCGTAATAGCGAAAATCCTCGATCGCGATGAGGGCGTCCTCAACGTTTTGCGGGATGTCGCTTTCCTTGATCGGAATACGCTTTTCGATCGCAAACTCGGCAAGGATCGTCTCGCCGTCGTCTGCATAGATCGTGGTCACCTGCGGCGGCCGATATGTCGCAAGTGCCGAGACCTCGACGGAATACCGCGAATTGTTGAGATAATACGAGGCCAAAACGCCGGTGAGGCCTCCGGCCGCAAGTGCCAAAAGCAGTGCTGCGGTGAACCAGGCAGCCTTCGCCAACAATCCATTCTTCCGCTCAATAGAGCCGATCTCTTTCTCAACGATCTTTCTTTCTCTCGCCATAAAACCTCTTCGAGAATATTACCTGTTCAATTGACGAACCGCCGCATCTTGATACTGACCACAAATCCGATCGCGATGAACGTCGCGAGCATTGCCGAAAGTCCGGCACTCATCAGCGGCAGCGGAACGCCGATAACGGGCAGTATCCCGAGCGTCATCCCGATATTCATGAATATCTGAAACGCCAGCCCCGCCGCAATGGACATTATAACAAGCATTCCCGCCCGGTCGTTAGCCTCGCGAGCACCGGCGATCAGCCTTGATAGCAGTAGCGCATAGGCAAGCAGCAACGAAACGCAGCCGATAAATCCGGTGTGTTCGGCCGTAACCGCAAAGATGAAATCCGTTTGCGGCTCGGGGAGGAACTTGAGCACGCTCTGCGACGTTTCCGTGTCGCCCTGAATACCCGCAAGGCCGCCCTTGCCGACCGTTATCATCGATTGAATGGTGTGGTAGCCGAATCCACGCGGATCTACAGCCTCGGGGTTGATGATCGCTTCGATCCGCTGCCGCTGGTACTGTTTGATCACGCCGCTTTGTACGCCGACATAATACGACGTTGGGATAAGGATCGCCGCGGCGAGGAGTGTTGCGACGATATAACGAACTTTGACAGCCGAAAGAAAAAGTATCGCGATAAGCAACGGAAAATACGTGATCGCCTGCCCGGCGTCCGGTTCGAGCATTATCAGCCCAACCGGGCCCGCCAAGATCGCACCACCTATCAGAAGCTCTTTGAGTCTCAAAGGCACCGGCTTTCGGTCACCGAAATATTTCGCAAGCATCAGCACGGTCGGGATCTTCGCAAATTCAGAGGGCTGGAACTGCCCGACGACCGGAAGCCAAAGCCAGGCTTTCTGACCGTTCACCTCTACCCCGAGAGGCGTCAGGACAAGAAACAACAGCAGCAGGCCAAAGCCATAGAAGATCGGAGCGGCTTCAATGATCCGGCGATAATCGGTAAACGCGACGACAAGAAAAGCGAAGATAGCGATGCTTAGGCCGATAATCTGCTTCGACCAAATAGAAGCTGTTGGGACGGCATTATAGATCTGCCAGACGCCAAAGCAGGCGATCGCAACTGCCAACACCGTGGTGAGCCAGTCAAAATCTCTTAACGAATGTTTTTCGAGTATCGCTACCATCTGCTATCTTTTTGCAACCTCGGTCGGCTCCGCTGGCTGCGGATTCTTTTTGGCCAGATATGCCTCATAAACGCCCTTGACAGCCGGGCCGGCGTGGGTCCCGCCGAAGCCGACGTTCTCGATCAGCCCAATGACCGCGATCTCCGGATTAAAGGCCGGGGCATACGTAACTATCCAGGCGTGGTCTTTCCTGCCGGCTTTCGGGTCGCCGTCCTGTGCCGTGCCCGTCTTGGCGGCGACATCAAACCCAGGGATATTGACGACCCTTGCCGTTCCTCCCGTTACCGCATCCGCCATGCCTTGGGCGATCATTTTTTGCTGACCGGGCGTCATTTCGATGATCTTCGGTTCCGGACGTTGAAAGCCGAAGCCGGGTCTCTCGTCAAAGTGCTCGGTGCCGACGATCGGCCTGAATTCTTTTAGAAAATGCGGGACATACATCCGCCCGAACATCCCGACCGCGGAGATCGTTCGGATGAGCGAGATCGGCGTAACGACGACCGTGTCCTGCCCTATGGAAGCGTAAACTGTACGGATGTCCGGCCAGCGTCCTTCGCGTTTCTCGACGATCGGCCGCCAACTCTTCGGCGTTTGGCCGATCTTCTCGTTTGGCAGGTCGATGCCGGTCCGGCGGTCGTACTCAAAGGTCTCGATCATATCGATGATGCCTTCGATCTCCATCTTTAGGCCGAGCCGGTAGTAATATCCGTTACACGAACGCGAGATGGCCGGAATCAGCGTGGGCGTGCCGTGGTTGCCCATACACTTAGTGAACTTGCTGCCGATCTGAATGCCGCCGCCGCAGGCAAAAGCATTGCTCGACTCGGTCATAGCGCCCGATTGGAAGCCGCCAACAGACATTGGGATCTTCCAAGTCGAACCCGGTGGGTAGCGGCCCTGTATCGCACGGTTGTATAGCGGCCGTTCCTCGTCCTGCCAATATTCCGCTATCTGCTTCCGGCCTTCACGCGTCTTGCTTCCCTGAACGAAGATGTTCGGGTCGAATGACGGCTGCGAGGCCATTGCCAGCATCTCGCCGTTTCGTGAATCCATCGCAAGGATGGTGCCGCGCTTTGAAGCAGAGTTCTCGATCTGCCGCTCCGCCGCCATCTGGACGTCAAGATCGATGGTCGATACCATGTCCTGCCCGGCCTGCGGAGGCACGACCTCGATCTCGCTTTGAATGCGCCCGCGGCTGTCAACGATCACTTTCCTGTAGCCGGGCCGCCCGCGAAGGAACTCGTCGTAATACTCCTCAAGGCCGCCCTTGCCGATAATGTCTCCCGGTCGCAGGCCTGCCCAACGTTCGGATTCGAGTTGCTTCGGGCTTATCTCGCCGACGTAGCCGAGAATATGCGCCATGTACTTGCCATGCGGGTAAAATCGCTGCGGCTGAAGCTCGACGCGAAGCTCCGGATACTCAAGCGAATGCGCCTCGACCCAGGCGATATCCTGCATAGAAGCATTGTCCTTTAGGATCAGCGTCTCAAAATCCGTCTGTTTGTTGATGGCGTTGAGCCGCTCGGTGACCACCTGCGGTTCGAGGCTAAGGCCGCGAGAATACTCCGGAATCCGTTCATCGGTGTCGATGGTCTTGAGCGGCTCTTTTGAGATGACGATGTTAAAGGTCGGCCGCGAATCCACAAGGATGTTGCCGTTTCGGTCAAAGATCGCTCCCCGAGGTGCCGGGATCGGGATCAAACGTATTCTCTGATTCTCGGCCCGCTCTTGAAAGTGTTCCCCGCGGACTATCTGCAAATAATACAAACGCACGCCGAGAACGGCGAGCAAAATGAATGCGACGACCTGGATCGTCACGATCCTCAACCCCAAATTCTGCGATTGTTCGTGCAGCTTCATATTGCGTCCGTTATCGGTTCAGTTTTATCGGATTCCGTCGCCGAGATTGCCTGCGTGGTGAAAGTGTCTCGCGCCGACGCGGCCGGAGCCGATCCGATGAAGCGTAATCCAATACGAAAAAGATTATCGTTCCGGCGATCAGGGTTCCGATGAATGAATACGCCACGGTCGTTACCAGAGGAGCCGAGGGCGGAACCCCGAGCAACTGATGCAACCCATAATAAGCGAGGTCGTCGATCAAACACGCTCCCGCTATGACGAACATCCGCAAGAATAGGTTGTCCAGATAGACTCGCCGGGCAAGCTCCGCGACCATAAAAGCGACAAGCGTTTTGGTAAAGCCGTTCGCCCCGAGAAGTCCGCTGCTGAGAGCATCGACGGCGAGCCCGGCGAGGGTGCCGTAAATGATCGCACGCATCGAGTTTCGCTGCAGGGCGGCGAAAACGATTATGATCAGCGGGAAATCGACATAGGCGAAGGGCTCCGCGACATTACGGAGCGACCATTGTGCCAGTACGGCAAGTATCAATGCAATGGTGACCTTGACCTGTTCCATCTCGTTCTAGGGCGTTGTGCCCTGCCGCCTGTTCGTCCTCTCGCCCGGTGAGAGCGAGCTCTCAAAATCCGGTTTCTGCTCGGGCTCATAAAGCAATACGCCGACTTCTTGCATAGACCCGAGCCCGGCGGCCGGCTTAATGAATATCCGATGCGGCACCGTTGCCGAGCCCGAGATGACCTCGACAATTTCCCCGACCTTCAAACCATCCGGATAAATGCCGTCTTGCCCGGTCGTGAAGACGACCTGCCCCGGCGAAACCTCAATGCTTCCCGAAACATATCGCATTTCGATCACATCCGTTTTGCCAGTTCCGCTGACAACGCCGAGCGCATTCGAGTTTCCGATCTCACCGATGACCGCCCCTAGGCCCGATTTGTCGTGGGTGATCAGATCGACCTGTGCCGTCAGCGGCCCGACGGCCGTTACTCGGCCGACCAATCCGCCATCCGTCACCACCGGCATATTGAGAGCGATGCCATCTAGGCTTCCGCGATTGATCACCGCCGAGTTGAACCAGGCGGAAGGGTCGCGGCCAATGATGCGGGCCGAGAGCACACGGTACTTGCTCTTTTCTTTCAGATCGAGCAATTGCCGAAGTCTTTCATTCTCGGATTCAAGGTCGGACCGTCCTTTGATCTCGACCTCAAGCTCTTGAACGCGCTCCTTTAGCTGGGTGTTTTCGTCCTGCGCCGATCTGAGTTCGGCAAATGATGTGAAATAGTTCGAGACCCCGGAGCTGATCGTCGTAACCGGTGACTGAACGAAATCGGCGGCCGTCAGAGCCCATACCTTAATAACCCGCTCGCCGCCTTCGACGCGGGCGTTGAACACCATCAAGATAAAATTACCCAGAAGTAGAAAGATGACGAGCCACGGCGTCAATCTCCAGACCTCTGTTTGACTTCGTTCAACCATTTTTTGAGAGAGACGGCTCGGGCCCTTAAGCAAGCAACGCGGCGACCCGGCAAAACTGCTCCGTGTCCCCGCGTCGCAAGTCCAACGGAAAAAAATTAACTACCCGTCATCAGCGAGTTGTCCCATTTCACCCGCTTGAGGAGCTCAATATCGGAGAGCATCTTGCCCGTTCCGAGCACGACCGAGGAGAGCGGATCATCGGCGATCATTACCGGAAGTCCGGTCTCGATCATCAGCCGCTTATCAAGATTCTTGAGCAATGCGCCGCCGCCCGTAAGGACGATGCCGCGTTCGACGATGTCGGCCGAAAGCTCCGGCGGCGTTCGTTCAAGAGCGACGCGGACGGCGTTTATGATCGTCGAGACCGAATCCGAAAGGGCCTCGCGGATCTCTTCGTCGGTCATGGTGATGGTCTTCGGGATGCCTTCGATCAGGTTTCGGCCGCGGACGTCCATCGAAAGCGGCTCATCGAGCGGAAAGGCACTGCCAAGCGCGATCTTGATCGCTTCGGCCGTTCGCTCGCCGATCAGCAGGTTGTACTTTCGCTTGATGTACTGCGTTATCGACTCGTCCATCTCGTTGCCCGCAACGCGGACGGCACGCGAATAAACGATGCCGGAAAGCGAGATAACGGCGATGTCAGTCGTTCCGCCACCGATATCGACGACCATGTTGCCGTGCGGTTCGGTGATGGGCAGGCCGGCACCGATCGCGGCCGCCATTGCTTCCTCGACCAGATAGACCTCCGATGCCTTCGCCCGATATGCGGAATCCTCGACCGCACGTCGCTCGACCTGCGTGATCTCAGACGGAATGCCGATCACGACCCGCGGCCGAACCCACGACTTGCCGTTGTGCGCCTTGCGGATGAAATGCTGAAGCATCTTCTCCGTCACCTCAAAGTTGGCGATAACGCCGTCCTTCATTGGGCGGATGGCGACGATGTTGCCCGGCGTGCGGCCAAGCATCTCTTTCGCGTCGCGGCCGACGGCTTCGACCTGATTCGTAACCTTGTTGATCGCGACGATCGAAGGTTCGCTGACGACGATTCCGCGGCCCTTAGCGTAGACGAGCGTGTTTGCCGTGCCAAGGTCGATCGCAAGATCGCTGGAAAATAAACTAAATAAAGACTTAAATGCCATTCTGATATCTCTCGCCCGGCGATGAACTGCCTGGGCTCTTCAAACCTCTTTTCAAATAAAGAACTCGGATTAGCGTCACGATTCGCACGGATGACGGCCCGAAAATCGCCAAACACCTTTAAACTCTATAGCATACACCCAAAATGCGGGTATATACCAATGAAAAACAGTATTTACGGGGATTTTTTCAAAGTTTTTCCGGATATTTGTGGGCCGGATGTTAAACCTTAAAAAGTGAACCAGGGCATCGGCGATTTTGGCTGCGAGATCGAGACCTTGACGTCGCTCTTGAAGAGCGGCGACCGGGCCGCGAGTGCCGATTCAGCCGTAATGCGGGCAAGCGAGGGGTCGTTCGCACGCTGTGAAAGATGGGCAAGCACTATATCGCGGGCAGAGCCGTCAAAGTCGTTCTCAAGCCAATCGGCGAGATCCTCGTTTGAGAGATGGCCCGTTTTCCCAGCGATCCGTTGCTTGAGGTCCCATGAATAGACCGGACACGCGCTAAGCATATCACGGCTGTGGTTCGATTCGATCACAACGGCATCGCACCCGCGAAGTTTTTCCTTCATTAGCGGCGTGAAATGGCCAAAGTCCATCAGCGTTGCAACCCGAACGCCAGCCGAGCGTGCGACAAATCCGAAGTTGTCGGCGGCATCATGGGGCACGGTGAATGGCTCGAAATCTATATCGCCGATGCGGAACTCGGCGTCGGATTCGATCGCAACAGTTCGCTCTTTCAAAGCGTCTTGTCGCTTTATGCCTTCACTATCGCCGTTCTGTATTCCGCGACGGGTTGAGTAAAAAGCAGCTTCAGTTTCACCCGAAATGAACACGCGGCACGCTATCGAGCGAAGTAGAACCCGAAGGCCCCCGGCATGGTCGGAGTGCTCGTGGGTGATCAGGACTCCGTCAAGCGATTCAGGCGAGACGCCGACCTCGCCAAGCCGCCGAACGATCTCACGTGCGCTCAGGCCGGCGTCAACGAGGACGTTGGTCCGATCGCTGGAGATCAGCACTGCGTTGCCGGTCGAGCCGCTGCCAAGTACGGTAAATCTCATTTCTTGCTTCGAAACTTTGGCCCGATCGCCTTCCCGACGACGTTCGTGATCAGCCTGTCCGGCACCATCAGGCTCGCGGTGGCGACCAATCTGTTCATCCAGCCCGAGATCGCCTTTGTCTTGCCGCTTGCGACCGCCCGCATCGCGGCTTCGACGACATCCTCGGCCGTTTGCTGCTGTTTGAACATCGAGGTCGGTTCGATCTTTGCGGTATCAAAAAAGGCCGTTTCGGTCGGCCCCGGGCAAAGTGCCTGCACCAGAATACCATCTCGCCGATTCTCTTCCGCGATCGCCTGTGAGAAAGAGGTCACAAAAGCCTTTGTCGCCGCATATGTCGCCATGTAGGGAACCGGCTGATAGCTTGCCGTCGAGGAAACATTGATGATCGTCCCGCTTTTCCGCTGCCGCATTCCCGGTAAATAACGATGTGTAAGAGCCACGAGGGCCATCACGTTAAGGCCGATCATCTCAAGCTCGCGTTCAAGATCGAGCTCAATGAAGTCGCCCATCGAACCGAACCCGGCGTTGTTGATAAGCCAATCAACCTGCAGGCCATGCCTTTCCGTTTCTTCATAAAGCCGGCGGTCGGCCTCGTAATCCGTAAGGTCGATCGCGACGTAATTTGCCGAGACACCGTCAGCTGCCCGAAGCTCCTCGCAAAGTGCGGCGAGCTTCGTCTCGGACCGAGCAACCAGCAACAGGTCGTGCCCTTCGGCCGCGAGCCTCCGGGCAAATGCTTCGCCGATCCCGCTCGATGCTCCTGTGATCAGGCTTACCTTCATAGATCGTCGGTGAAGTCGAGCTCTGCCTCTTCACCAAATGAAAGATAGATGGAGAGCGCCGCACCAGCGATTATGGACAGCGTTCCGGCGGCGCGAATCAGCCCGGCGACCGTCTTGGTCGAATCGAGCAGCCCGAGCCGCGTCAGCATGTAGTTCCAGTCGTGAAAGCTGCCCTCGCTTCCGGTCAGGCCGCCGAGCAGAACGAGCTGCATCACGACGGCATCCGACGCATAAACCCAAACATTAAGGATACTCTGGCCGACCCAGAAAAGCACTATGGCAGCCGAGTAATAATTGCCTTTCCAAAAGAAGTAGCCGACGAAAATGGCAGGCATTATCACCTGAAAAAGGGTTCCGCCGGCGATCATCATAAATTCGCCGAGCGGCCTAAACAAAAGATGCCCTGTCTCGTGTATTGGGAGATCAACGAGGTCGAGAAAGCTTCCTTCCATTGGGTCGTACGCGATCCAAAGGAAGTAAACCGAAGCGATAGCGGCAAAGATTAGCTTTAGGTAATTCGGCTTCACGTCCTTATGGCAACTAGAGCACTGAATGCTTCGCGATATATTCCTTTACAAGGCTGTTGAAGTCCATTACGGTAAAAAACCGCATCGGCTGCAAGCTTTTTCATAATTTCATCCCGCGGCAAGGTAGGTCTCTCGTGATATGCCATAAAAGACGCAATCCTCGCCGTAATGCTCCTCCGTTTTTTCGTATGTCATTCCGAGCTTTTCCATTATCCGCCGCGAACCGGCATTCTCCGGGTGGGCGACAGCGACGATGCGTTCGAGGCCGTGGACGCCGAATCCGAGATCCATCCAGGCCCGCGCCGATTCTAACCCCAGACCGCGACGCCAATATTCCGGTATCAGGCTGTATCCGACCTCGATATCGTCTGTCCCGACCAATGGCTGCAGCCCGGCGGCGCCGATCATCTCGCCCGTTTCCTTCCAGATCACCGGGCACATCCCGAAACCGTGCGACTCGTAACACGATATGTAAAACCGGAAGCGTTTAGTTATAGCCTCTGTGTTCTGACGCTCCGGCCCGCCGAGATAGCGATTCATCTCCGGGTCGGCACGCTGTTCGATCAGCAACGGCAGGTCGTCGAGGGTGAATGCGCGAAACGCTAGTCGTTCGGTTTCCGGAAAATGTTCGATCATTTTAAAGGCCTTTCAGCGCTTGAAACGGGCGAATTCTATCACATTTGCGGGTAAAGGTTGGAATTTCCCTAGGAACCGGACACAAAATTAAGCCCGGCGGTGTTTCATTTCAATAAGGGGGTTAACGGAATGATCAATATCCAAAGTGAAGGGCGTAGGGGTTTTTTGCGTGCTGCGGCGGCATTCGCTGTGCTGCCGCTCTTGCCGGGTTGTCGGCCTGATGTAAGTGCGCAGATCGGAGGCGCTGACGTTCGACAGCGGCTCTTGAAAAATGCGATCGCAGATGCCGGATGCGAGTGGTGCGGTGCCCGCGATATGCCGGAAAATCTTGCTTCAAAGGCCGTCATTGCAGGCCCCGATGAAGAGGGCGAGCGGCTCCGGATCGGCGGCCGCGTTTATCTTCACGATGAGCGAACTCCGGCGCCGAATACGCTGATCTACCTTTATCACACTGACATTGAGGGCATTTACGGACGCGGAAGTGAGCACAAACACGGCCGCTTTCGCGGATGGCTCTTGACCGACGCCGAGGGCAGATATGAATTTGAGACGATCCGCCCGGCCCAGTATCCGAGCCGACGGTTCGCGGCCCATATCCATATGACCGTCACGACGCCCGAGGCCAAAGAGGACTGGATCGATTCGATCTTGTTCGAAGGCGATCAGCTTATCTCATCCCGCGAACGCGAATCGCGAAAGGGCGGCTTTAATCCGATCCTGACGCTCGAGCGAAGCGGCGGCGTGCTTACCGGCGTTCGGGACATTGCATTGCCAAGGTCGTGATCAGATGCGGTGAATGAAGAGGCCGTCTTTGAGCTTTGGCTCGAACCAGGTCGATTTTGGCGGCATCGTCTCGCCCATGTCCGAGACGGCAAAGAGGTCGTCCATCGTCGTCGCGAAAAGCGAGAAAGCCGCCCGGGCTTCGCCGGAATCGACCCGGCGTACTAGTTCGTCCGTGCCGTGGATGCCGCCGACGAACCCGATCCGCTCGTCGGTCCGCGGATCTTGAATCCCAAAGACCGGTGCGAGGACGTATTGCTGGAGTATCGTCACATCGAGCCGCTCGATCGGGTCCGGCTCGCGAAAGTAATTGACGTTGTGGCGAAGGTCGTACCACTTGCCGCTCATGTACATTATGATCTCGCCGTGCTCTTCGGGAACCGCTCGTTCGGCGGGCGAAATGATGAAGCTCTCCGAAAGCAAAGCGAGTATCTCCTCATCCGTACGGCCGGAATCATCTCGGACGACGCGGTTGTAGGCGAGTATCTTTAGCTGCTCGGCCGGAAACATCCCGGCAATCACAAAATTATAATCTTCGGTCCCATCGTGTTCCGGGTTTGCGGCGGCGAGTTCATCCGCTGCCAGCCGTGCACTCTCCAAACGGTGATGCCCGTCGGCGACATATAGTGCGGGAACGTCACCAAACGCATCCTCAAAGTCGCTCGGCCGGACGGTCTTCCAGACAGTCTGGCGGATGCCGTTTGTGCACGTAAAATCGTAGATCGGCTCGCCCGAAACCGCCTCCGCGACCAAGCCATTTATCGTGTCTGTTCCCCTGTAAGCGAGGAAGATCAGCCCGGTCTGGGCCCGCAGGCAGACCATGTGCCGCGTTCGCTCGGCGACCTTTTCCGGCCGCGTGTGCTCGTGTTTTTTTATAAGGCCTTGCCGGTATTCATCAAGCGAGCAGCAGGCAACAACGCCGGTCTGCGAGTGCCCTTCAGCGATGAGTCGATAGATATAAATAGCAGGCTCAGGCTCCTCAGAAAGCACGCCACTTTCGATCAGTTCTTTGAGGTTTTCTTCGGCCTTTTGGAGGTGGTTGTCGGCCTCAGAGCAGTCGGCATCTGCCCGCGTAATGCGTAGAAAGCTGAGAGGGTTTTCCTGGATGAATTCCCGAACCTCGTCCTCGGTTATCACATCGTAAGGAACGCTTGAAACGCTGCGGGCGGCGTCGGGGGCCGGACGAAGAGCGCGGAAAGGTTTTATCAGTGTCACAATCTCTCCTTTCTGCGTTAGAAGGGGTTAACCGGCGATGGGCTCATTGCCGGATCGGTCATCGGAGCGATCGGGTCGCCCTGTCGTCCCTGGTTGATCGCGTCGTCGATCTGCCTCTGGCTTTCCTCGATGTCACGCATCATCTGGTCGGCAAAGCCTTTCTTATCGATCCTCCATTCGCCTTCTTCTAAGACGAACGGGACCGTATCCCAACTGCCGAAGGAATTCTCGACCTCGAGCGTTGCTCGCTTACCCTCGATCTTTTCGTTGCGAAACTTGACGACGGTCTGCGATTCGCCGATCAGGGCCTCGCGTTTTACAATGTCATCGACCGTAACGCCCTGAGCTTTTGCCTCTTGTTCATGCATTTTGAGCGTTTCGGAGGAAAGCAAAAGCTTCATCGTCGTGATGTCCTTTTGCTTTAGGGCCTTTGCATAGGTTTGAAACGTCTCTTTTGGCGAGGCCGGCTTGTCCGGGCCGCCGCACGCCGCCAACGCGAAGGCAAGAAATACAATGAGGCTAGAAATTGAAGCTCGATAACGCATTCGAAAAAACGGAATTTGATATTTATCTTCTAAAATAAAGAGGAAGTATAACCGAAAAGAGGAGCGCTGAAAAACAATGACACGGGAACGATTGGCCGAAGATCAGATCGCGGAGCGCCTTAGCGGGCTCAAAGGCTGGGATGTGATAGATGGAACGCTGCGAAAGCGATTCGAGTTCGCGAACTTTGCCGAGAGCCTAAGCTTCGTGAACCGAGCCGGCGAGCTTGCCGAGGCCGCTGATCATCATCCTGACATAAAGCTCGGCTGGGGTTACGCTGAATTTGAGATCACGACCCACGACCGCGGCGGCCTGACCGAGCTCGACTTTGCCCTCGCGAGTAATATCGATCAGATCAGCTAGGCCGCTCGTCCTACTGCAGTTCCTTGCAATCGAGCGGCATGCCGTCGCGTGATTCGATCTTGGCGTCGTCGAATTTGCTGCTCATCAGCGAATAGGCCTGCGTAGCGGTCGCGGCCCCAAAGAAGCATTCCTCGCCATTCTTGTAAGTAAAGATCGCGATAACACTTCGCTCCCGGTTTTTGTTCGTTGTTGACTGCAGTTGTTCAAGCCAATGGTCCTGAGCAAAAAAGAACCTCACGGGCTCGATGCTCTTTCCGTTCAAGTGTTGCTGGATCGCAGTCTTTATCGGCAGGCTGTAGAAAGACCTCGCCACCGGAAGTGCGGTATCGGCCGCCGGGCCGCTGAGTCCAAAACTACGAAATGTATTCCAAAGCCCTGAAAACCGAGGGTTTCCCTCTCCGAGATCCAGCGCAAAGGCGAGCTTTGCGAGGTTATCATTCGGTGTCCGCGGGATGACCGGATTATTCGTCAATCGGAGTTCGTTGTTCCAGACGCCAGGCTGCCGGGTTGCCGCCGTTGCAAGAAAGACAGGGGTTGCGATCCTTTGGCCGGGGCTTATTGGTGTCAATGAGATGCGGATCTCGGGGTTTGCCAGGTCGTCTTTTGAAAACTCGATCGCATACTTCGCCAGAGCGGTCGGGTCGTCCTGCGGGCCGGTCTCGGCGTAAAGCAGGTACCGCAGCGTTCCGCTTTCCTCGTCGCGAAAGGTCAGCACGTAATCGCCGAGCTTCCCCTGAAATTTTAGATGCATCCACAGCGTCTCGCCGTCGCGGACACGCTTGGCCGCTTTTGCGTTCGCCTCTGCAAAGGTCTTAGCCTCTTGGGTCGTCAGGGCCATCTGGACGTTCACGTTCATCACCGCCGCTCGCGGCTGAGGGACAGCGTCGCGTTTTGCAAGCTCCGCCTCATTTTGCTGAACTCTGCGCCTTTCAGCCTCCGCCTGCCGCTGTTCGCGTATCTCAAGCCGCCGCTGCTGCGGAAACTGGCCGAACGTCTCCTGAAAAGCCGGAGCTCCGATGAAAGTCATCGCAAGAAAAGCCAAAAGGGAGATGCGAAATCGAGGCGCTGCCGAGGTTTTCAGGTAAAGCAAGTTATTCATAGCGTGTCTTTTTAGTATAGGTTGTATCTGGCTTCGCTCAAAAGAGGGCGTCCGCCGTCAGGCCTTTGAACAGGGCGGCCGATTGCCTTGAACACCGTGTTCAAGTAAAATCCTCGTTTATCCTTTGCTATTCGATCTTTTAGAGGGAACTTAATACAACTATGTCAAATGTGCCTATAACAGTCGCCCATGGAGACGGGATCGGCCCCGAGATCATGGATGCGACCCTTCATATCATCAAAGAAGCCGGTGCCCGCATCGATATCGAAACTATCGATATCGGCGAGAAGGTCTATCTCTCGGGAAATTCTGCCGGCATCGCGCCTGAGTCATGGGATTCGCTTCGGAGAACAAAGGTTTTCCTAAAAGCGCCGATCACGACACCGCAGGGCGGCGGATTCAAGTCGCTGAACGTGACGGTCCGCAAGACGCTCGGCCTTTATGCGAATATCCGCCCGTGCGTTTCTTATCATCCGTTCATTAAGACAAAGCACCCGGTGATGGACGTTGTCATCGTCCGCGAAAATGAAGAGGACACCTACGCCGGCATCGAGTACAAACAGACGGACATGGTCGAGCTGTGCCTCAAGCTTATCTCGCGTCCCGGTTGTGAAAAGATCGTCCGTTACGCGTTTGAATACGCCCGTATGAACAACCGTAAAAAGGTCACGGCGTTCATGAAGGACAACATCATGAAACGCACCGACGGGCTGTTTCACGAGGTTTTTGACGAGGTCGCTGCGGAATATCCGTCGATCGAAGCCGATCACTGGATCGTCGATATCGGCGCCGCCAAGATGGCCGACACGCCCGAGAATTTTGACGTCATCGTGATGCAAAATCTTTACGGCGACATTTTGTCAGACGTCGCTGCTCAGATCGCGGGCTCGGTCGGGCTTGCGGGTTCGGCAAATATCGGCGAGAACATCTCGATGTTTGAGGCGATCCACGGTTCGGCTCCCCGACGTGCGGGACAGAATCTGGCTAATCCTTCAGGATTGTTCCTGGGTTCGGTGATGATGTTGGTCCATATCGGCCAGCCTGATATTGCCGAGCTCGTACACAACGCGTGGCTCCGTACGGTCGAAGACGGCGTGCATACTTACGACGTGTTTAAGGAAGGCGTCTCGAAAGAAAAGGTCGGCACGAAAGAATTTGCACAGGCCGTAGTCGATCGCCTCGGTCAAAAACCGGAGACGCTCAAAGCCGTCGAGTATGTGAAACCCGAGGTCATCGCCGAGGCCGACCGTAAACCGATCTACACCATCCGCGAACCGCAAAAGAAAGACCTCGTCGGCGTCGATGTTTTCGTTCACTGGTGGGACGGCAGCTTTTACGGCACCGCCGACAAGCTCGGTGCGATGGTCGAGAAAGTGAACGGCGACGGACTCAAATTAGTAATGATCTCGAACCGCGGCACCAAGGTCTATCCGAACGGCATGCCCGACACATTCTGCGTTGACCACTGGCGTTGCCGTTTCATGGCCGACGAACAGGGCGGCATCGTAACGCACAAGCAGGTCATCGATCTGCTGTCGCGATTCGATGCAGAAGGGATCGATTTCATCAAAACCGAGCATCTCTACAACTTCGACGGCGAAGCGGGATATTCGCTCGGACAAGGGCAGTAGTTATTAAGAGCGTTCGACTTTGCTGAAACTAGTTTGGGGCAGGCCTTTCGGTCTGCCCCAAATTTTTTTGTCCTGAGTCACTCGGGAGGTAAGATCAACGCAGTAGAAGGAAAATAAGAACGAGGGCCGCAAACAAAATGCCACCGATCATTATTAGATTTGTTGTCGTTAGAACTGATTTTTTGATCTCGACATTCGTCGTCCCCGATGCGGTCTCAAAAGTTGAATTGATCTTGAAATCGCCAACTTGTTGCTCAAGCAACCGAGCGTTTCGAACAAGATTGTTCATTTCTTCGTGGGCCGCCGCATTTCTGTATTCAGCTTTTCTCTTTTCTACAGCGAGCCGGACGATCTCATCTGCCGCCTTTTCAGTAACCCGCTTCGCCTGACCTTCATCAAGGTTATGCAGCGCATTGTCAACGATGTCCTCCGCAGAGACCGGAAACAGCGATTGCTTTTTCGGTACAACTTCTAATCGTTCATCTTCCATTTGCCTTTGCCTCTCGTGAAATATGGAGCGTGATCGTGCCGTAAGGAAATTCTAACACGTGTTTAACACGCGGCCTTAAACCAGGTTCAGACAATAATCGATTGATAGCATTAAACTCGTTTTGAAGGTCGGAAACCATTATCCGGCTCTCCTCGACTTGTGACCGGCGCAGAATCTCCTGCGCCGCCTGCATGTCGCCTTCCCCAAGCCACGCAAGTTTTTTTTCAACCTCAGCCGGAAGCTGCGAAGTGAACGCCTTTGTGATCATCTGATGCACAAGCGGTTTCAATTTTTGTTCCCAATCGCTTGTCGTTACTCGTATCTCGTGATGGTCCTTTGCTGCAAACTCCTCCATGAAATGCCTGAGAACCTCACATTTCAGATCGAACGGCATTACCCTTGGCATATGCTCAAACAATCGCCTGAAGGTTTGATTTGCCGCACGAACTTCACCTGATTTCCATTTTTTATAGGTCTGTCGGGCATAGCGAGCCGGTCCTGGGCCGAACTCATTCTTATAGATCTCGAATAATGTGGAAAGTGAAGCATCGTCGAGTTTCAACAGCGCCGAAACCAATTCCGAGCGCGAGAATGCATCCTTCCGTCTGCGGTCAGGAAAAAACTTGAATCCGTCGGGAGTGGCTTGATAGGCCAACCAGACCAAGATCACTAAGCCAGCAATTATCAGGAATGCGGTCATTTTTCGGTTTGAACGTGCTGATGGACCAGCCGATCAAGCCGCTAATGCATCCGCAGGTGGATATAGTCGTTCAAATTCGGGCTCGCCGTGCAGTATCGCAAGATCGGGGTCTTGCCGGGTCCATGCGGGATCGCGGTAGCCCGCATCCCAAGCCTTTTTGAGAGCGTTCATAGCGTCCTGCGGTTTGTTCATCGCACAAAAGCTACAAGCGACGTTGTATAGCACCATCGCGTCGTCGGGACGAAGGGCGACGGCCATGTCCGCCTCGCGTTTTGCATCTTCTAGACGCCCCTGTTTGGCATAATCGCCTGCGAGCAATATTCGGACCCGAGCATCTTCGGGCACCTTTTTCAAATGTGTCTCGTAAATGGCGACCTCACGATGCAAATAGTTATTGAGGGCGTCGGTCTTTCCTAGGGCTCCGAGCGCGTTGTGGATCGGTATCGTGGTGTTGTAGTTCTCTCCGGCATGAGCCAGTGCATCTTCCATCACCGCCACTATCTCGTGGTATCTCCCGGCGTCAAAGAGCGATCTTCCCAACAAATAGTAGCCGCCGTCCAGGTCCGGATCGCGCTCAAGGGCCTGACGGATCTTGTTTACCGCCTCCTCATTTCGCTTTTCGGCGTAATCGACCCATGCTTCGGCAAGTTTGACTTCCGGTGCATCATTGCCATTGGTGCTGGACTTTCGGGTCGCCGCTATCGCGCGGTCAAGCCATTGCTGTTGTCTCTCAAAATGATAGTAATATTGGGCACATACGTTCGCGAGACCGGCATGGGCGAGGGCGAAACCGGGGTCAAGGGCGACCGCATTCTCATACATCTGCACGGCGATCTGAAGGTCTTGACGTCCGACGCGTCGAGCGTAATTCCTGCCCCTGAGGTAAAGATCATAAGCTTGCAAATTCTCGGTTGGTTTTGCGGCAAGGGCCTGTTGCTCTTGTGGTGTAAGCGTGATCCTTAACGCAGCCGCGATCTTGGACGCGATCTCGTCCTGCACTTCGAAAACGTCCTCCATTTCGCGGTCATACCGTTCGGACCAAAGCGGAAAGTCCGTTGCTGCGTCAACGAGTTGAGCATTGATGCGAAGTCGAGCCCCGGCCCGCCGCAAACTCCCGGTCAGTACGTAGGAAGCTCCCAATTCCTTTCCGACCTGCCCTGCCGTGACAGATTTATCGCGATATTTGAGCACCATCGCTCGCGAAAACGTCCGGAGGCCTTTTATTTTCGAAAGTTCGGTCGTAATGTCTTCCGTAATGCCATCTCGAAGATATTCATCTTCGTTCATACCGCTCAGATTTTCGAAATAAAGCACGGCGATCGAGTGATCATGGACCATTTGCGGCGCGCGTGTGCTGTGAATTGCATTTGTTTCGGAGGAATGCCGGCCCGAGTCGAGATCGCGTTTCAGCCGTTTGAGGGCCGTCTTCAGATCGGTTGCACTCTGATATCGCAGTTCGCGATCCTTTTCCAGTGACTGCCCCAGTATTCGGTCCAGTTCGGCCGGAAGCGACGGATTGACCTGTGCTACTGGTATAGGGTCGCGGTTTAGGATCGAATCAAAGACCATGGCCGAGGTGTCGCCCTGAAAGGGTAGAACGCCCGTCGCGGTTTGATATATTACCGTACCGACCGAAAAAAGATCGGTCCGCGTATCCGTGACCTCACCGCGAGCCTGCTCCGGTGACATATATGCGACGGTTCCCATTGTCGAACCTGCAGACGTCAATTCATCCGCAATGGCAGTCGGGACATTGGAAGCCGCATCTGATTTCTGTCGATCTATCTTTGCAAGTCCGAAGTCGAGTATCTTTGCTTCGCCTCGGGAGGTGACGAAAATGTTAGCCGGTTTCAGGTCCCGGTGAACGATACCTTTCGAATGCGCGGATTCAAGAGCATCGACGATCTGGACACTAAGCTGTAGGACCAAGTCGATGTCTATCGGCCCTTTGCGAATTCGGTCCGCTAGCGATTCGCCATCAAGAAGCTCCATGATGATGAAATGCTGGTTTTCATCCTGCTCGATCCCGTGAATAGTGCAGATATTCGGGTGGTTAAGCGAAGAAGCAGCACGAGCTTCGCGCTGAAAACGCTGAAGGAGATTGTCGTCCTTAGCCATCGAAGGCGAAAGAAATTTAAGCGCGACCCGGCGGCCGAGGTTGATATCCTCAGCTTCATATACAACGCCCATCCCGCCTTCACCGAGCTGCGACGTGATGCGATAGTGCGATATGGTGTTGCCGATCACAAATAGATCTCCCGGATCAACGCTACTAATTGAAAGAGTTGCCTAATGGTAATACCGCCCCTCGCTGGGGTCAAGCCTTTCATCAATTGGTCAGACGCTGCGGTCTGAGCCTATAAACTAGTTCTACTTACAAAGCTAAACGAGATTCTGGGCGAAAAAGGGGCATCTAATTAGACAAAGATCTAACGGTAAAGCAGCATGCTTTAACTTTATGCTCATCCGAACAGTCGACAATGAAATCCGACCGATATCTTCCCAAATTTGCTTTCGTCGCTCATCTCTCCTATTTTCTAGTCAAATGCTGGTGCACCGCGTAAAACTAATGACAGTGATGCTCGTAGCGATGATCGTTCAAGTCGCGGGCCCTGATCTTTGTGCACAGCGAATCGGTGTCACAGGCCCTCGGACGGTGTTTCTGGATCACAACGGTGGCGAGATCTCGAACGACGAGTTCGTTGATATCCGGATGGCGAATTTCCACTATCCGGACCGAACGCTAATGCGAACGCTCGAGGACGGGACGGTCGAGTTTCGCCTGCAAAAGATCCCGCAGGAGGGAATGCAGGTGCCGGACGTCACATTTCAAACCGTCGACGGTGGCCGCATCGCGATGAGCGAACTCCGCGGCAAGGTCGTTGTCCTCAACTTTTGGTTCATCGGATGCCCGGTTTGCCTCGCCCACAAACCGAAGCTGAACGAGTTGAGGTCAAAGTTTGCGGCGAACGACAATGTCGTCTTTCTTGCCGCGACTGCCGACACGGCCGGCGACGTCCGCAAGTTTCTATCGAAAGAGAAATTTAACTATTTGCAGGCGGTCGAGGCCGAGGCGGCTCTGAAGCAATTCGTATTTAGCGGCTATCCGAAGAACATTGTCATAAGCAAGACCGGCGAGGTCGTCTATTGGCGTTCGACCATTGCGGCTTGGGGCAAGTTTGAGTCGGTCATCAACCTTGAGCTATCGAAATGAACGAGCAAATTTGCCCGATTTGTTCCGCGAAGGTCGAGCCGAATGTGCGGTACACGGACTATATTTGCTTTGACTGTTGTGCAACGGCGGTAGACGAGACAGGCCGCAAGCTCGGCTTCGGGAATGAATCTTTCTCGGGCGGATTCGTCGCTTGGTACGCGGACACGAGCGAATCCCGCGATAGCCACATTTGTTACATAAATGGAGTAAAATGCTGGGCAGACGAAGCCCACATGGGCGGAATCGTCATAAGGATCTATGCCGGCGAAAACTAAAACCCCGATCGTTTCGATCATAATGGGCAGCAAGAGCGACTGGCCGACGATGGAGATCGCTTCCGCGACCCTTGAAGAATTCGGCGTCGCGCACGAATCGAAGGTCGTCTCGGCTCACCGTACGCCGGACCTGCTTTTCGAGTTTGCAAAATCGGCCGAGGATCGCGGAATTGAGGTCATCATAGCCGGTGCCGGCGGAGCGGCGCACCTGCCGGGGATGTGTGCTTCGCAAACGGTGCTGCCGGTGCTCGGCGTGCCGGTTGAAAGCAAAGCATTGAAGGGGCTTGATTCGCTTCTCTCTATCGCTCAGATGCCCGCGGGCGTGCCCGTGGGCACACTCGCAATCGGCCAGGCCGGCGCAAAAACGCTGCCCTGCTCGCGGTCTCGATACTCGCAAATTCACGCCCCGAGCTCCGCAAGAAGCTCCACGCCTTTCGGTCAAAGCAGACCAAGGACGTGCTGCGATCTAAGTTGAGTTAGCCTTCCTGATGCCAGCTACGATACTTCCAAACTCTACCATCGGCGTTTTTGGCAGCGGCCAACTTGGCCGGATGTTTGCCATTGAGGCCCGAAAGATGGGCTATCGCGTGCACACATTCTCGCCGGATGCCGATACGCCCGCCGGGCACATTTCCGATGTTGAAACGGCCGCGTCGTACGGCGATCTCGATGCGGTCCGCGAATTCGCCCGGGCGGTGGATGTTGTTACTTTTGAGTTCGAGAATGTCCCGGCCGCGACCGTTGAGGCGGCTGCTGAATTTGTCGCTGTGCATCCAAAGGGCGAGGTGCTTCACACCACACAGAATCGGCTCCGCGAGAAGACGTGGCTTTCATCGAATGGCTTTCCTGTCGCTCCTTTTCGCCACATAACGACGCTTGATGATCTTCACCGCGGCGTACTCGATTTTGGCACGCCGGCCGTGCTCAAGACCGCCGGTTTTGGTTACGACGGCAAGGGACAGCGGAAGCTCGTCTCGGTTGGCGAGGTCGATGCGGCCTTTGCCGGGTTGAATGGCAGCGAGGCGATCCTTGAAAGTTTCATCGAATTTGAGAAAGAGGTATCGGTCGTTTGTGCCCGCGGGCAGGACGGCGGCTTTGCCCATTATGGCGTGATAGAAAACGAGCACCGCAACCATATTCTCGATGTCTCGTTCGCTCCGGCCGCTGTCTCAGAAGCGGCCTATTCTGAGGCGGTCGAGATCACGCAAAGCATCGCGGAGACCTTCGGCTACGTTGGTACGATGTGCGTCGAATTCTTCTTGACAAGCAATGGTAAAATGCTAGTTAACGAGATCGCTCCGCGGCCCCACAACTCGGGGCACCTGACGTTTGGCCCATGTGTCTCGTCGCAATTTGAACAGCAGGTGCGGGCGGTCTGCGGGCTTCCGCTTGGCTCGACCGAGTTTCTCCGGCCCGCGGCAATGGCAAATCTGCTCGGCGATATCTGGTCCGCGGGCGAACCCGATTGGGCGGCCGCACTGGCCGTTCCGGGCGTCTCGCTTCACCTTTACGGCAAAGCAGACCCTCGCCCGGGAAGAAAAATGGGCCACCTGACCGCGGTCGCGGATTCGGTAAATAGTGCACTGACGCGAGCCGTTCAAGCACGGGCCGCACTCGTTCGAAGTTAACTCAGCGTAGCTCTATCTTGACCACCTTTAAGGTCTCAGCGTCAACGTAGACTTCGTAAACGCTGCCGTTGGTCTTGCGAATGTAGAACTCGTAGATCGCACGGCCATTCTCTCGCTCAAATTCTTCTTTGATGATATCGCCGGGCACGGCTTTGAGTGCGGCGTTGCGGGCTTCGGCCGAGGCAACGCTACCGCCCGAACGGTTCGAATTTGAGTTCGAATCATCCCGTCCGCGCCCTCGGCCGCGTCGGCCGCGGTTGTCCTGCTCCGGCGTTTCAAGATGGGCTTCTATGATCGACGCACGGTCCGCAGCGACAAGAACCGTCGAAGCAGCCATCACCAAAAGAAACAATATTGCTACCTTTTTCATTTTGTCGTCTCCTCGTCAGAACAGTCGCCTTAATAACTACAAAAAGACACATGTCAGAACTTTCGAGCTAGGGTGATGCCGGCGACGAGGCCGATGAAGCCAAAGAAGACGCTAAAAAAGAAGTAGAGAAAGGCAGGCAGGAGCTGCCTTTCTTTGATGAGGCCATAGATCTCCATCTCGAAAGTTGAAAAGGTAGTAAATGCCCCAAGAAAGCCAACGATAACCGCCATCCGCAGGTGTTCGCTGATCTCCCATTTATCGGTGAGCAATATTAAAAGCAGCCCGATTAGAAACGATCCGGAGACGTTTATGAAAAATGTAGGAAATGGAAACTTTTCGAAAAGTCCGGCGATCGGCGAGATGTTTATAAGGTGCCGAGCGACAGCACCGAGTGCTCCACCTGCTCCGATAAATAATATCTTGGTTGCCGTTTCCATCGGTGTTCGCCGTTGTCAGCGGACTTTGTTCTCAGCCGCCCACCCGCTTAAACTACTCGATAATGGCTGAAAGTATCGCATTTTCAAAGTCCGCCGACCGGACGACGATTTACGCCGAACTCGCTCCGCAGATCGAGGCTCTCATCGCCGGCGAAACGGACACGATCGCAAATCTCGCAAATGTTGCCGCGGTCCTGAAACAAGCATTCGGCTTTTTCTGGGTCGGTTTCTATATCGCCAAAGAAAGCGAGCTTGTCCTCGGGCCGTTTCAAGGGCCGCTCGCCTGTACGCGTATCGCTTTTGATAGCGGGGTTTGCGGGCACGCCTACTCCACCCGCGAGACGGTCATCGTCCCAGACGTCGAGGCTTTTCCCGGCCACATAGCATGTAGCTCGGCCGCCCGCTCTGAGATAGTTGTACCGATCTTTTCCGAAGATCGTGTCGCAGCCGTGCTCGATGTTGACAGCGACCGGCTGGCGGATTTGTCTGAGGACGACTCGGCCGGCCTCAATGCCATTGTCCGGATCATCGAACGTCATTGCCGTTTCGCGTAAACACGGCTTTCCGGGCCATTGACACATAGCTCGCACGAAGAAATTCGGGTAGAATCGACATTTCCCGTTGGGCGGAGGGCTTCGGCCGTTTTTGCTCGCGACCTTTATGGAAGCAATCGATTATCAAACGTGGCATTGGCTACTTTTCTTCGGCATTGTTCTAACGGCTCTCTTTGTCGATATCGGGATAGTTAACCGAACGTCTCACGTCCCGAGCCGGAAGGAAACGTTTGCCTGGGCGGCCGTCTGGGTGTCGCTCGCCCTTGGGTTCAATGTCTTCCTGTGGTCGCAGTTTGGTATTCGCCACGCCCAAACGTTTTTCACCGGTTATCTCATCGAGCTTTCGCTCTCGATCGATAATCTCTTTGTTTTCCTGCTCATCTTCAGCTATTTTCGCGTCCCGAAGGAATACCAACATCGCGTGCTCTTTTGGGGCATCATGGGTGCGCTTGTAATGCGCATGATAATGATCTTCGTTGGGGCCGAACTCGTCGAGCGGTTCCACTGGATCATTTACGTCTTCGGAGCTTTTCTTATCTACACGGGCCTGAAAATGTTCAAGGGCGACGACGAGGACTTTGATCCGACCGAAAGCGGCATCGTCCGCTTTGCAACGCGATATATTCGCATTACCAAGGAATATCACGCCGACAAGTTCTTTATCTTAAAGGACGGAGCACGTGTCGGAACGCTCTTGCTCCTGGTCCTGATAGTGGTCGAGTTCACTGACCTGATCTTTGCGGTCGATTCTATTCCTGCAATATTCGGTATCACGACCGACCGTTACATCGTTTATACTTCAAACATATTTGCGATCCTGGGGCTTCGGACATTCTATTTTCTGCTCGCCGATGTCGCCGACAGGTTCCATTTTCTCAAGATCGGCCTTGCCTTTATCCTTACATTTATAGGTGTCAAGATGATGCTGCCGCTTATGGCCTCGATCACACTGGCTTTGACCAACAACACGACGATAATTGGAGCGTTCGCACAGCGAATGGTCGACGGGGAGTTTAAGGACGAGATGATAAATATATCGCTCGGCGTCGTGGTTTCCGCGATCGTCGTCTCGATCGCTGCGTCGCTTATATTCCCGTCCAAACCAGAAGGAAAGGAAACGGAAACAGACTCTGACGATTGACTCCTGTGGCCATGGATAAGAAGTACAGCAAGATATATATCGATTGGTGGCGGATACAGAGTAGTTCTGTCCGAGGAATCGTTATCTTTGCTGTCTTTGCGTTTGGCCTTCTAGGCGTTTCCTGGTGGGCGATGAAGAGTGATTGGCTGGTTCAGACCGAGATCTCAGAAAGCCCCCGGGATTCGGCGATAATTTTCTCGTTTGAAGGTGACGTAAGGGTGATACGGGCGGCGACGCGTGAGACGATCGTCGTGACCCGGCAAACCTATGCCGCTCCCGGCGACACCATTCAAACACAGGCCGATGGCCGAGCAGTCGTGCGGATGATCGACGGATCAACGTACACGGTCCGCCCCAATAGTACGGTCGTGATTCGCGATAGCAGTTCGCTATTCGGTGGAAGGAATGTCCGAGTGTCTCTCGATGATGGCCAACTTAATGTCCGAACCGAGGAACAGCCGGCCGATGCCCAGAACGTGGTCGAGATGATGGATTCTGAGACCCGCTTGAAATCTCAGACCGACGCAAGCTTCAATGCGGACCGTGCATCGGGCGGAGGTGAGATCAGGATCAGCCGCGGTAGTGTAGATACGACCGTTAGCGGAAATCAGACCACGATCGCCGAAAATCAGTTTGCCCGTGTCGAAAAGGGCAAGATATCCGACCGTGAAAAGTTGATACTGCCGCCGCGGCTGACCAGCCCTGCTAACGGCGCCCAAATCGTCGATCCCGGCGGCGGAGCCTCCGCCACGTTCGTCTGGCAGGATGATTCGGGCTCGGGTGCATATTACATTCAGCTCGCCCGCTCGCCTTACTTTGCTCCTGATTCGATAATGGTCGATAGGTCGGGACTTGGTGTTCGCGATTTCCGTTTGGCCGGCGTCGCTCCGGGAACATACTATTGGCGTGTAAGGTCCACTGCCCGTTCCGGCCAGATGAGCGAATGGTCGGAGCCGAGCCGATTCAGCGTTGTCCGCGGCCAATCAAGTGCCTCCATCGATGTTCAGGAATGGAACGTCGAGCGCGTTGGCGGAAGCGTTTACATAATCTCTGGCAAAGCGTTACCCGGGTTGCTCGTCCGTTCACAGGGCCGTGAGGTTTACGCCGGCAGTGACGGCACATTCCGCCTACAGATCTCATCCGGTTCGAGCGAGGTCAATGTCGAGTTCAACGACGACCGCGGCAACCGCGCCGGGTTCGTGATTTCGCTCAGAAATTCACGCGTGCTCCGGAGGTACTAGCTGTACAAATGTCCGGAACGCACGACCATTCGCACAGCAGCAACCGCATCAGCCCGAAGGCTCTTTCACGGCTTCGGATAGCACTTGTTATCACTGCCGTTTACATGGTTGCAGAGGCGGTCGGCGGCTGGTGGGCCAATTCGCTCGCACTGCTCGCCGATGCCGGCCATATGCTGACCGACGTCGGAGCTCTCGCTCTTTCGCTCGCCGCTTTCAGCATCGCTTCGCGTCCTGCAACCCCGCAAAAAACATACGGCTACTATCGCCTTGAGGTGATCGCTGCTCTGGTCAACGGCGTCGTCCTCATCGTGCTTGCGTTCTACATTGTCTGGGAAGCGATCGGGCGGTTTCGTTCCCCGGCCGAGGTCGCCGGTTTGGAGATGACCGTCATCGCTGCGGGCGGCTTGATCATTAACATCATTGCGGCGTATCTGCTTCATGCAGAACACGAGCACAATCTGAACCTCCGTGGTGCGTGGCTCCACGTCATGGGCGATATGCTTGGTTCCGTGGCAGCTGTCTCCGCCGGCGTTCTGATCCTAGCCTTCGGGTTCCTTTGGGCTGACGCCCTGACCAGCGTCATCATCAGCGGCATAATCATCTTCAACGCGTCGCGGCTCTTGCGCGATTCGGTGGATGTTCTGCTCGAAAGCACTCCGAAACACATCGACCTGACTGAGGTAGAAACCGCTATCGCAGAGCCCGCGGCGGTGCTCAATGTTCATGACCTACACGTCTGGACCATTTCATCCGGGATCGAGGCCCTTTCGGCCCATGTCGCTCATGACCGTTCGATCCCTGAGACAGAGCTCTTGCTCGAGATTCGCGATCTGCTCCAGGAACGCTTCGGCATCTCGCACCTTACCATCCAGCTCGAGACCGCGGACCATTCGACCGACAAGGTCTTCGTTTGCGCGATGGGCGGAAATTGCTTCGAATCGGCCGCTTCGGCCGACCGCTGAGAACGAGAAGAACCATGCCGACGATCGACCTCCAATATGGCCGCGAGACCATCAGCCTTGAGATCCCCGACAGATTCGACGTGATCACCGCAGCCGGGGAAGCGAAGCCTTTATCCGACCATCAGATCGGCGAGCTTCTTGAGGTTCCTATCAATACAAAACGGATCGAGGAAATAGTCGCGCCGTGCGAGTCCGTACTCTTCGTCGTCCCCGATGCGACCCGAGCCGCCGGTGCGGGGCAGATCATCAATCTACTTGTTAGGCGGCTGATCGCCAATGGGACAATGCCATTTGATATCGCCGCGATCTTCGCAACGGGCATTCATCGGGCGGTCACAGAACAGGAAAAGGCGGAGATTCTTACGCCTTTCATTGCCCAGCGGGTAAAGACGCTTGACCACTCGCCGCGAGACCTAATGCAGATCGTCAACGTTGGCGAACTGAGCGACGGTACGCCGGTGGAATTGAACCGCGCGCTAAAGGACTTCGACCGCGTCATTACGATCGGAAGCGTCGGCTTTCATTATTTCGCGGGCTTTACCGGCGGGCGAAAGCTGATCTGCCCCGGCCTCGCGTCAAATCGAACGATCAACGCGACGCATCGCCTTGCGTTCGATTTCGAGCGTCGGACGCGGGCCGAAGGCGTCGCCCCAGGAAGCATGAAAGGCAACCCCGTGCACGAGGCGTTCGTTGAGGCTGCCTCGAAAGTGAGCGTCGATCTCGCCGTTCACACGATGGTCAATTCGCAAGGTGAGGTGACCTATCTCGTCTGCGGCGACCTGTTCGATTCTCATGCCGCTGCCTGCGAGAGTTTTGCCGCGGCCCACACTCGCAAGATCGACGAGCAGTACGAGACGGTGATCGTAAGCTGCGGCGGCGCTCCTTACGACATAAACCTAATTCAGGCCCACAAAGCTCTAGAGGCGGCTTCGCGGGCTTGCAAACCCGGCGGCCGCATCTATCTCATTGCCGAGTGTGGCGACGGCCTGGGACGGTCCGATCTCTTAAAGTGGTTCGATTCGCCTGATAGCAAAGAGCTGGCAGATCGCCTGGCCGAGAGCTATCAGGTCAACGGGCAAACCGCTTGGAGCCTCCGTACAATTGCCGAAAGGTTGGATGTACGGATGGTCACAGGACTCGCTGGTGACGATCTTGCTCGAATGGGGATAAAAAAACTGCGACCCGAAAAGCTCGTGCAGGAGGTTGCCGAGCTCAAGAATGGCTGTTTGATCCGGGACGGGTCGCGTATTTACGTTCGCCCGAGAGATCAAGAGTAATAACTACTTGACGCCGAAAGTCCTTGCGATAATATCGGTTTGTGTCCGGATCGATCGGAGCTTGTCGCGAAAACCGGTGAACCTAAGCACGTAAACATTGCCGCCGGACCTCAGAAAATAGAACCGTCCTGCCATCGGCCGCCCTGCGCGGACGTACTCGTAGTTGAAAATAGCTCCATTAAGCTTTCCGCCGAAGTTCTCCTCGCGGCCGGCGACATAGCCGGGAAGAAACTGAAGCTTCTGCTCTTCTTCCCTTATAACGTCCGATACCAGCACATTCTGGGCAACGTTGAGCTTTCGCACCTCAAGATGGCCCTCGAGCCGGTCGATAAACACGAATTCAACGTTCGGGTTCGTCACCGAGGGCTTGGCCGTCATCTTCCAACGCGGGTCGGGAACGTCAAAGCTATATTCGACGTTCGGGTCGGAAAAGACCGAATCGTTTTGAGCACGGGCAGTGACTGCGAAAGTAAAAACAAGAGAGGCGAACAACGCGGTCACACCGATTTCTTTGGAAATACGCTTAAGCATAATGAGATTTTAACCGAAAAGGTCCTATAAAACGAAAAGTTAGATGTCGGCGATACGAAAGTTGTTGCATCGTTTGACGGCATTTTACCGCACGCTCCAACCTTGACTCGGCCTTTTGGGCCGCAAACGCATCTAACCTTGCAACACCACCTCTTATTACTTAGGGGAGAATTATGCGGTTTAATTTAACAGAGATCTTTCAACGAGCTATGGTTTCTGCCCTGCTCGCCGTCCTCATTTTGCCCGGTTGGGCGTTTTCGGCAGGGCCGGCAAAGGCAAAGGCTCTGACGGAGGAGCAAAAGATCCTTCATGTCCTCAATCGGCTGACTTATGGCCCCCGTCCCGGCGATGTGGAACGTGTAAAAGCGATCGGCATTTCAAAATTCATCGAACAGCAGCTAAATGCGGCGGCGATCGATGACTCGAAATTGGATGCTCGTGTCGGACGGTTCGATATTTTTGGGATGTCCACCGCGGAGATCTTCGGCAAATATCCGAACCCCGGAGCGCTTCTTCAACAGCTCGAGGGCCGCAATCGGCGTCAGCAGGCTGCCAATGGGACCGCCGCGATGAACGAAGAACCGACCGAGGCCGATCGCCGCGAACGCCAGCGCCAGCTTCGTGAGATCTATGCCGAATACGGCCTCAGGCCCGCCGGCCAGCTTCTCCCGCAGATAGTCGGCAATCGCGTCGTCCGTGCCGCCTATTCCGAACGGCAACTTGAGGAAGTGATGGTCGATTTTTGGCAGAACCACTTCAACGTCTTTGCCGGAAAGGCGGCCGTCCGATGGTACATCCCGAGCTACGAGCGTGACGTTCTCCGCAAGCATGCTCTTGGCAATTTCCGTGATCTTCTAGCAGGGACGGCACAGCATCCGGCGATGCTTTTCTTCCTCGATAATTTCGAATCGGTCTCACCAAATTCTCAGCAGCGTGCTGGCGGAAATGGCCCGCTTCAGCGAGCGATCCGCAGCGGCAACGTCCCGCTGCGGCTTCGCGAACAGATCAAGGAGCGACAGGGAATCACGGATGCCGAGCTCGATCGCCGAATAGCTCAGGCCCGCAATGCCGGAAATCAGATGCGGCGTGGGCTGAATGAGAATTACGCCCGCGAGCTTCTCGAGTTGCACACGCTTGGCGTTGGCGGCGGCTACACTCAGCAGGACATCGTCGAGGTCGCAAAGGCGTTCACCGGTTGGACCATTGCTGACCCGCGTGGCTATCGGCGTGCCGCCGCAAATATGATCCGCGGAGAAGAGAACCGGCAGATCGAACGGCTGCAACGGATGGCCGGAGTTCCGGACGACATCGAAAGCGGCGAATTCTATTTCAACGAACGCTCGCACGAGAAGGGCACCAAAACCGTGCTCGGTCAAAAGATCGACGAGGGTGGAATGAAGGACGGGCTCAAAGTGCTCGACATCCTCGTGAAGCATCCTTCGACCGCGAAGTTCATCGCAAGAAAGCTTGCGGTTAAGTTTGTCCGGGATGACCCGAGCGAGGCGATGGTCGGGCGGGTTGCCGCCGCCTTCACCAAATCGAACGGAGACATCAAGGCGACGCTCCGGGCACTTTTTACGGACAAAGAATTCTTCGCCCCTGAAAACTATCGGGCAAAGATCAAAACTCCTTTCGAACTCGCCGTCAGCACGCTGCGGGCACTCGGTGCCGAAACGAATGCGAACCCGGCACTGATCGGAATGCTCAATAAGCTCGGCGAGGTGCCGTATGGGTATCAGGCTCCGACCGGCTATCCGGACACCGCCGAAGATTGGGTCAACACGGGGGCACTTCTTGAGCGGCTGAACTTTGCCGTCGCGGTTTCAAGCAACCGTATTCCCGGCACTCGAGTGGACCTGCGGGGCTACTACGCCGCGAGCCGAGGCGAAATACTTGAGAACGCTATCGGGAAGATCTTGTACGACGAGGTCTCGCCGGCGACCCGGGCATCGCTCGAGAAGCAGGCCGCACAGCCGCTTCCCGAAGTAGCGGCAGGCAACGAAGCGGACGATCTCGATCTAGGCGATATAAATATGCGGCCGGCGGGAATGCCCGGCGGCGGAATGAACCGACGAGTGAGGTTGATGCAGCCCTCGGGCGAGCCTGAGGTCTTCAAAGCAGTAAGCCTCGTTCTCGGGACACCTGAATTTCAGCGGCAATAATGTTGTCCGTAAGCCGGCGGCCGACGCGTTACTTTGGCTGCCGGCTATTTTTGTCTCCGGAGGTAATTATGCGAAGAGTTTATATTGTTGCACTACTTTCACTGCTATCACTTACGGCATGCGGCGTCGCAGCACAGTCACGGCCTTCGAAAGCGGACTCGCCTTATCGGAAGGCTGCTGATTACTCGAGCGACGCCCGCGGTCTTTCGCTGATCGTTTATAAGGATCGCAAGGTCGTATTCGAGGAATATCACAACGGCCATTCGGCCGATTCTCCGCACCTTCTGGCTAGCGGTACGAAGTCTTTCGTCGGTGTCATGCTCGCCGCTGCGATCGAGGACGGCTTGATAAAGGGCTTCGACGAACGCGTTTCAGAGGTGCTTACGGAATGGCGTTCGGATCCACGAAAGTCACGGATGACCTACCGCGAATTGCTGACGCTGACGGGCGGGCTGGACTCGGGCCCGATCGGCCGTCCACCCTCATATTCCGAGGCCGCAGGCTTTGGCTCCAAGTTCGAGCCCGGCACGACCTTCGAGTATGGCCCGGTGCCGTTCCAGGTCTTTGGCGAGGCTCTTCGCCGAAAGCTCGAACCGAAGAAGGAAGGCGTTGTGGCCTACATGCAGCGCCGGATCTTCGATCCGATCGGGCTGAAATATGCCCGCTGGACAATGCAGGCAGGCCAGCCGAACCTGCCTTCGGGGGCGTACTTGACCGCCGGAGAATGGCTCAAGTTTGGCAGGCTGCTTCTCGATGGCGGCAAGTGGAACGGGAAACAGATCATCAAGAAAAGCCTGCTTGACGAACTGACCAAAGGCTCGAAGGCCAATCCGAACTACGGCATTACGTTTTGGCTCAATCGGTCCGGCGAAAGCAATGCAAATGTCGCCGAAAATCGCGGCCGTCTTGGCCGATTACTTGGCGACCGCGAGGCAAACACCACCGCAATAAGTAAACGCGGCTTCGGCAACGACCTTCCTCGGGACATCTACGTCGCCGCCGGAGCCGGCAATCAGCGGCTCTACATCATCCCGTCGGAAAAGATGGTTGTCGTGCGGCAGGCAAGGCAAGGACGCTTTGACGATGGCGAATTTTTGCAGCTGCTGCTTGGAAAAAAGTGACGGTCCATGTTTCTATTCGGGCCGCTTGAGTATGAAGGTCGCGGTATCTCCGCGGCCTTCCGCATTCAGCCTTGCCGCTTCGCGTTCCCACTCGGCCATCTGAGCGTCCGTGAAAATATCCGGCGGATGGATCACGCCCGGTGCCCCGTCTGGTATTAGCTGAATATCCTGCCTATACATTTCACTTCCCCAGAACTGAAACGCCTTCGATTCATAGCGGACGGAAGCGACGGAGAATCCGGCGTCGTTCGCAAGGTCAGTGAAAGCCCGTTCAGTAAAAAGATACAAATGCCGCGGAGCGTCGAGCTGAACCCAGTCCGTTGCGTATTTCTCCCAAGCAAAGTTGATCACCGGCATCGCAATCAGAAGGTGGCCGTCCGGCCGGAGCAGCCGAAACGCATCACGCAATGCCGCCTTCGGATCGGGCAAATGCTCGAACGAATGGCTCATTATGATCAGGTCAAATCCAGGTTCGAGTTCGCTGAGCGGCCGCTTCAGAATGCGAACCCCGGTGGGCAGCTCGATGTCGCCTTCGATGAATGCATCGGCACCGGTCAGGTCGCGAAAGCCGAAATAATGCAGCGTTTGAAGCAGTTGCCCCTTGCCGCAGCCGAAATCGAGTATCCGCGAATCAAAGGTGAGTCTGAGCTCAGGATCGCGCAGGGTCGCCGGGAAGTTCCCGGCAAAACCGGGCCGCATTCGGGACAAAAGCTTGCCGGCAAACCCGCGTCCTTCTACAAAATGTTGTCCGATCACCCGTGCCGCAAATCGGTGGATCGCCGTCCGGCCGACCGGCGTTTCAGAGTTAAACGACAGGTAATTATCGGGATAGTATTTCGCGAGCTCGGGTATTTCCTTGATCTGAAGAGTCCCGCATTTCGAGCATTCGCAATAAACGAATTCGTCGCGAGTGCCAAACATCATCTCGCGAGCAGTGTGCTCGGCGTTTCCTGATGCGTTGCCGCAAACCCGGCATGCGAAGCTCATAACGATTGCGGCCGCTCAGACCCTGCGGCCAATGGTGAAGACCTTGACAAGTGCAAGTCCGGCGATGAAGCCCCCGATGTGTGCCGCATAGGCGACGCCGCCCGTCCCCGCCGGTGTCAATGCTCCGAGAACGATCTGGTAGACGATCCAGATACCGAGTGCGACAAAGGCCGGCACCGTCGTGAGGAAGTTGAAGATAACGGCCCGCACCTGCCGCTGCGGAAAAAGGAGTATGTAGCCGCCGAGCACACCGGAGATCGCCCCCGAGGCTCCGAGCATCGGTATTACTGACGAGGTGTCCATCGCGACCTGGGCAAGAGCCGCAGCGATGCCGCAAAAGATATAAAAAGCGGCAAACCGGACGTGGCCCATCAGGTTCTCGAGATTATCGCCAAAGACGAAAAGGAACAACATGTTTCCGACGATGTGTCCGATACTGCCGTGCATGAACATCGAGCTGATGAAATTGAAATAGACCGACAGCGGCGTCGAATAATGCCGTATCTCGGCCGAGTTTCCCATCGAGTCGCGAACGACCTGTACACCGCTCAGGTCAACTCCCGTCGTTATCTCCTGCGGCACCAGCGACCAGGCGTACGTGAACGACTCGCTCGACCCGAGCTGCTGCAGCAGCACAAAGACAAGCACGTTGAGCCCGATGAAAAGATAGTTCACAAAAGGAACTATCTTTATATCACTGTTGTCATCGCCGATCGGAAACATAAGCCCAGTCCTCCGCCGAAAAATTTAGAGGTGTTCCCGCAATACTACACTCAAACCTATCAAGCTCCAATATCTTCGCGGGTCTGCAACAGCTCGTATCCTTCGCTCCGGGCGACGAAAGTTGCGGCCGTGATGTCGCCAACAACGTTCAGCGTTGTACGGCACATATCCAATAGGCGATCAACGCCGAGGATGATTGCGATCAGTGCCGGATCGATGCCGATCATGAAGAGAATGCCGATGATGAAGGGAATCGAGCCGCTCGGCACGCCTGCAGTCCCGATGCCGCCAAGGATGGCGAGATAAACGACCATCAATTGCAGTGAAATCGTCAGATCAACACCGGCAAGCTGTGCGAGGAAGAGCACCGTCACGCCCTCGTAGAGAGCAGTTCCGTTCTGGTTCGCCGTCGCTCCGACCGTAAGCACAAAGCTATTGATCTCTTTTGGCACTCCGAGGTTCTCATGCGTAACGCGAAGTGCGGTCGGCAGTGTCGCGTTCGAAGATGAGGTTGAGAAAGCCGTCAAAATCACCGTCCGAACGCGCCGGAAGAAATCCAGCGGATTGAGCCGCGAAAGGAAATAGATCGAGAGCGAATAGACGCCGAAGAAATGGATCGAGAGACCGAGGAGCACCGTAACGACGAACCATCCGAGCGATTGAAGAAGCTCGAGCCCAAACTGCGCGATGTTGTTGAAAAGTAGGCACGCCACCGCGTATGGAGCGAATTTCATCACGATATCAATGATCTTTGCCGTAATCGCAAAAAGCGATTCGCAGACATTCACAAACGGAGCCGAGACCGCTGAAGGCAGGAGCGTTATAGCGACCCCAATGATGAGCGCAAAGAACATTATGTGGAGCATGTTCGGGCTCGCTGCGGAGATCGAATTGAAGACGTTGCTCGGGACGATGGTCTTCACGGCCTGCATCAACGGCGTATCCGCCTTTGCTGTCTCGGCCGCTTTTCGCTGGGCCTCGGTGGCGGCTGAGGCTCCGCTGCTGAATTCTTCTTTCAGCGCCGCGGCAGTCTCGGGGCTGATCCGTTCGCCGGGCCTGATCGTATTCGCCAGCGTCAGCCCAATAACGACCGAGATGGCCGAAATGATGAGCGTATAGGCGAATGATTTGAACCCGATCCGGCCGAGCTTGCGGATATCGCCGATCCCCGCAACGCCGACGACCAGCGACGAGAAAACCAGCGGCACAACGATCATCAGAAGAAGGTTGAGGAAAAGCTGCCCGACCGGCCTGGTGATGTTCTCAACCGTCCAGACAACGCCGCTGTGGTCGCCGCCCCAGATCCAATTGGCGAGCAGCCCTCCACCGACGCCGACCACGAGGCCGATCAGGATCTTTGTGTGCAGCGGCATGCCCTTCGGCTTGTCCGGTGTGTCGTCGTCAAGGTCAGTCGTTAGTTCCTGCTCGTAGTCATCGGGCGGTATCTGCTCTTTTTCACTGTTGCTCATTTAACTCTCCGGTCGCGAGAAAATCTGTTGAAGCACTCGAATTATGTGAGAAAAGCCCGGTGACTACAAGCTTAAAAGGGGCTTACGGTCCGCGCTTTGAAGATTTACTTCGGGACCTAATGCAGTTTGCAACATAAGTTGCAACGAAGTAGCTCCTGTCTATGCGGTGCGTGGCTTCCGAACTTATGTTGTTTGATTTGGCGAGCAAAAAAGGCGAAACTTCCCTACATGAAAAAACTTGCGTTGCACTGGCGGATACTGCTCGGTATGGCTGCGGGCGTGGCTTTCGCGGCATTACTTATCCAGTTCGAATGGGGAAAAGGTTTTATCGTTGACTGGATAAAACCGTTCGGAACGATCTTTATCAATGCCCTGAAGCTGATCGCGATCCCGCTCATTCTCGGTTCGCTGATCTCCGGCATTGCCGACCTTAACAACATCACACAACTTTCAAAGATGGGCGTGCGGACCATCGCGATCTATATCGCGACGACCGTGATCGCGGTCAGTCTTGGGCTCGCCATCGTTAACATCGTTAAGCCCGGAAGTGCAGTCAGCGAAGAGACCCGCACCCAACTTCTTGCAAGTTATGAGAAAGATGCAGGAGCTCGCATCACCGCCGCAGAAAAGCAGAAAGAGACAGGCCCGCTAAAGCCACTCGAAGACCTGGTGCCGGAGAATATCATTGCCGCGGCTAGCTCAAACGGCAACATGCTGCAGGTGATCATTTTTGCATTGTTTTTCGGCATCGGGCTGATATTGATACCGCCCGACAAGGCGGCTCCGGTGAAAGGATTCTTTAACGGGCTCAATGAAGTTGTGCTCAAGATGATTGACCTGATAATGCTGGCGGCTCCATTCGGTGTCTTTGCGTTGCTCGCGGCGATCATTGCTGAGGCTCCGGGGCCGGATCTCTTTTTCGCACTGCTTTGGTATGCGATGTCGGTCGTCTTAGGGCTCGCCCTACTGTATTGCTTTTACATTTTTCTTGTTTGGGCATTTACCAAAAAGTCCCCAGCGTTTTTCCTCAAGGGAATCGCCCCGGCGCAGCTTCTGGCATTTTCGACGAGCTCAAGTGCGGCCACGCTTCCGGTGACGATGGAGCGCGTTACCGAGCACCTCGGCGTTGATGATGACGTCGCGAGCTTCGTGCTTCCGATCGGCGCGACGGTAAATATGGACGGCACTAGTCTTTACCAAGCCGTCGCAGCCGTTTTTATCGCCCAGACCTTCGGGATGGACCTGAGCTTTGGAACACAGCTCGGCATTATCCTTACGGCAACGCTCGCCTCTATCGGCAGTGCTGCGGTTCCCGGAGCGGGAATGGTGATGCTTGTCATCGTTCTCGCACAGGCCGGAATTCCCGAGGTCGGCCTTGCTCTCATTTTCGCCATCGACCGGCCGCTCGATATGTGCCGGACAACGATCAACGTCACCGGCGACGCTACGGTCTCGATGATCGTTGCTAAGTCGCTGGGCCGGCTCGGCGAGCCCAAAGAGCAAAACTGGGATGATCGATTAGAAGAAGTGATCTAAGTAGTATGTTGAAATCAGTGATCCGGTCCGGTGTTTGGGCCGTTGCGGTTTTTGCTTTTGTGACGATCTCGGTTGGACGCGTTCACGCCCAGCAGAAGTTCGTTGCGTCGCTTTCAGGCCTTCAGGTGGTTCCGGTCAGTGCATCTTTCGGCAGAGGATTTTGCTCCGCTGTGCTTGATGCTCAGGGCACCGGTTTCAACCTTGATTGTTCGTATTCCGGCGTGGCTGCTGGGACCTCTTTCACACTCCATCGAAATACGGCTGTCGGGCAGACGGCGGCGCCGGTGTTCTCTTTGCCACTTGCCGATCAAAGCGGCAGCTTCGGGCTTAGTCTTGGAAGCAGCGGTGACGTTGCTGGTGAGTTCCGCTCGAACCGCTGGTATGCACAGATATCGTCGGCGGGGTTTCCCGCGGGCGAGATCCGAGGCCAATTTAAACTCGCGAACGGCACTTACAACGACTACGACGGTGACGGCCGGACCGACCTGCAGGTCTATCGCAACTCGGTGAACACCTTCTTCGCTCTTCGCAGCACCGACGGCGGTTACCTCGAACAGCGGCTCGGCGAACCGGGCGACTCGGTCTCGCTGACGGTCGATTGGGACGGCGATGCCCGCTCCGATTTCTCTACCGCACGTTACGCCTCGGAGGTCTTCTGGCGGATCTTGCCGAGTTCGACGAACGTACTCGAAACGACGCAATGGGGCAGTTCATCGCTCAGCGACTTCTTCGCGGCGGCGGATTACGACGGCGACGGCCGATTTGATATCGCTGTTTTCCGCGGCGGCGTTTGGTACATTATCGAAAGCTCGACCGGCTCCGTTCGCTATGAATATTGGGGACAGCCCGGCGATGTTCCTGCCCCGAACGATTTTGACGGTGACGGCACGGCAGACCTCGCCATCGCCCGAAGCGAAGGCGGCCTGCGATATTGGTGGGTCAGGAACAGTTCGGACGGATCCGTCAGCGTTATCCAATGGGGCTTAAGCAACGACGCCTTTTTCACCGGCCGGAGCGATTTCGACGGCGACGGAAAGGCCGATCTTCTGGTCATCCGCAACCAGAGCGGCCAGCGTTTCTTCTACATCCGCCGAAGCTCCGACGGGTCGATGTCTGTCATCCCGTGGGGACTTTCAAGCGATGTGGTAAAGCTCGGCGATTATGACGGCGACGGCCGCACGGACCCGGCCGTAACTCGTGCCATCGACGGCCAGCGTGTTTTTTTCATTCTGCAAAGTTCAACTGGCCAACCGCGGATAGAGACATTCGGCCTGCAAGGGGATTTTTAGGTATGTTCGAGTCTATCCATTTTGAATCCGCCGGCCGCACGACGACCAATGCGTCGCGGCCTGATGTTCTTGACCGCCTGCGGGCAATCGTCGGTGAAGAGAATGTCGTCGTTGATCCTGAACGGGTCGAGCCCTATGGCGCGGACGCGGTAAAGGAGAAGTTTCCGCCCGAAGCCGTCGTCTTTCCCGCAACGACCGCCGAGATGGCTGCCATACTGAAGCTCGCAAACGAGGTCGTCTTTCCCGCTACGGCACGCGGCGGCGGCGTCGGTTACACGGGTGGTGCGGTTCCGGTCGAAGGCGGCATCGTCATCGGCACGGACCGGATGAAGCAGATCATCGAGATAAACGCCGATGACCTCTACATCACCTGCCAGCCGGGACTCACTACCTTTGAAGTGCAGCAAGCCGCGGCCGAGGTCGGGCTGATGTTCGCACCCGATCCGGCGAGTTATAAGGATTCATTCATCGGCGGAAACATCGCCGAAAACGCCGGCGGAATGCGGACGCCGAAGTACGGCGTGACCAAGCACCACGTTCTCGGGCTCGAGGTAGTAACGGCCCAGGGTGACATCATCCGCACCGGCGGGCGGACCGTTAAGAACGTCGTCGGCTTTGACCTTACGAGCCTGATGTGCGGCTCGGAAGGCATGCTCGGCATCATCACCGAAGCGACGCTGAAGCTTCTGCCGATGCCCGAGGCGACCTCGACCGTTCGTGCAAATTTCACCTCGATGGAGGCGGCCTGCAAGGTGCTCACCAAATTTACGCCGCTCGGCATCCTACCGATGGCGATGGAGGTCATCGACAAGTTCTGCGTCGCGGCGGTCGAAGAAAATTTCGCCTTCGGGCTCTCGAAAGAGGCCGAAGCGATACTGCTTGTAGCCGTCGATGGATCCCGCGAGGAGGTCGGGCGGCAGGCTATCATCATCGAGAAGATCATCGCGGAGAATGGCGGTTTCGACGTCCTCCGTGCCCGCTCGAAAGAAGAGGAAGACAAGCTCTGGGACGTCCGCCGGGCGATCAGCCCGAGCCTGATGAAATATGGCACGCTGAAGATAAACGAGGACGTCGTCGTGCCGCGGTCAAAGGTGCCTGAACTCGTCGCCCGCATCGAGCAGATCGGCAAAACGCACGACACCTTCGTCGCCAATTTCGGCCATGCCGGCGATGGCAACATCCATGTCAATTTCGTAGTTGACCGCAACGATCCCGCTGCCATCGCCCGAGCCCGCGAGTGCGTCGCCGAGACCTTTCAGCTCTCCGTTGAACTCGGCGGCACCATCTCCGGCGAGCACGGCATCGGCTACGTCAAGTCGCAATACATGCACTACGCCATCGACCGCCCGACGCTCGAGATAATGCAAGCGATCAAAAATGCCTTCGACCCCAAAGGCATCCTAAACCCAGGCAAGATGTTTGTTTAGAGCACGACCCCGCGTTTTGATGATTCGATGAACTCGACCAGGAGGTCCACCTCTTCGCAACCGCTGATCTCTTCACGGATGCGTTCGAGTGCCTGCGTGGTGTTTAGCTTTGAGGAAAGCAGCAGCCGGTAGGCGTGGTTCAGATTTTCGATGACCTCTTTTGCGTAGCCGCGGCGCCGCATACCGACGCGATTGAGGCCAAAGCATTTGGCATGGTTGCCCTGGATTATGGCGAAAGGCGGAGCGTCCTTAACCACCACCGAATACCCGCCGACAAACGCCTCGCGGCCGACGCGGCAAAATTGGTGCACACCCGAATATGCCCCGACGTTCGCCCGGTCGGCGATCTCAACGTGCCCGGCGAGCGTGGCCGCGTTCGCCATTATCACATCGTTCCCGACCTGGCAGTCGTGGGCCACGTGGGCCTGTGCCATCAGCAGATTGCGATCGCCGATGCGTGTCCGCCCGCCGCCGCCGGCCGTGCCGCGATGGATCGTAACGAATTCCCGTATCTGGTTCTCCTCGCCGATCGAGGTCTCGGTTTCTTCGCCGCCATATTTCAGGTCCTGCGGGGCGAGCCCTACGGAAGCAAAAGGGAAGATATGGGTTCCGCGGCCTATCGATGTTCGCCCGCCGACGACCACATGTGAATCAAGCCGGACACCTTCCCCAAGCCGAACTTCCTCGCCGACCGTGCAAAACGGCCCAATGTAGCAGTCCGCACCGAGCTCGGCCTCAGGGGCGACGATCGCCGTTTGATGGATGAAGGTCATAGGTCGGTCGGGTTTTCTGTGTCGGATTCGACCGGGTCGGGCGTTGTGCTCTTATCGCTGCGGATGATGAGCCACGTAAAGATGACAACCGCCGGCAGAGCAAGAAAGAGCCCGAGGATCGCACCGCCGAGCGTCGCGGAAACTATCCCGAGTACGCCGAGCTTGGCCCGCCCCCGGAAAAATCCGAAACCGAGCGGGATGAGCCCGAGCACAAAACCGACCGCGGCATTGATGGCGGCAAAAAGATAAACGGCCTCGATTCCCTCTACCCGTATCGGTTCCATGGTTACTCCTTAGGCGTTCGCGGTGCGATCACGCTTGTGATTATCGCCTCGGTCGCGACGTTTCCGTCAACGGTCGCCACGCCCCGCATCTTCTGAATGCGCGACCCGATCCGGAGGGCCGTGACCTCAAGCCGGAGCGTATCGCCCGGGACGACCGGGCGACGAAACTTCGCATTCTCGATGCCGCTGAAATAGGGGATCTTTTCGTCGCGGTCCTCAAACTCGCGAAGGGCAAGGATCGCACCGACCTGCGCAAGTGCCTCGATCTGCAAAACTCCGGGCATTACCGGAACGCCCGGAAAGTGGCCTTGGAAGAATTGCTCGTTCGTCGTTACCTGCTTGATGCCGACTATCCGGACGCGGGGCTCAAGCTCGATGATCTTATCAACGAGCAAGAAGGGATAACGGTGCGGAAGTATCTCTTGGATCGCTATCGAATCGTAAATGGCCATTGGGGAAAGCACTGTTAATAATAAAAGCCAACGGCCGACAGGAGCAAGTTCCCGCCGGCCGCCTGCTGCTTACGTTTTCAGGGTCAAAGCCGAAGCCAACTACCGCTGAGCCGTTGCCGGGCGTGCGTTGTAGAAGGTAATGAATTCCTTCGTGATATCGGTCGAGGGGTCGAGGTGCAAGATCGCACCGGCCTCCGCCATTTTCGAGATGTCGAAAACGACAGTATATCCCTTCTGCTTTGCAAAATCACTGATTCGCTGGACGATGTCCTGATTGACCGGGCCAAGGAGCTCGCCTGACCGCTTTTCGAGAAAGGCGTCGAATTCCTTCTTTTTGAACTCGCCTTCACGCTGAAGCCGAGCGGCTTCGTCCTGTTTATCGGTGATGGTCCGCGGGTTGAACGGCGGTGCGTTCGGGGCAGCGGCGGCAGTCCGAATAGTGTTGATCTCGGTCGCGATCGCCTGAAGGCGGTTCTGAATGCCGACGAGTTCCTGCTCTTTCGGCTGTGCCTCTTTTTCAAGAGCGAGGTAGGCTGCGGCCAGCCGCTTGATGCCTTCTTTCTCATCGCCAAAGAAACGGGTATCGATCCAGCCCATCTTGCTGCCCGCTGCTGCTCCCGTCGTGCCCTGCGAATAGGCCGGAGCGGCGAATACACCCGCAAAAACCAACGTTACTGCTAAAAATAGTACTTTTTTCATTGCTTAAACTAACTCCTACTTACTTCCCTGAAGTCGTCCTGATCTTCTGTAAAATACTTAGAAACGAAACAGGCCCTATGCGTTGCTAACGTGATCGCTTGCAGGCAAAAAGAATTACGATGATATTTTATCCGCGAATGCTAAGTCAAACAACGGCCGCCTCGCGAAAACGGCCGCCTAAGCTGCCGGGTTAAAATGTGCGGCCGACCGTAAACCTGAAACCGCTCCGTTGTCCCGGTAGAAAAATTCCCGGCAGATCTTCCGTAAACCCAAACTTACCGTTCGGGTTGTAGTAGTAGATCAACCGGAAGGGGACATTGACCACCGGCACCTGAACGCGAAGTTCAAGCCCGACCGTTGCCTTAAAGTCGCCGATCTTGCTGAATGCGGCATCATCCACGCGAAGCAGCGAATTCTGCTGGGCCTCGCCGCGAAGGAAAAACTGCTGCACTTCGGGTGAAAGCGAGGTCGGGCAGCCGAATCGGTTACCGCGGCAGAATTCGTTAACGAAGTCGGTCTTCGTCATCACACGGCCGCGGTAGTAAAGAATGCTGCCAAAGCTGCTTTCGAGTACGGGCGTATTGATCAGCCCGAGTGCCGTAATGCGGCCAGCCCCGAGGAAAACGTCGTCGTTTAAAAATTCACTATTGATCCGCTGAGTTCCCGATTTCCGAAGGTTAAAGACCGTTCCGATATCCGCAAATGCCGCCAGCGTCGCCGGGCCAAAGATCGGAATGCGGTATTCAAAGTTGCCGAGCAACTGCGTATCGCCGCCGATAAAGCGGAAATTGCGTGAAAAGAGTGCAGGGTTCGCTCCGTCCGGGCCGGTCAACTGGCCGATGGCGGCGATCTGACTCGGGATCGGAGAACCGGTCGGGAAGCCCGTGATCGGTGTCGGCGTGCCAACAGGGTTGGTCGCGACGGAAACGTTCCGCGTCGTCACGTACGTATCGAACGGTGCGATCGGCCCGATGGCTCGCGAGTTATAGCCGCGGACGTCATTTTCGCTGCCGAGGAAGTAACGCTCAAAGATCGGCACGCCGCCGATGAACGAGATCGAGTTTGCGTCGCGGACGGCCTGGCTTGTCGACCAGCTTCCGACCGTTCCGGCGAGGATGCGGAATGCGAACACTTCCGGATTTCGGCTGTTCTTGCGGCGGACCGGGATGAACTTTGAAAATGTGATGTTCGGCTGATAGGTCCGCACGTCGCCGCCGAGGCCGGCAAATGCGAGCGAAAGCGAAAGCTGGGTGCCGCTGTTTGTGTCGATGCCATTTGCCGCCGGCTGCCGCGTATCGTAAACAAAAGATCCGGTCACGCGGCTGGTGATAATGCCCGGCTGACGATAGATGATCGGGATCCGTGCCGCCGGGTCTGCCGACTCATTGATCGGCGGATCGGAGATCGAAGTGCTCGTCAGCGAATACGAAAGCCCGACGCGCGAGAAGGTCGAGAACGGTCGCTTCTTGAAAAAGAGTTCGGAAAGCGGTGCCGTCGCAAAGAGCGAACCACCGATAGTTGTCTGGGTAAAGAGATTACTCTCATCAGTAACGACCTGGCCAAATGGGTTAAAGAGATCCTCGAGTACGTTCGCATTCTGCGTCAGGAACGTACCCTCGCCGAAGAACTTGTATCGCGAGGCGAAAAGCGAGGCGCCGACCGAGATCGGGCGGTCGCGGAAGTACGGCTCCTGATAAGAAAGCTGGAAGCTCTGCTGGCGGTTGCCCGCACCGAAAGCGAGCGAAAGAACCTCTCCGCGGCCGGCGAGGTTATTGGTCGAATATTCAAGCCCGAAGAATGAGCCGCCGATGCCCGAGACGCCTCCGTTGAAAGATATCTGCTGGCGGCCTTTTTCCTTGACCTTGACGACGAGGTCAACGTCGCCCTGGTCTTCGTCCGTCCGCGTTTCTACGTCCTGGTCCTTGTCGATCGGGTCGAAGTACTGCGTCTGGTTGACACGGGCTAGCGAGATCTCAAGTGCCCGCTGGTTATAGATGTCGCCTTCGTTCAAAAGAAATTCACGGCGGAGCACTCGATCGCGAGTAAACGTATTTCCGGTAAATTCGAGCCGACGGAGCGAGAACTGCTTTCCTTCCTCAATGAGAATCGTGATATCGACGATACCCTCGTTCGGATTGTCCGGGTTGTCGCGGAAATTCGGCTCGAACTCGGCGTTGTAATTAACGAAGCCTTGGTTTCCGTAGACCTGCTTGAGGTCTTCGTAAACCGCGTCCTGCAGACGCTTGCCATTTGCGATCTCGCCTTTTTTCAGCCCGACCGCCCCAAGGATCTGCTCCTCGGAATAGATCGAGTTGCCCTCGACTTTCAGTTCGCCAACGCGGAAGATCTTGCCTTCGGTTATCGGCACGGTGATCTTGAGTGTGTCGTCCTTTGATGAAATAAGCGGAAGCGGCAGAACGATGAACGGAATGAAGCTGGTCCGCTTTACGCCGAGGCCTTCGACGACCGGGTCACCGATGCGGGCCTGAAAATAGCCCTTTGAGAACATGTACGAGCGAACATTCTTCTGCAGGTCAAACTGCAGCTTCTGCATATCAAGAATGTCCTGTCCTTGAAAGCGCGAAATAAGGCCGGTCTCTCTTACAAGCTCAAGCGCGTTTCGCAGCTCGCCGTCCTTGAAGTTCTCGTTGCCTTCAAAGGCTATCTCAACGATCCGCGAGCGGAAGCCTTGTTCGATAGCAAACGTGACGGCGATAGAGGTGGCCGAAACCTCTTCTTCCTCTATCTTTACGGTCGCGTTCGGGTAGCCGCGGGAGGCAAGCAGTTCGCGAAGGATGCGGGTCGCACCACGTGCCTTTACGGGGTCGTAAACGGCTTCCTTCGAAATACCGGCCCGCTGTTCGCGAAAAGCCTTGAGCACGTCGGATTCTTGCACGGCCTTGAGCCCGCGAAACTGAAGGTCGCGGATGATAGGCCACTCGCGGACCTCAAAGATCACGTTGATGCCGCCGCGAACACCGTCGGTCGTCAGAACGCGGGTTGCTGTTTTATCAAAAAAGTTGAGCGAGAGAAGTTCGCGTAGATCGCGTTCAAGAGCCGCCGGGTCGTAAACATCGCCGGGGCGTGTGCGAATGTAATAAAGCAGGTCCTCATCGCGAAGACGGCGGTTTCCCTGAATATCTACCGATTCGACGATCTGCTGTTCGTTGGCCACGGCGGGAACAGGCGTTTCCGCTCGTGTCTCGTCGCCTGCGGCAGCTCTGAGCGGGAGAGCCATGAATGTCAGGCTTAATAGAGCCAATCCGAACGCGCTCACTTTCTGCATAAAAATAGGAATTCCTTAAATAATGCGATCTCGCAGGCTTTTTGGGCCCGCAGAAGCCGCCATACTAACAATTTAATTCGCTAGAATATCCAATCGCTGACGGCTTTTCAATGACGGTAAAATACGCGTCGTATGATTCGACCGGGCAGTATCAGGTTGCCTTCATCGCATAGCGTCGGCAAAACCCCGAATTATACAGGGAATCGCACGGAAAATCGAAAGCCCAAGCGTTTCTTTTACGAAAGCTTGGGCTTTACTGAGTTATTGCTGAGCAATGGCTTATGCCTTTCCGGCTCGCTGAAACTGCTCTTCAAGCCCGGCGGGCAGAACTTCGCGGATGTTCAGCGTGCCATCCTTCACCGCGACCTCAACGTCGCTCAGCTCCGAGATCTCGCCCTGGATGAGAGCTTCGGAAAGCTCGTCCTCGATGTATCGCTGGATCGCACGCTTCAGCGGCCTCGCACCGTAAGTGCGGTCGGCGCAGGTCTTATCGATGAACCAGCGGCGGGCCTCGTCCGTCAGCCGAAGCGTCATATCGCGGCCGGCCAGCCGTAAATTGAGCCGTCCGATCTCAAGCTCGATTATCATTTCAAGGTCGGCATCGGTGAGCTCGTCAAAGATTATTACTTCGTCAAGCCGGTTGATGAACTCCGGCGCAAATGCCTGCTTTACCTCGCTCATTACCTGTTCCTCGAGTTTTTCACGCGAAGCATCCACGCCGGCCTGAAAGCCGAGTTTTCCGCGTTTCTGTATCGAACGGGCGCCGATGTTCGAGGTCATTATAAAGATCGCGTTGCGGCAATCGACCACCGTCCCCTGGGCATCGGTCAGCGTTCCGTCCTCAAAGACCTGCAGCAAAAGGTTCGCTACGTCCGGATGCGCTTTCTCGATCTCGTCAAAGAGCACTACCGAGTAAGGCGAGCGGCGAAGCTTTTCAGTGAGCTGTCCGCCTTCTTCATGCCCGACGTATCCGGGAGGCGAGCCGATGAATTTCGAGACCGAATGCTTTTCCATAAATTCGCTCATATCAAAGCGGATGAGCGAACGCTCCGAGGCGAAAAGATATTCGGCAAGGCTTTTTGCGACCTCGGTCTTTCCGACGCCTGTCGGCCCGAGGAAAAGGAACGAACCGACCGGGCGGCTCGGATTCTTGAGCCCCGCACGCGAGCGGCGGATCGCCCTCGCGAGTGCGGAAATGGCCGGCCGCTGGGCAATGACGCGTTTGTGAAGCTCGGCCTCGATCTCAAGCAGCTTCTTCGATTCTTCTGCACGGATCGACGCTACCGGAATGCCGGTCCAGCGGGCGACAACATCGTCAACATCGTCTTTTGTCACCTCGACCGCACCGAGCGATTGCTCGATGTTGCGAAGCTCATACGAGATAAGCTGATCTTCATTCGCAGCGACGCGCTTCCAGCTTTCGACCGCCTCTTTCCACGAAGGCTCAGCCGAGCTTTCCTGCTGATAGCGGAGCTTGGCACGCGAGCCTGCTTCATCAAGCAGGTCAATGGCTTTGTCCGGCAGAAAGCGATCGGTGATGTAGCGGTTCGACTGCGAAACCGCCGCCTCGATGGCTGTACGCGTGTAGCGGACCTGATGAAATGCTTCGTAGCGGTCAACGATGCCGCGGATGATCTCAAGCGCGTCGGCCTCGCTCGGCGGATCGACCTGAACGGCCTGAAATCGCCGCTCGAGCGCCCTGTCGCGTTCGATCGATTTGCGGTATTCGGCGGGCGTTGTCGCGCCGATGCATTGCATCTCGCCGCGTGAAAGTGCCGGTTTTAAGATGTTTGCCGCATCGAGCGTGCCCTCGGCCGAGCCTGCTCCGACCAGTGTGTGAATTTCGTCGATGAAGATGATGACCTCGGGCTCTTGCCGCACCTCTGCCATCACTTTCTTGAGGCGTTCCTCAAACTGCCCGCGGTACTTCGTACCGGCGACCAGTGCTGAAAGGTCGAGCGAAAGTATGCGTTTGTTTTCAAGAAAGGTCGGGACCGCTCGGTCAACGATCCGCTGGGCAAGCCCTTCGATTATCGCTGTCTTGCCAACACCGGATTCGCCGATAAGCACGGGATTGTTCTTCGTTCGGCGGCAGAGGATCTCGATAAGGCGTTCGGTCTCGGGACCGCGGCCGACCAGCGGGTCAAGCTTGCCTTGCTGTGCCTCGGCTGTCAGGTCCCGCGTATACTCGGCGAGTCCGGCTTGTTTCTGCTCGCCCGGCTGGCCTTGAGTGGCGGCCGGCGGTGCGGGTATCGGCTTGGAGGTCTGTCGGACGATCTCATCGCGGACATCCTCGACCCGAACGCCGTATTTGAAAAGTATCTCCGCCGAGACGGTCTTCTCCTCGCGGAGCAGGCCGGCAAGCAGATGCTCGGGGCGGATCTTTGTGCTTTTTAAGTGGCGGCTTTCCTCGCTCGCCCAGAAAAGCACCTTCTTTGCCTCGGGCGAAAGGTGAAGCTCGGCCGACTGCGGAATGCGGTCGCGTATGGCGATCCGCTCCTCAACATCGCGGCGAATCGCTTCAACGGAGATCGATCTTCGGTAAGGGAAGAATCGTGCGCCGACCGTTTTATCTTCACGCATGAGGCCGAGCAAGAGATGCTCGGGGGCGATGACCTGCGACCCGTATTGAAGTGCTTCATAACGGGCAAAAAAGATCACCCTGCGTGAACGTTCTGAATAGCGTTCGAACATAAGATAGGCCTCGGCCGAATCGGTACCCGCAATTATAGCGGATGGACCGGCGGGATCGGCAATCATTTACTGGATTAAATTCAACGAGCTAGCCCTTAATAGTCTTAAACAAAGGGTAAATCCAGATTTATTTTTCCTGATCTAGCTGGGCATTCGCGAACCGGACTCGACCACCGGCCGGCTGTCCGGCTCCGGCAGCTCGACCATTACCGGGGCATTTCGGTTAGCAATGTTGCCGAGCAGCTTTCCGCTCTCGGCGAGTTCGACCCGCGAGGTGAGCACTCGCGAAACACGCTTCGGCAAGAGCATCGGGGCAATGCTCGCGATGGAATCCGCCAGCGAAACTATGTCGCCGCCGCCTGTCCAATGTCGCCGGACGACCTCTTCGTCCGTCCGATTGACCAAACGCAGTAAGGAGAGAGCGACCACGTAGATATCATCTACCTGGCCAATGAAGGGGAAAATGTCCGGTATCAGATCGATGGGCGAGATCACATAAACGATCGCGGCCAGGAAGAGTGCTTTTTCCCCGGTCGGAACCCTCGCATCCTTTAGGAGCCGGCCGAGCAGGACGACCATGTTCGGCAGGAACATAAGGAAATTGCGCATCCGGCCCTTGGCCTCGCGCTTCCGCTTAACGGGTCGTGCCTCGTCGGCAGAGATGGTTTTGCTCTTGCTCATAACGATCCTATCGGGGATAGCCCAAGTCTATTCAGCCGAGTCGGTTTGTGCAAGTTTCCCGCCGCCGGGTTGTATGCTAAATTCGCAAGCGTTAGCCTGTAAACGGATATGATCCTCGAAAAGATCCGCCGCCGTGCCGCGGCCGACCGCCAGCACATCATCCTCCCCGAAGGCGAAGATGCCCGAACGCTCGCCGCCGCCGAAATGTGCGTTCGCGATGGGATCGCGGACATCACCGTGCTCGGCAATGAAGAACGCATTCGCGAGCTCGCCGCCGACACGGGAGCAAATCTCAACGGCATACGGCTGATCGACCACCGCAAGAGCGACGACCGCGAGCGGCTCGCAAGGCTTTACCACGAACTTCGCCGTTCAAAGGGCATAACGCTCGAAGAAGCCGAGCAGGCCGTCAAGGATCCGCTCTATTACGGAAATCTTCTCGTCCGCGAGGGACGGGCCGATGGCTCTGTAGCCGGTGCGACCAATACGACGGCGCACACGGTCGCCGCCGCGCTCAGGTGCATCGGCGTAAAGCCGGGCTTCAAGACCGTCTCGAGCTTTTTTCTGATGGTCGTGCCGGACGTGAAGTTTGGCGCGGGCGGAGCGATGATCTATGCAGACTGCGGCGTTGTTATCGATCCCGATGCGGGGCAGCTCGCCGAGATCGCGATGGCTTCGGCTGATTCGTGCCGGGCATTGCTCGAGGCCGAGCCGCGTGTCGCAATGCTCTCGTTCTCAACAAAAGGCAGTGCCGAGCACAAGCTGCTAGATAAGGTGATCGCCGCGACCAAGACCGTTAAAGCCCGGCTTCCTGAGCTGATCATCGATGGCGAACTGCAGGCCGATGCCGCGATAGTTCCTTCGGTCGCCGAGTCAAAAGCTCCGGGCTCCGAGGTCGCCGGCCGTGCCAATGTCCTCATCTTCCCCGACCTCAACGCCGGCAACATCGCCTACAAATTGACCGAACGCCTCACCGGCGGGACCGCCATCGGCCCGATCCTTCAAGGCCTCGACCGCCCATGCAACGACCTCTCCCGCGGCTGCAAGGCCGAAGACATCGTCGATGCCGTAGCCATCACCGCCGTCCAATCGCAGGCCCGTAAGGCTGCGAACTTCTAGGGCTGTTTTTCCGGAAGAAATGCAGCAATGCGGAGCGGCCCGCCCGAGCCGCCCTTTATCTTCATCGGGAACGCAAAAACGTGGAAGCCTTTCGCGGGAAGGCGGCTCATATCGCCTACGTTCTCAAATGCCGGTATGTTGTTCGTCATTAGCGCAACGTGGGCCTCATAGGTCGTTGATTGCCCGCGGTCGATGCTTGCCGTATCGATGCCGACGGCCTTGATCTTTCTATTCTCGACCAGCCATTTCGCGGCCGCGGGGTCGAGTCCCGGAAAATGAAGGTCTTTGACGGCGTCCGGCCCCTTTTGGTCGGTGCCGAGATAGGTCTTGAGGTCCGGCCAGCGTTTCGCAAAACCGGTCCTGAAGAGAATTATCGAGCCCTCGGTTATCTGCCCGTTCGCTGCTTCCCACGCCTTTATATCTTCCGTCGAGATCAAGTAGTCGCGGTCGGCCTCGGCCTTGGCGGCAATGTCGATCTTGACGCCCGGCCCGATCAGTTCCTTGATCTCGATCTGGTCGGCGGTCTTCTTACCCTCGGCAAAATGGATCGGCGAATCGAGGTGCGTCCCGCCGTGCTCGGCTCCGGAGAAGTTGTATGCTGAATAGTAAAAGCCCTTGTCCGTCGTTCCTTCCGCAACCGTCGTACGCTTGAAAGGCTCGGCAGTCACCCAATAGACGGTCTTCTCGTCAAAGTCGTGCGTCAGGTCGAGCCACTGCCCGGCAAACGGATCCGCGGCCGGCGTTCCGCAGCTAACGGCGAAAAGTAGTGCCACCGCGGCAAGGTATGCTTTTTTCATCTCTTTATCCTCTCTTTGAAAACCGGCCTATCGCCCCGCGGGCCGCCTTTCGCGAAGGTCGAAACGCTCGCCCGAATTCAGAAAACTGACGTGAAAAGGCTGCCGGCCGTTCGGCGAATGGACGAACATCACCTGCGTTTTACCAACGACCTGCAGCCGACGGTTGTCCTCGATCAGGACGGCCGTGTCCTCGTCGATACCGATCCCGAGCATCCGCGGATTCTCCATCACGAGTCCGAAGAGCCGGTTATGCCGTTGGCGTACGAGGAAATGCTGATCGAATATCACATTCGGCACGAGCCCAAGGCCTTTCCTCACGCCAACTTGCTTGCCGTCCAACAGCTTCAGATCCGCATCGCCAGTCATCATCGGGTCTGACATGACGGCCGCTCCGGCGCTCGTCCCGCCAAAGGGCGTACCTGTTGCGAATCTCGCCCGCAGGCCTGCTAAGAGCGGCTCATCGGCAAGCACATCCATGATTCGGTTCTGGTCTCCGCCGGAGAAGAAAACGCCGCTTGCTTGCTCAAGCATTCGCATGAATTCAACTCTTCCTTTCTCATCGAGCGGCCGCCGCGGAGCATCGAGCACTGTGCCTGCACCGGCATCGGTGAACTGCTTTTTGAGCGATTCAAAGCTCTCATCGGGAACTCCGCTCGCCCATGTGATGACCAGGATTTCGGCCTTTTCGCCGCCGCTCCACGTGACAAATTGCTTCATCGCGGCCGCCGGCCGTTCACCGCCGCCGATGACGAGTAGCCGCTGTTGACCGTACTGGTCAAGCGAGAACAAAAAAACAATGGCCGCGACGAGCACAAGTCGGCCCGCGAAAATATTCTTCATCCGTTTCTGCGTTTTCATTTTGTGACGTAGTTATTTTTCAGATCGGCTCGAGTGAGCAGCAACCGCCAGCCATCGGCCGTTGGAATTGATGAACGTAATTGTGTAATGCAGAACAAACCGCTCGGCCGGCGAGTTCTCGCGGTTAAGCACCCGCGGTGAGACGCCGCGGACGACGGCCGTATCGCCATAAACGCTGACCGCCAGATCGCGATATTCGACGTTCGAAAAGCGAACCTTGCCGGATAAATAGGTCTCGATGAACGGTTCGAGTGGAGTCGCTTGCCCGGTGCTGTGTGTCCAGTTGAATGTAGGATGGGCGAGTTCGCGGACCGTCTTTGCGTCGTTCTTTGCGATGGCATCCTGGAGAGTTTTCTCGGCCGCGAGAACTTCGGCCTTTGCCTCGGCGTCAGTTTTTCGCATCGGCGTCGCTTGCCAGGCAATGGCCTGCCAGCGGCCATCGCGTTTCACGAATGTGCCGGTATTCAAGTGGTTCGTTACCGTCGTTTTGCCGCCGTTGATGGTCTTTCCGACCAACTGAAAGGCGACGACTGCGGTGTTGCCGTGGATCTGTATCCGCACGTCCTCGGCGTTGTAGAGCGTGACCGCGTCAGTCGGCTTTGCGGGCGGGGCGGAGCGGACGCCGCGCATCAATTCCTCTTTCCCGATCCGCTGGCCAACACCGCGGGTGTAGATCAATTCATCCGCCCAAAAGCGGTCGTGAATAGCGGCATCATTTCGGCCGGCACCGTCGAGGAACTCGCCAAGCAGTTTCAACAGATCGCCTGCGTCCTTTGAGCCCTGGCCGGAAGCCGCCGCCGCAAAACTTGCGAGGATAAATATTAAGATCGTGAGCTTTTTCATTTGCCGAGAATCTTAGCCGAAACTCTCGCTTCTGAAAAGGGCTCGGCGTTACCTGCCGTAAAGGTCGGGCTCGCCTTTCGGTCGCGTCTTCCAGCGTTTGTGAATCCAGAGCCATTGGTCCGGATAGCGGCGGATGATGGATTCTATCTCGCGGGTAAATGCCTCGGTGGTCACGAGCACATCGGCATTTCGGTCGCCGGTTATCGTCGGCTCGATCGGGTCGCCGTGGACGAATTTGTATTTGCCAGCCTCGCTGTCGTAAACGCAAAAGCAAGGGAAGATCAACGCTCCTGAGCGGATCGCCATCAGGGCCGCTCCGCTCGATGTACACGCCGGAATGCCGAAAAACGGCACAAATACACCGCCTTGCCGGCTGGAGTTTACATCGACGAGTGCTCCAAGAAATCCGCCTTCGCGGAGTATCGAGATGGCCGTCATCGCTGAGTTGCTCTTGTTGATCGGCCGAGCGCCGAACCGCGTTCGAAGCGAATTCGCCATCTCCTCTATCAGCGGATTATCGACCGGGCGGGCGAGAAAGCTGATCGGCTCGTAGATTATCGCAAAGCCCTGCACTAGCAGTTCCCAATTGCCCATGTGCCCGGTGGTTATCAAGATCCCGCGTTTCTCGGCCTTTACCTTTCGATAAAGCTCATCGATCTCCGGCCCAAGGTCGAAATCGACGATGTCCCGAATGTTCTCCGGTGTGATCTTTCTTAACTGGCTAGCCTCGCCAAGCACTCGGCCGAGGCTTTCGAAAGTTCCGCGGGCCGTCCTCAGCCTTTCATCAGCCGACATTTCCGGGTATGCGAGTTCGAGGTTTCTGATTGCGACCCGCCGCAGCCCGCCGAGCACGCGAAACCCGAGCCGCCCGACCGCGATCCCGAGCCCGACTGCCCAAGCCCGCGGCAGCAGCGAAAGGGCCGTAAAAATGCTCTTTGCGACCGCGAATTCGGTATATATCTGCAGTTTTCCCTTTCGGGCCATAAGCCATTTTTGTTCAATACCTTAAGGGAAAGCAAGCCATCCAAAAAACTTGCTCCGATTCTCTTACAAAACTCTTACAATCGCCGGCTCTGAAAGGTGTTAGCCTAAGAGTGCGGCAATTCTCCCGCCGCAATTTATTTTTCGGGGGATCGATGGGAACAGCAACTTTAAATCCGGCGAGCGAACGCTCGCTAAACCTCACAACGATATTCTTTGTTGTCGTTTTTCATATTGGAGCCATTGCGGCGCTCTTCACCTTTAGCTGGCTGAACCTCGGCGTCGCGGCCTTTATCTGGTGGTTTGCGGGAAGCCTCGGCATCGGCATCGGCTATCACCGCTTGTTGACGCATCGCGGCTTCAAGACGCCAAAGTGGGTTGAATATACTCTCTCCGTTTTCGGAACGCTCGCCCTTCAGTCAGGGCCGCTGAGCTGGGTCTCGACGCACCGCATTCACCACGCTTTTACCGATCAGGAAAATGATCCGCACAGCCCGCGGCATGGCACCTATTGGTCGCATATCGGCTGGATCTTTCGCGGCACCTCGCAGAACCAGACAGAAGAGACGATGCGGCGCTATTGCCCGGACATGATCGATGACAAGTTTCATCGCGTGCTCAATCGCTTTTACTGGATCCCGGTGATCGCACTCGCCGTCGGCCTGTTTGCGGTTGGCGGTATCGGGATGGTGTTCTGGGGCATTTTTCTCCGTACTGTGGTTGGCTGGCATTTCACCTGGCTTGTTAATTCGGCAACGCACCTCTGGGGCAGCCGCCGCTTTGAAACGCGTGACGACTCGCGAAACAACGGACTCGTTGCCGCCCTTACGTGGGGCGAAGGCTGGCACAACAATCACCACGCTCATCCGCGTTCAGCAAAACACGGCCTTGCCTGGTATGAGTTTGATATCAACTGGATCGAGATCCGCCTGCTTGAAATGGTCGGGCTCGCCAAGGACATCTACGCCTTCGACCCGAAGAAGCAGGAAGAGCGAAAACAGGTCAAGCTCGACCCCGTAACGGACGCGGCCTAACCACCAAACACTCGCGATAATTGGGCAAAGGTAGAAGCACGGCTTTTACTTTTGCCCTTTTCGCTTCTAATCTTGGGCTTTTAGCGATGCAGCGGCGAAAGTCAGCCATTTTCTTCCTTGTTCTCGGCATTAGCCTTAGTGCCCTTACCGTTGCGCTCAATGTCGGCTGGATAATCTTGAGCTTTCGCGAGGTCGTGATGATGATCCTCGGGGTGATCTTTTTTGCCCTGATCATCACCGGCCTCATCCTTAATACCATCTTCCTTGTCCGCGAGATCCGCCGCAATGAGCAGCACGATGCCTTTCTAAATGCCGTCACGCACGAGCTGAAAACGCCGATCGCCTCGATCCGCCTCTACCTCGATACGCTTCGCAGCCGCGACATTTCGCCCGAGCAGCGAGCAGAGTTTTACGACATTATGCTCAAGGATAGCGATCGGCTCCTGCATACGGTCGATGAGGTGCTTCAGGCGAGCCGTGCCCGCACGCGAGAGGCCCTCACCGTCAGCGAACGTATAGATGTCGGCGAGGCCGTCCGCGAAGCTGCCGAGGCCGTCACCAAACGCTATGCTCTCGATGAAGGCGAAATTCGCATTTCGGCGCCGGCCTCGCCGCTCTTTATCACCGGCGACCCCGCGGCGATCCAGACCGTTTTCCTCAACCTTCTAGACAACGCAATAAAGTATTCGCCCGATGAGCGTCGCGTTGCCGTCCGCATTCGCCCCTCGAAGGGTGGAAGAATGGTTGACGTCTTTGTCCGCGACCAAGGCATCGGGCTTGACGCCACGGAGTTCAAACGCATTTTCCGCCGCTTTTACCGCGTCGGGGATAAAAGCGCAAAGGCGATCAAGGGCACCGGGCTCGGGCTTTATCTTGTCCGTTCTATCGTAAAAAAACACGGCGGCAGCACACGTGCCCAGAGCAAGGGCCGAGGGCCGCGGGACGACCATTCTTGTCCGCTTTCCGGCCGCTGAAACTAAATGAAGATACTTATCGTCGAAGATGAAGAGCACCTTGCCAACGGGCTGCGGTTCAACCTTGAGGCCGAGGGCTTTGAAGCGAGCGTTGCCGCCGATGGCGAAACGGCGCTCGAACAGATCACCGGCGGCAGCTTTGATGCGATCGTACTTGATGTGATGATGCCGGGCATTGATGGGTTTACAGTCGCCCGAACTCTTCGCGAGCGGAGCGACTTTACGCCAATTTTGATGCTGACGGCTCTCGGCCGTCCTGAAGATGTGATCAAGGGCTTTGAGGCCGGTGCCGATGATTACCTGCCGAAGCCCTTTGACCTCAATGTCTTTCTCGCACGCATCCGCGGGCTGATCCGCCGGAGCGGTTGGCAGGCCGAGGGCGAAAAACGCGCCGCAGAGGAATACAATATCAATGGCCGCATCATTGATCTCGACAATCTCGAGCTCCGCCACGGCGGCGGCTCCGAACGCCTGACCCTGATGGAGGCAAAGCTGCTTCGCTACCTTATCGAAAATGCTGGCCGGGCCGTCTCACGCCGCGAGATACTCGATGACGTCTGGGAACTCCACGCCGATACCGACACCCGCGCCATCGACAACTTCATCGTCCGCCTCCGCCGCTATCTTGAGGACGAACCGAACAATCCTCGCATCCTCCAGACCGTCCGCGGCATCGGCTACCGCTTCAACCCGCCCGAGTCGTGACATTGGCGGCACACTCTGCGAAAATAGCGACTTATCTCGTAGCCCACAAATCGGTGAAAGGTGAATAGCTGGCTTTTCGAACATCTCAGTTGTCCACGCGATCACGGCTCGCTAAGGAGCTGTGACAACGGATTGGTTTGCGAGAATGGCCATGTTTACCCGGTCATTTCCGGTGTCCCGATATTATTGATCGAAGAGGCTGAGAGCACGCACGACTACATAAAGCGTACGTTCGAGGCTATCAAGGACAATTCACTGTTAACCGATGCGGATCGCTCAACAGACAATGCTGGAACTATCGACCCGTTTGTTCAAGGCGAGGTTCCTTACACGTCCGGCAACCTCTACTTCTCGGTTCAGAACCGGCTAGAGCGTTATCCGATTCCGCATCTCCGGCTTCCGGAAGGAAACGGAGCAACCTTTCTTGACATCGGTTGCAACTGGGGCCGCTGGTGTGTGGCCGCGGGGCAATTGGGTTATCGTCCCGTCGGGATCGATCCGAGTTTGCGTGCCGTGCTCGCCGCGAAAAGGGTTTGTAAACAACTTGGGATCGAGGCCGATTTCGTCGTTGGTGACTGCCGTTTTCTTCCGTTTCGGTCCGCTGCGTTCGATACGGTTTTTTGCTACAGCGTCTATCAACATTTGAGTAAGGCGAATGCGAAGATCTCCATCGAGGAAGCGGCGAGAGTGTTGAAGCCCGGCGGTAACTCACTGATCCAGATGCCAAACGTCTACGGGCTTCGGCAATTCTACAACTTTTGGCGTCGCGGTTTCGCCGAGGGCGAAGGTTTTGATGTTCGTTACTGGAAACCGGCCGAGATCCTTTCGGTCTTCGAACGATTGATCGGGCCCACAAAGCTGACCGCCGATTGTTATTTCGGCCTCGGCCTTCAAGCAAGCGATGCCGATCTGTTCCCAACGCATTATCGCGCTTTGGTACGAACCTCTGAAGCACTTCGGAGGCTGAGCGAGAAAGTGCCGACATTGGCGAAAGGCGCCGATAGCGTTTATCTTTACTCATCTAAGAACTGAACTAATTTCATGAGCGTAATTCTAGGCATAAATTCAAATCATGCGGGGTCATCTGCATCCGTCGTCGTCGATGGCATTCCGGTTGCGGCCATCGCCGAAGAGCGCCTTAACCGCATTAAGTACTTCGCCGGATTTCCCGCACTTTCGATAACCCGTTGTCTTGAGATCGCAGGGCTGAGCCTTTCCGACGTAGAGCATGTTGCCGTTGGTCGTGACTCGTCCGCCAATCTACACAAGAAACTTGAGTTCGCCATCCGAAACCCTTCGAAGCTTTTGAACCTTGCTTCGATCCGCCGCAAGAGCAAAGCATTTGACGACCTTGCGACCATGATCGCCGACCAATGCGGAGTCGATAAGGCGAGTTTGCGGTTCAAGCAGCACAACGTCGAACACCACCTCGCGCATACAGCAAGCGCTTATTTAGCTTCCGAATGGGAACACTCGGCCGGGATAACCATCGATGGTTCCGGAGACTTCGTTTCGTGTTTGTTTTCCGAATGCAAAGGTAACGAGATCCGCCCGATCCGCAAGGTTTTCGTTCCTCATTCGCTCGGGACGTTCTACACGGCCGTCTGCCAGTTCATCGGCTACGGAAAGTATGGCGACGAAGGCAAGGTCATGGGCCTTGCTCCGCTCGGCGAAGATACCTATCGCGATTTTTTTGAAGGTGCCGTCATCCCAACCGAGAAGGGCTTTGACCTCAATCCCGATTTTTTCCTGCCCTTCGGTGCGAATCAGGGAATGGAGATCAACGACAAAGGCGAGATGATCGTTCATCGTCTTTACTCGGACCTATTCATCAAGACGTTCGGCGAGCCGCGTGAACGGCATTCGGAGATCACCAAACGCGACGAAGACATTTCCTTTGGGCTCCAACGCGTCTTTGAGGATCGGTACATGCACCTTTTGCGATTGCTACACAGGGAAGTGCCGACCCCGCGTGTGTCGATGGCCGGCGGCTGTGCCTTAAACTCGGTTGCCAACGGCAAGCTGCTGACCGAGACGCCATTTCGCGAGACGTGCATACAGCCCGCCGCTGGCGACGACGGCCTCGCACTCGGTGCCGCTTTATTTGTAAGCAACTCCGTTCTAAAGGAAGGCGTCCGGTGGAAGATGGAAAATTCCTATCTCGGCGACGAATTTTCCGACGACGAGATCAGGAACGAACTCGCAAAGTATGACCTTGAGTTCCAAGAGTTGACCCGCGACGAACTGCTTGACCGAACGTCCGAAGAGATAAAGAACGGAATGGTCGTCGGTTGGTTTCAGGGGCGTATGGAATGGGGGCCGCGAGCACTCGGGAACCGCTCGATCCTCGCCCATCCGGGCTTTCCGAATATGAAGGACATTCTCAACGCACGCATTAAGCACCGCGAAGCCTTCAGGCCTTTCGCTCCGAGCGTGCTCGCCGAAAGGCAAACGGATCTGTTCGAACACGACCATCCTTCGCCGTTCATGCTCCACGTTTATAAGATCAAACCGGAATGGCGAGAACGGCTCTCGGCGGTCAACCACGTTGACGACACCGGCAGGCTCCAAACGGTCAGCCGCATCGAGAACCCTTTGTATTACGACCTGATCACGGCATTTGACCGCAAGACGGGAATTCCCGTGATCCTTAATACGAGCTTTAATGAAAACGAGCCGATCGTCTGCAAGCCTTCCGAGGCGATCGAGTGCTATCTGCGGACGCGAATGGATGTGCTTGTCATCGGCTCATTTTTTTGTAAGAAACCGGACGCTGGAGAATCAAAATGAAGATTGAAGAAATCCGATCGCTTAAAGACTATGTTGTCGAATGGTCAGAACCCGGAAGGCACTTTCTCTCTCGCCGGAACGAGATATTTGAATGTCGTGAGATCGGCGGCGAGCTCAAAAAGATAGGCAAGATCACCGCGCCGGGTTGGAAGGAACTGGCCAGCCGTTCGCGGCTTGCTCAGCGGCTCTTTCGCTTCATGGTCGCCAATCTTCTCCCGCTGCCGAATGGCGAGATATTTATCACCTTTGACAAGTCGGTTGGCGTTTTTAGCGCCGATGGTGAGTATCGCGAACTAAAAGGACTTGAACGGCCGTGCCGAGTTCTTCGCTCCGCCGCTGCCGTGGCCGACGATGGAAATGTCTATTTCGGGGAGTATCTCGACAACGCCGAACGCGGAGAAATGCGGATCTATCGCTTCACCCCGGGAAGCGATGAGCTGGAAACGGCCTACAAGTTTGGGAAAGGCGAAATACGCCACATCCACGGAATTTATCTCGATCCTTTTGACCGCTCACTCGTTTGCCTAACAGGCGATGCCGACCCCGAATGCAGAATGCTTAGAAGCCGCGACGGCTTTACTTCTGTAGAGCAAATAGGGGGGGGCGACGAAAGTTGGCGAGCCGTCAGCGTGCTTTTTACCGAGAAAGCGATGTACTACGGAACGGATGCCGAATATCGCGAGAACGAGATCATCAGGTTCGACCGCGATTCGGGCGAGCGGAAGGTATTGGGCAAGGTCTCGGGAACGGTGTTTTACTCGCGCAAGGTCGGCGATAACCTTCTCTTCGGAACGACCGCAGAGGACGCACCGGCACAGAAAGAAAATGTCGCGGCCATCTTCAGCGTTGACCGCGACGATAACTTGACTGAGGTCGTCAAGTTTCCAAAAGACCGCTGGCATAAAGCACTGTTTCAATTCGGCACAATTGCCTTTGCCTCGCCAATTGAGCTCCCCGATTCTGCCTTTTTCTCGCTTGTCGCCACGAATAACGACAGCCGCACCTTCCGCATCGCATAGCGATATCCCTCAGTTCACCCTGACAATATTTTTCGGTCGATGACCTTTATTTCCCGGCGCCAGTTGGAGTGGAGGACGAACTGCCACATTTCGAGCTCGGGGAGAAGGGCGGCGGCGAAGCGTTCGAGCTCCCGGTGAAATGAAAGTGCGGGTGCGGCGATGTAGATGAGTGCGGGCTGGTCGGCGATCTCACGCGGGCCGAAGAGCCCGGCCGCCCGGAGCACGCCGCGGCGACGCTGGAGCTCGATCCGCCGCCAATAATCCGCCGCCTGAAAAACGCTGTCGCGGTCGGGCTGCGACTTTAGCTCGATGATCACCAACCGCCCGTCGCGGCGAAGGGCGAGCAGGTCAATGCGTTCGCCCGCCGAGCGAAACTGGTTATAGACCGGTGCGAGGATGAGATTGCCGTCAAGCCGGCGGATGTCGCGGCGGAGCGTCGATTCGATCCAGGCCTCGGGCCGCAGGCTGTAAAGCTCGTGACGCGGCGTTTCGGGTTCGGGGTCGCGATTGCGATGAAGCAGGTCGAGCGTATCGTGAAATGCCGCCCGCGTCTCTTCATTGAGCGGCCTTCGCTGCCGCCCAAGCCCGAACCAGGCGTGCTCCTTGCCGCCAAGCCTTCGCGTCCGCAAGAACGGCAACCCGCGGAAGCGGAGCGTCTCGCCGTGGCGTGAATAGATGATGTCGATCTTGTCCGGAGAGCGTTCGAGCACCTCGGCGGCCAACTCGCCGGGCACAAGCTCATCCGGAAGCGCGAGCTTGCCCGGCTTTTCACGCCAGAGCTCGGCGAGGTTCGGTATCTGCATCCGCCCGATTGTCTCGCCCTCGTCGCGGTCGGTCCATGTCAAAAGTTCGAGCGAATTGCGGTAACCGGGCCGGAGCAAAGCGGCAAGCTTCCTGACCCTCGCGATCTGCCGCTTCTCGCCGGCGATTGCGATGCGGTCAAGCGGATTCTTTTTTCGCGACCGAAGCTCATCGAGCCGCTTGATCGCCGCCGCCAGCAGTGCCTCGTGGCTCATCCGGCCGGTGACGTCGGCAAGCACGGCCTCTTCCGCCTTGCCGCGGGCAAGCGTGATGTTCGCCAGCCTCCCGTTATAAGCCGCGAGTGCGACCTTGCGGACACGAGCATCGCGTCCCTCGGCCGCCGCTCGGGCGATCTTGCCGGCTCGCTCAAGCCTCGCCAGTTCGACCTCAAGCCCAAGCTCCGCAGCACTCTGCCGCGGTATCAGCCGCAGTATCTCGCGGCCCGCCCCAAGCCCACCGGCAAGATCAAGCTCAAGCTCCACTCCATCCGCCCTTGCCGCGACCAGCCGCCGGACCCGAAAACCATCCCTCGCAAAAAAGCCGAACCGCCATCGCCCCGCCGCCTCTTCAAGCTCGACCTCATCGCTCCGCAGCGTCAAGACCGTCCCGTCCTCAAACACCCCAAGCCACTCGACCCGTTCGTTAAGCAACTCGCGAATTGAAGCGGGTTCTACCATTCGTGGTTCGCGGCGAAGTATTCCATCATCGCTTCGGCCCAGTCGGCGTAGCCTTTTTCCGAGGGGTGAACGCCATCGGCGAAAAAGCCTTCGAGCTTCATCTCCCGCGGCTGCGGGTAATAGAAAACGCGTTCCATCCGGGCGGTCAGCTCGCGGACGTTCGCATCATGCGTTTTTGAGAGTTCCCAGAGAATGCCCTTGATCGGCTGCGGTATCGAGGTGGACATCCCGATCATCGGGCAATTGGAAACAAACGTGACGGGCTTGCTCGTCCGCTCATGGAGCAGGCCGAGGAACTCGGTCATATCGCGGCGAAACTTCATCGGGCTTGAGAGCTTAAGCACGTCGTTCCCGCCAAGCCCGACGAGTACATAGTCAAACTTACGCCCGGGCACCTGCGGCAAGAGTTCGTCTATCGTCCGCCGCGTCGTAACGCCGCTTTTCCCGACCACGTGCCATTCCACCGGCCGCCCGATATTGCGGCTCAGGTGCAGTGCAAATTGTCCCGTCAATGCCCGCTCATGATCGCGTGCCCCGAGCCCCGCAACGGTCGATTCGCCGATCACCAAAAGGCTCGCTGGCTCGGCATCGCCTTCGGCTTCATTTATCACACCGAAGTTCGGCCCGCCCGCCGGCGGCAGCACGCCGATCCGCCACCGCGCATAAAGCCCTTGGGCATAAAGCGCAGGCGAAACGGGTGCCAGCAGCAACGCCGCCGTGAGATATTTCATTTGCCAACGGTTAAGGCTCATCGTGTTAAGCGGCACTCGCGGCCGATATGTTAAAATTTCGCGAGTCACATGAATTTGTCAACCGCGGCGAAAGCCTTACCTATATTTATACTTTGTTTTTCGCTCCTCAGTGCCTGCTCCGGCCCGAGCGGCGGCAACACCAATTCGCCCTCTACGGGAGCGCAAACCTCGGGCGAATTTCCCTTTGAAATAGCCGAACCGCCGACCTATCAAGCAAAGATCGTTATGACCTCGGGCGATGTCGAGCGTTCCTCATTCATCGCCCGCAGCGGCGAGCTACGCCGGACCGATCACCGCCTCGGCACGCCCTTGCAGTTGACCGTAATTTCCGGTGAACGCGAGATCATCATCTTCCCCGCACTTGGCATTTATGCTGAAAGGGAATCGGGTGCAGCGGGCCAGCAGCTCGGGATGTCTGAGATAACGAGCTGGCTGCTCTCTCAGCGGAGCTTTGCCGAATTCGAAAGCCTCGGCAAGGAGGGCGAGCTCGATAAATACTCCGTCCGCATCGACCGCGGCGAGGCCTCTGAGGTCATCGTCTTCTACGACCCCACGCTCAAAATGCCCATCCGGCAGGAGTTCTACAACGTCGCCGACGGCGAACGCACGCTGCAGATGAAGACCGAGCTCCGCGAGGTCAAGCTCGAGGCCGATGCGTCGCTTTTCACCGTCTCGCCCGACCTCAAGCAGGTCGCCGAGCCCGAGCTTTACAAGCAAATGCAGATGGCGATGACCCGCGAAGCAAACCCGCAGCAGTAGCCGCCCGCAATGGAAGAGATACGCAAATTCGCCCGCTACTTCGGCCCCTACAAATGGCCGATCGTCGCCGGCATCTTTTTCATACTCTGCTCGATGAGCTTCGGGCTGATGGTGCCCTCGCTGGTCGGGATGGCAGTCGATGACCTTGGCTCGGGCGTCACCTGGGAAAAGGCCTTTTACTATCCGCTTATCATCCTCGGTGCCAATGGCATCAGTGGCATTTTTCTTTTCTGGCAGCGGCGGCTCTTGATAAATACCTCGCGCCACATCGAGTTCGACATGAGGAGCGATTTCTACGCCGCGGTCGTCCATCAGCCGCTCGAGTTTTTTCAGAACACCCGCGTCGGCGACCTGATGGCGCGGGCGACCAACGACCTCGCGGCCGTCCGCCAGATCGTCGGGCCGATGATCCTCTACACGTTCCAGGCCGTCTTCGCACTCGCCATAACGCTCCCGATCCTTTTCAACATCTCCGTTAAGCTGACGCTACTGATGCTCATCCCGCTGCCGCTCGTTTCGCTGACGGTCAAGTTCCTTGGCCAGCAGATCCACGTCCGCTTTGAGAAGATCCAGGAGTTCTTTTCCGATATCACCGCCCGGGCGCAAGAGAACATCTCCGGCGTCCGCGTCGTCCGCGCATATGCCCGCGAGGATACGGAGATCGCTGCCTTCGAACAGCTCAATGAGGAATACGCGACGCGCAATCTTCAGCTCGTGAAGTTCTCGGCGGCGATGCGGCCGCTGCTCTTCTTTTTCATCGGGCTTGGGTTTGTGATCATCGTCGCGGTCGGCGTCCCGATGGCGGTCGAGGGCGAGATAACGGCCGGCGATTTCACCGCTTTTATCCTCTATCTGCAGCGGATGATCTGGTACCTCATCGCTCTCGGCTACGTCGTCAATCTTTACCAACGCGGCACCGCCAGCCTCAAGCGCTTCAACGCCGTGCTTGAGACGGAACCGACGATCAAGGACTCGCCCGAAGCCCGAGAGCAGCCCGCGATCCGCGGCGGCATCGAGTTTCGCAACCTGACCTTCGGCTATGACGGCCGGCCCGTCGTCTCCGACATTAGCCTCAAGATCGAGCCCGGCCAAACGGCCGCTTTCGTCGGGCGTACGGGCAGCGGCAAATCGACGCTGCTCAATTTCATTCCGCGGCTCCTCGATGCACCCGAGGGCACGCTCTTCATCGATGGCCGGCCGGCACGCAGTTTTCCCATCGAGCAGCTCCGAAGGGCGATCGGCTTTGTCCCGCAGGAGACGTTTCTTTTCTCCGATACGCTCGCCGCAAACATCGCCTTCGGCTCCGAGCAGGACGCGGAGAGCAAGATATCGGTTGAAAAAGCGGCCGAGATCGCCGGGCTTGCCGAGGACGTCCGCGGCTTTCCTGACAAATACCAACAGCTCGTCGGCGAACGCGGCATAACGCTCTCCGGCGGACAGAAACAGCGGACCGCCATCGCCCGTGCCGTCTATCGCGACCCGCGCATTTTGATACTCGACGATTCGCTCTCGGCCGTTGATACGCAGACCGAAGAGGCGATCCTCCGCAATCTCCGCGAGGTCCGCTCCGGCCGGACGACGCTCATCGCCTCGCACCGCATTTCGACCATCCGCGATGCCGACATTATCTGTGTGCTTGACCGCGGGCGTATAATTGAACGCGGCACCCACGAAGAGCTCATCGCTCTCGGAGGCGAATATGCCGACCTCTATCAGCGGCAGCTCTTGCAAGAGGAGATCGCCGCCACCGATTAAAGCTATGCAGCACGACACAACCGAAGTTGACGCCCGCTTCCGGACGATGATGATCCTCTGGCTTGTTCTCCTGATGTCTCAGGTGATGTTTTTCGGAGTCGTCTTCGTCATCCGCCCCGGCATCCTGAGCCCGCCTATCCAGCCGATGCTCGGCGAAAATCCGCTGCTAGTTCTGATGTTCGGCATCCTCGCCTTTCTGAACATCGCTGTCTCTTTTTTCTGCGCAAACGTGCACAGGAACATGCCATCGCCGAACGTAAGATGAGCTACGTAATGACCGGCCTCATCGTCGCCTGCGCCGTCTGCGAATCCATCTCGCTGATGGGCTTCGTCCTCGCCATCGCCTTCGGCTACCAATACTTTTTCTTCTGGTTCATCATCGGTATCATCGGCATCTTCATGCACTTCCCCCGCCGCCAACACCTCCTAGAAGCCGTTTACGGGAAGTAAAAGTTTTCAAAGTTGCGAAGTTGCGAAGTTTCGAGAGTTGCGAAGTTTCAGAGTTCCGAAGTATGGAGTTCCAGAGTATGAAGTTCCAGAGTATGGAGTCCCAGCTTTAGCTGGCCGCAATTGAAGTTCCAGATTTTGCTGACCACTACCTTCCTGCGGTCTGACATCCGACAACCGACAACTTACATCGGTCCCGCTTGGCAAATTCTATCTACCGGTTGCGTCTTGCCTGAAAGTCGTTATGATGTTTTTCGTTCGGCTTCTCTATTATTCGGATGCAGACAGGAGATTCAAATGAGATTAGATGTTATGCACATCATGCAGGAACGGCAAAATAGCTGCTGGCACGCTTCGGCGCGTATGCTTTTCGGCTACAAAAGAGCCGCCTGCATACATCCGCTTCCGCAGGAATATGACGATGATCAGGGTATCCAGGCCAGTGAGTTCATTGATCTGGCTCGCGACATGGGGCTTGAGACCCTTCCTCAGGTCAACCAGACGTTCAGTTGGCTCTTTATTGAAAACAACCTCGGTTCGGTCGGGCCGATCTGGGCAGCCGGGCAATGGAACGGCGTAAATCATATCATCGTGGTTAGCGGTGTTGATGAAGACGGGACCCTTTATGTTAACGATCCGGCCTTTGGTGCTCTGGTCGTCCGCGATATGTCCTGGTTCAACGCCAGGATCGACAAGAACGTAGCCATTCCGATGATGTACCTTCCGTAATTGAGCGACAGAATGAGACTTAAGCCTTGCCCGATCGTGGCAGGGCTTTTTCTTTGCCCCAATTCAGCCCTAAAATAAACTTGACAGCAACACACTCAACCTTTATATTCTTTATAGGCTCAAGGGATATTTATAGCGGTATTTATTGGGCGTGTTGAAATTATATAAGCGGAGAAAGATAAATGAGCAAGATCATCGGAATCGACTTAGGAACGACGAACTCGGTCGTGGCCGTTATGGAAGGCGGCGAACCGATCGTCATCACCAATGCGGAAGGCGGCCGGACGACCCCGTCGGTCGTGGCCTTTGCCAAGGACGGCAATCGCCTCGTTGGCCAGGTAGCAAAACGCCAGGCAGTTACAAACCCTGAGAATACGCTGTATTCCATCAAGCGCTTCATGGGCCGCAAGTTTGACGAGGTCCAGGGCGAGATAAAACAGGTTCCTTATAAAGTAGAAAGGGCCTCGAACGGCGACGTCCGTATTGATGCAGAAGGCAAGCAATACAGCCCGCCGGAGATCGCCGCCATAGTGCTCCAAAAGCTAAAGCAATCTGCCGAAGATTACCTCGGCGCAAAGGTCGAAAAGGCGGTCATCACCGTCCCGGCCTACTTTAATGACGCTCAGCGGCAGGCAACCAAAGACGCCGGCAAGATCGCGGGCCTCGAGGTTCTCCGCATCGTCAATGAACCGACGGCCGCCGCTCTAGCCTACGGGCTCGACAAGAAAAAAGACGAGACCATCGCGGTCTTCGACTTCGGCGGCGGTACATTCGATATCTCTGTTCTTGAGGTCGGCGAAGGTGTTGTCGAGGTCAAATCGACCAACGGCGACACCCACCTCGGCGGCGACGACGTCGATGAGGTGCTGATCAAGTGGATCATTGATGAATTCAAAAAAGACCAGGGAATTGACCTGACCTCGGACAAGATGGCGCTCCAGCGGCTCAAAGAATCTGCCGAAAAGGCCAAGGTCGAGCTCTCGTCCACGATGGAAACCGAGATCAACCTGCCCTTCATCACCGCCGATGCCTCCGGGCCGAAGCACCTTGTGATGAAGCTCACGCGGTCAAAGTTTGAGAACCTCGTCGAGCCCGTCCTAAAGCGGCTTATGCCGCCCGTCGAGCAAGCGATAAAGGATGCAGGCATTACCGCAAAGGAGATCGATGAGATCGTTCTCGTTGGCGGTTCGACCCGTATCCCGAAGGTCCAGGAAATGGTCAAAGAGTTTTTTGGCAAGGACCCGAATAAGTCGGTAAACCCGGATGAAGTTGTGGCTTTAGGTGCTGCCGTCCAAGCCGGGGTTCTCGGCGGTGAGAAGACGGATATTCTGCTTCTGGACGTTACTCCGCTGACTCTCGGCATCGAAACGCTCGGCGGCGTTATGACGACAATGATCCAGCGGAACACGACCATCCCGACGCGTAAGTCGGAGATATTCTCGACCGCATCGGATAACCAGACATCGGTTGAGGTCCACGTTCTGCAGGGTGAACGCCCGATGGCCGGCGACAACAAAACGCTCGGCAAGTTTCACCTTGTCGGCATTCCGCCGGCACCGCGTGGAGTTCCGCAGGTCGAGGTGACCTTTGATATCGACGCCAACGGCATCGTCAACGTCTCTGCAAAGGATGTCGGCACCGGCCGCGAGCAGAAGATAACCATCACATCCTCGAGCGGCCTTTCGAAGGACGAGATCGACAAGATGATGAAGGACGCCGAATCGCACGCCGGCGACGACGAGAAGAAGAAAGCTTCGATCGAAGCCCGCAACCGGCTCGATGGCCTTGTTTATAGCGTCGAGAAGAGCTTCTCCGAAAATAAAGATAAGCTTGACGCGGCCGCAGCGGCTGAGATCGAAACCGCCATCTCTGATTCAAAGACCGCACTCGGCGGCGATGATGCAGACGCGATGAACGGTGCTTTCGAACGCCTGCAGACAGCCTCGCACAAGATCGCAGAGGTTCTTTACAGTCAGGCAGCTTCTCAGCCGGATGAAAATGCGGAACAGGCATCTTCAGCTTCGGCCGGAGCTGAGGGCGACTCGGGCACAGCCTCATCTTCGGACGATGGCGATGTCATTGATGCAGAATACGTCGATGTTGAAGAGGAAAAGAAGGACTAATTGACTTCGGCACCAGGCGAGGGGCGGCGGCGAGTTGTTTGCAATTAGAATGTAACTCTCGCACCGCCCCTCAAAACTTGTCCGGAACCTTACGATGGCCACGAAGAAAGACTATTACAAGACCTTAGGGGTGAAGAAAGACGCCAAGGCGGATGAGATCAAGAAATCTTATCGCCGCCTGGCGCGCAAGTTTCATCCGGACGTAAATCCGAACGATAAGGTCGCCGAGGAAAAGTTCAAAGAGGTCCAGGAGGCCTACGACGTTCTCTCGGATGAGAAAAAGCGGAAGGTTTTCGACCGCTTTGGTTACTATCACGAAAATCTCGATGCCGATTCGCCCTTCGCCTCTGGCGCGACCGGCGGCGGCGGAGCGTCGCCGGGGTTTGATTTCTCAGGCTTTGATTTTTCGCAAGAATCTACCGCTGGCGGCGGCTCGAGCTTCCGGGATATCTTTTCAGATCTCTTTGGCGGAAGCGGAGCGGGCCCCCGGCCGCAGCCCGAACCTCCGCGGGCGATGCCGAAACGCGGCCGCGATATTGAGATACCTCTCGCGCTCAGCTTTGAAGAATCATTTTCCGGCCTGACCACAAATATCACCGTCAATCGCAGCGAGCAATGCTCCCGATGCCAAGGTGCGGGCGACACGGGCGGCCCGCTCGTCCAATGCTCGACCTGTAAAGGCACCGGGCAGGTAATGAAAAGCGGCGGAAGGCTTCAATTTGCCCAAGATTGTCCGGATTGCTCCGGAACAGGAAGGCGCCGAACGCCATGCTCGCTTTGCAACGGCAAAGGAACGACCCCGAAGACCGAGCAGGTAAAGATCCGCATCCCGGCCGGAGTTGATACCGGCTCGCGGGTCCGCATTCCTAAAAAAGGCCACGGCGGAAGGCTCGGGGCCGAACCCGGCGATCTATTTATCGTTACCAACGTTGGGAAAAATCCTTTCCTTACCCGAAAGGGAGATAACGTTTACGTCACCGTCCCGATCACGATCAGCGAAGCAGCTCTTGGTGCCAAGATCGAGGTCCCAACGGTCGAGGGAAAGGCCCAGCTAAAAATACCGCCGGGAACCGAATCAGGACAAAAGTTCCGGCTCCGCGAAAGAGGTTTCCCGTCGCTCAGGAACCCAAGTTTGCGGGGAGATCAGTTCGTAGAGGTAAAAATATCCATGCCGCGGATCATCTCAGAAGAAACAAAAGACCTGCTCCGGCAATTTGAAAAGCTAAACCCGGAAAACCCGAGAAAGGTTATGGGGTTGGAGTGATCAGGGAGTTGCAGAGTTGCGGAGTTTCAGAGTTTCAGAGATAGGAAGTTTCAGAGTCGCAGAGTTGGAGAGTTTCAGAGTTACGGAGTTGCAGAGTTGCAGAGGTAGGAAGTTTCAGAGTTGCGGAGTTTAGGAGTTATGGCGAGCTTTGCGCGGCTTGAGGACATTAAGGCCTGGCAAAAAGCTTTGGAATTGACAATGGGTGTTTATCGGATGACATCCGACGGTTCCTTTTCCAAAGATTTTGGGCTGCGTGATCAGATCCGCCGGGCTGCGGTTTCAACAATGGCGAATATCGCTGAAGGACACGGACGCAGAACAAATTCGGAGTTCGCTAATTTTCTGAATTTAGCACGGGGTTCTGCGGCCGAAGTGCAATCGCATCTATATGTAGCGAAAGGGCTTGGGTATTGCGGCGAGGAAGATTTCCGGGAAATGTATGGCCTTGCAGATGAGGTGTCAAAAATGACCTTATCCCTCGCAAAGTTTCTCCGCGAAAGCGAAAAGAAGGTTGCGTAAACTGATTTCCACTTTTAGCTCGCAAACGGAAAGATAACAGAAAGTGAGAAGCAATTCGAAAACTCCGAAACTCTGTAACTCCGCAACTCTGAAACTCTAAGAAAGATGAAGAAGCGTGTCAAAACATACACAATAAGTGCCGTGGCGGAGATGTATGAGATACATCCGCAGACGCTTCGGATGTATGAGCGCGAGGGGCTGCTGAAGCCCTCGCGGTCGGAGGGCAACACGCGCCTTTTTGAAGATAGCGACCTGGAACGCCTTGAGGTGATCCTATCTCTCACCCGCGACCTCGGCGTAAACCTCGCGGGCGTTGAGATCATCCTCAACATGCGGGAAAAGATGGACGCCATGCAGCGGGAGTTCGAACGCTTCTTTGACTACCTCCGGCTTCATGCCGATGAGTTCGTCCGCCGCGGAAGTGAAAGCCCGACCGACGCCCTCATTCCCATCTCGCGCGTCCGCCGCTTCGACCCCTCAGAAGAAGAATAACACCGCCCAATAGAGCCGCCTCAGATCTCAGCCAAAAACTTAAGGCCACAGACACACCTTTACCGCTCGTGGGAAATGCCTTTCGGCAAATGGGAGGCGGGTTATTGGGGGTGGAATGTGGCCTTTTGTGCTTGGGAAGGGGTTTTTGGAAGGTGAGGTCGGGGTTTACGAGACGGTTACGGGATAGTTTGGCGACCAATTGCCAAACTCGGCGTTCTTACGGATAAATACCGCCCTGATCTCGCCGGATTCCGGTTGCCCGGGAGCCGCCGGAGAGATCTGGACCGAGCCCGGAAGGTTCGTCAGAAAGGCAACAGGCGTGAAATCGCCGCCCGCGCGTCGGTATTCGACCCGCATGCCGGTCATTCCCTGCATACTGCCCTTAAGATTTACCGTATAGCCCGATGCGACCGAAGGCTTGAGCTCCGGAGCGACCAATTCGGGAATAACGTCAGCCTTTTCGGCGCCGACGATCCCCAGATCTTCGCCGATCGCTTCGGTATAACCGGGCGCGGCGACTATCAGGTCACGGAGTTCGAAGAACTGGGTTACAACTCCTCGAGGAACGGTCGGGTTTCCGGCCACCGCGAACACCGGCGGTGCTCCGGCTGGATCGCCCGTAGGTTCACCGTAAAAGACCAGATCGCGCCAGACGGTAACGGACTGCATCGTCCCCTTGGCCGATTCGTGAAACGTATAGGCCGTAATGAAAGCGTCGCAGAGGTCCTGGGCGGCAGCGACCTGTGCGGGCGTAAGTGCAAGGGCCGCTGCATGACCGTCTATCTTGTTCTGAAAGGTAATGACAGTTTGGTACTGTTCAGGTAGCGATGTTGGCCACCAATTTTTCGGGGCATATTTCTACTAACTCCTATCTTTTTTGATTTAGGAGCTGCAGGAGATCACATCACCTGAAACGGATGGCAGAAGTAAAACTTCGGTCGCCGTTGGCAGGAGATAGGGAGCCTCCGGCAGACCCAATTCGATTTTTTACACAAGTCGCAAAAAACTGTCAAGAACTTTTTTTTGCCCATGCCGCGTCGCCCGCTCGCCGGGCCGCGAACCGCAAAGCCATTTCCGCCGCCGATCTCGCCCGTCCGGCTAAACCGCCTGAACACAATTAGTTGAGGCCACCCGAAACCACCCGCACAACTAATTGTGTTTCCCGCCCGCCGCAAAACCTGCCAAAAATGACACAAGATCCCCACCAAAAAACACCAAAATAACCCCCGAAAAAAAATTTAAAAGGGCCCCAAAATTTCCCCCGCTTCCGCGTCCCAAAATTACAATTTCCATCCCGCTCGCCGACAAAAAGCAACCCGATCCCCGACCCAAAAGAACCTCTGATCCTCTCCGTGAACTCTGTGGCAAAAACCGTCAAAGTAAAAATTCTCCGCGCCATCCGCAGCAAAGATTCCCGCGCTTGCAGAGATCATTTCCCGGCACACATAATTCATTTCTGAGGGCAAATAATTCATTTCTGCAACCTCAGAATTCATTTGCGCAACCTCAGAATTCATTCGCGCAACCTCAGAATTCATTCGCGCAACCTCAGAATTCATTCGCGCAACCTCAGGATTCATTTGCGCAACCTCAGGAATTTGCGCAACCTCATTCATTCGCAACCTCAGGATTCATTTGCGCAACCTCAGAATTCATTCGCGCAAGCCCATTTCTCCCCAAAACCGGCAAAATCCGATCAAAATGAACGAATTTGCCGTGTTTAAGACGACCGGGTTACGCCGTGGTCCTGCATATAAATCGAGAGCTCTTCGGCGAAGTCATCGGCGGCATCCTCTTCAATAATTTCCTTTTTTAATGGAATTTTGTTGAGAAGATTTTTTGCCTTATTGTATGCGGCTTTATTCGATTCCAACTGAGGTTCACCGAGCAGAATGTAATATGTGCCAATTTCAGAGTTGCCCTCAAGGGCCGATGCTTCACCTAAGACCTTTGTTGCACGATCCTGAATTGTCTGAGCACTTGCGTAATCCATTGTAACGGGCTTCAGGATATGCCAATTCTCGTTCTTAAAGGCGTGATCGAATTTGTACTCATAGGACTCCGAAGCAAAGGTCTTTGATTCAAGATAAATATCAATACGTTTCTCGAAGAGGGATCGCTTGTAGTGATGCCAAACCTGTTCATCGTCTCTACCTCCTTTGCTTTTTCGCGGGTACTGCGAAGCGACGCCCTGTTCAAAATATGGTCAAGCTCTAATTCCGGACTCTTGTCAGACCTGCTAGTATTGGCCCAAATTGAATACTGAGACCGCGGTCAGGGGAAATAATATTGATAACGTCCTCGACCGTTGCGATCTTATCGCTCACCTGAAATAGCTCGGAAACATCAGTTCTCGGTTGCAGTCTTTGGACCGCACTCTCGATTCCGTCTGTTATTCCGCGATAACGTTCGCCGTCAAAGCCCGCGAATGTCTTTGAAAGTCTTTCGTAGTGTCGATTCATGCGTATGCCGATGAACGATGCCGCCGGGGATGACAAGAGGACTCCGATGTTAAGCATTTCGCCGACCTTTGGGTCATGCATGTATTTTATTAGGCAATATGTGTACGGGATCTTATTCATAACAGGCTCCTTGCAAATTCGATTTCGAGCTTGGCGGTGTTTTCTCGTATCGATCTGAAATGCTCCCGGATGCGCTCATCCCAGCGGCCATTTCCGAACGGGATAGCATCCAGCATTTCGTTGACCCGCTCGGGCGAGAGATCGGCGAAGCTCTTGATAAAAGGCTTAAAGTCAACTCTCTTCCCCTTCAACGCCCGATAGAACAGGTGCGGACTTTTACTTTGATGCTTTGAAACTTCCCAAGGTTCGGCAACATCACCGATGACCGGGAGCAGGAAGCTAAAAGCGACATTAAAATCGAAAGCAATTATTCGACCGCTTTTATCAAACAGTTCGGATTCCTTTCCTGCCGATCTACGTTTTGTATCAACCGATCATAGCAAAATATTTTCAGTGCGGCATCGGTTTGTTCGGCGTTAAGATGTTGGTCAGATGACGCAGCGATCAATCCTGATCCGAGATGCTCGCTTCCAAAACCAATGCCAGGTTGCAGGGTTAAACCGTGAGGCCGAAGTACCGGGTTGACGGCGGCCACAAACTCGTTGCTTAGCCGGACAAGAGCCGGTTTTGGCGTTTCGATCTCCAACTCCGCAGCGACTAAATATCCCAAAGTCTCGGCAAAAAGACCGTACTCTTCGACCTCGGGTAATCCCAACGCCTTAACGACGAAGCTGCCAACCAAGACACCGCTATCATCGGCAAGCTCACACTCAACCAAGATCGGCCGCGTTCGACCACTCGGAAGCACATCGATGAATCTGGTAGCTTCGTAGGTTTCCAACATCCACTTCAAATTTGCTATTAGTACCTTGGTATCCAAACACTCAGTCCGTCAGGCACGCCAGCCCTAGTTCTTTGGCGGTGCGCTTTATTTGGGCTATGAATGTGTCGTTGGGCCTTAGGCGCTTTATTGCCGGATGCCCGAAGATGACGCTCTTAATTCGTAAAGTCCTCACGTCGAACTTAGACAAGACCAAATCGACATTAATCTAACTTAACCAGTCGGGCACTCTCGGAATCGTATCGGAAGGTCCCAATAGTGCCTTCCGTGATTTTCTCGACAGCCTGCTCGATCACAGAAAGCGGAAGTAGAAACCATTCCGTAGACGCGACATCCACACCGAAGCGATCTTTTATCTTTAGATCCAATCGAGCACTGCCGAAAAACTTGTGAATCATTGATTCGAGCCGCTTAGGATTTATGTTTTTTAGCTTGAAGGTTGCGACAATATCCACGTCGGCAAGAAGATACGTAGCGTCATGCTTCGCGTTCGCGATACGACTTTTCACTGTTCCCCGGTCACACCGATCTTGTGGACGACATTTCGATGCTCGACTATGAATGGATGTTCGGACTTACTTCTAAGCACGTAAATGTAGCCGGTTGCCACATCTCCGTCCTCTTCAATGGCTGAAAAAAGAGGTTCGTCTCTGGGTTCAACTATCCGACGACTTGCTTTGTCCTTATTCAGGGCACGTTGCAACGAACGCAGAAGCAGATCGCTCTCTGTTCCATTAGCGTAGACAACTCTTAACCGTCTGTCCGGACGATTATATGTACTAATAAACGGCTCGCCCATCTCCGCAACTAATGCGGTTTGGCCATCAAGGATGAAAAAATCACCCAAACTAACGTCGGCATCATTTTCATACTTAGAAGTTTCACGTTTACCGCCCTCTAAGTCCGCCTGAACTGCGTCGAAGATCGGCTTAAATTTCTCGAAATCTTCGCAAGGATTCCGCTTTGCAATCTCCTCTGCCGCCTTTATCTCCTCGCGGGACCGAACATGGACAAGGCGGCTTAGATCGTTTTCGGGACCGCCAGAGTAACCAAGCTCCGAAAGTATTTCGTCGTCGGAAGGCTCGCGTTTACTCACATCCGCTTGATCGCCCAGCAAACCTCGCGCATCGCGATCTTTCAACACCTTTCGACACTCCTTCGACTCGCGAATGCGATCCAGTCTCACAGCATATAGGCGTTCGAAGATATCCAGATCATCCCCGTGCCTAGGCAGTCGCCCATGTTCCTCGACAAAGCGCTCGATTTCTTCGAATCCCGCGATAATGCGTTGGTGAGGCGGCTGAATTCACGGCCGTTTTTGCGACCGAGCAAATCGCTTAGTTCAAAGGCCACCTCATCGAGATCGACATCAGTCATAACGGCCCTCGCTCTATAGCGCATGAACGCAGTAGCCCCTCGGCCATG